>JAITPB010000181.1 GCA_031289625.1 Clostridiales bacterium | reverse complement strand
CATAGCCGCCGGGCAGGCTTATGTTCTCGCGGCTCGCGATGTTTTTTATTTTCGCGTCAAATTGTTTTTCATTCATAGAGCAAGCCTCCCTCTGTCATCCATTGCCGCAACTTGGATCTGGCGCGCGAAAGCCTTGACTTAACTGTGCCGCGCGGCAGGGACAATATTCCGGCAATCGTCTCGATACTCATATCTTCGTAATAAAACAGCATCACGACAGCGCGGAATTTATCCTCCAACTGGCGGACAGCGTTCCATAATTCACCGTCGCGGTATGGTTCCATAACGGGAATGTCTGGAATCTGATCGTATAAATCCGTTTTTTTCCGTTTCCGGAGAATGGCGTAGCATTCCCGCACCAGAATTTTCATGATCCACGGTTTGAAGCTGTCCGCAGTTTTGAGCGTCTGGATTTTGGCGTAAGCCGTCAGCACACTGCTTCCGACGGCGTCCTCTGCGTCCGCTGGATGGCGCAGAATGCCATAGGCGATTCTGAACATATGATTTGCGCAGGATTTGACGCCTGTGAGAAAAACAGTTTCCCAATCTACATTCTTGGCCATGCCATAAACCGGCTCACGCGCCGTATCGCCGATCACGGTTGTATTTCGCAAGCGAGCCCCCTCCTTCGTTCGTTATTTTTGTTCGGACACTGTATAGAGTTTTTAAGAGGGTAAAAGGTTCCCGTATTTAATTACAAATCAGAAAGCCTCTCGGGGCTGTGTTACAGCACAATCCCGAGGGGCTTTCTGGTTTTTTTAGAATGGACGCGTGAAAAGTCATGTCAAAATAGTGGTAAGTAATGTTTTGTCCAGTGGGCTATGCAGACTCATGCTATAAACGCTGAATCTACACCAAAGTTTAAAATTATCTTCTACTCGCCCTTTGACACTATTTTAATCCGCTGGAAATTTATTGTCAATCGCTTTAGGCATCCTGACACGACGGTTTCATAAATTATGAACAAATTATTTATTTCCAATAAGAGGTAAATATGGAAGAATAAAAAGCCGAATCCGCGGCGAATGAACTGGTTCGGGAAAAATTCTCAGCTATAGAGGATAATCGCTATCAGGGGATGATCACACACAAATTATCGGATATACTCATCTTAATCATGTGTTCTGTTTGATGTGGATTAGATCGATTGGGCGATATCGTGATCTATGGTAAAAATAAAATAGATTTTGTATAGGCATTATCACAGTTCGTCCCAGTCAAGTACATACCCATATTCGATTTTATTAGTGTAAGCATATTATCATAAAAACAAGGGGGCGCAATTCAATCAAAGGATTTTTAAAAATTTCTTGAGGATGCCTCAGAGGGCGTTTTGTCTCAAAATATCCGTTGTGGCTATCTGTGCTTCCTCTCCTTCTCTTCAACGCTATTCTCATTTTTATGCCGTGGTAATTTCTTTCTCTCGTTAGCACTGAAAAGAACTTGAAAAAATTGACGGACAGCCCCATTGATGATATGATCGGCTAAAGATTTAGGAGGTTAGCTTATGCAAAAAAAACCCATAATAATAAGCGCATATTTGATTGGCGCGTTCTGTCTTGCGGCATGTTCGGGTAAGCCGTCGCCATCGCCGCCCCCATCGCCTGACCCTGTGCAGGAAGCCGTGATCATGCCCAGCGGTGATTACGAAAATCCATTCATCCCGCCTGAAGGCTTCGAAGGAAAATTCAGCTTAACAGAACAGCAGCAACAGCTTTTTGACGAGTATTCTAAAGATTTTCGTTTTGATGTCAGCGCCTTTAAAGACGCCAGCCCTGTGGATATCGCGCAGGTCTTTATACAATGCGGCATTGAAGGGTATTGGGAAGGCGAGTACAATCTTTATTCTTTTGAAAGCACGGACGCGGTAATCTCCAAAGAGGATTTTAAAAAAGAAAGCGACGAGGATATGCTGCTCACAGATTTGCGCACCCGCAGTGATTACGCCAATATTGCCTTCGCGGGCCTGAAAGACGGAAAATTTGCCGACAATGGCGACAGCACAGGCTGGATCGAATTTACAGCTTATGAGACCAGCTTTGAGGATACTGCCCTGATCTCGATCGAAAAAAAGATGCATTTTCATTTAAATGATGAGGGCATTTGGCTTGTTCGGTTTCACCCGTTTGACGAATGATAACAGCAGCCGTTTTCGAGGGGGATCGATTTAGTGGTTATGAAAGACAGAAAAAACATCGGGACTTTATTTTTGCTGATGCTTTCGGGGATTGTACTGGGCGGGTTCCTCGGCCAATACGTGGCCAAGTACCCTTCCTGGGAATGGTTGAACTATGGCCTTAATTTTGGTTTGGATGAACCGCTTTCCATAGAGATGCAAATTATGCGTCTGACGTTTGGCTTGCGATTTAAAATTACCATCGCGGGCGTGGTGGGGATGGCCTTCGGCGCGTTTGTCTATAAAAAAATATGAGAAGCAATAAAAATCAAAAGAAAAACGGATGAAAATCAAATGAAAAAGATCATACTCGCTTCCGCGTCGCCCCGCCGTCAGGATCTGCTGAGGCAATTGGGGGTTCCGTTTGAAGTTTGCATCAGCAACACCAGAGAAACAATCAATCCAACGGAACCACCGGGAGATCTGGTCAAACGCCTTTCCGGGGAAAAAGCCGATAATGTTTTGCTACGGGCACATGGCCCCGCCTTCATCCTGGCCGCGGATACTGTCGTGGTCATACAAAGGGAAATTCTGGGTAAGCCGAAAGACAGAGACGGCGCTTTTCAAATCCTGCGCAAACTGCAAGGCGGCCGGCATACGGTTTACACCGGCGTGACTCTCGTGGATCTGGAAAATGATCCGGTTCGGCGGAAAAATTTTGTGGAAAAGACAGACGTGTTTATGCACGCGATGCGCGATGAGGAAATATGGGACTACATTTATACCTGCGAGCCTTTTGACAAAGCGGGCGCTTACGCGATTCAAGGCAAGGGATCGTTTTTGGTGGAACGAATAGAAGGAGACTATTATACAGTGATGGGTCTGCCTCTCGCGCGAATAGCGCAGGCGCTCAAAATTTGGGGCGCCGATTTGATGAAGGCGGGGACGGCTCTGTCATGAAAAAAGCAAACGAAAGAAAGTCGCTTCGCCTGGATCCCGATCTCCTGCAGGATCTCAAACCGCCGCTTCTTATTTTGGACGGCCTATGGCAGGAACAGTTTAAAAATCAAAAAAGCGGAAAAATGATCGCCCTCGAAAATAAAATCAAAAATTTAATGATAGAAAACGCGCGCATCAAAGAGGCGGAGCAAATATTGATCCAAAAAAAACGGGAATTTCTAAACCGCATTCTGCAATTGACCGACGATGTTCACGAGCGGAACCTCCAAGAGGCGAAAGACGCGACGAGCCGTCTGCAGAAAGAAGTGCTGGACATCAATTTAGAGCTGGAAGAATTGGAAAATAAATCGGATAATCTGCCAACGCAACTGGAAGACGCAAGCAAAGATATGCTGCAAGAGACGATTTTGGCCATCTATCCCCGTATGCGCGCCTGTCAGGAACGGGCGGCGGCTTTGGGGCCCGAAATCGAACAGCTTCGGGAGGGCTTGCAGAAAGCTTCCGAAGAACGGCTGCGCTGTGAGGAAGAAGTGGGACGGACGTACCAGCTGCTGCACAATTTGATCGGCCAGGAAATTGTGGACACGCTGGATCTGCAATATGGCTGGGATGGCGAATGATTTTGGGCATAGGCGTGGATATCGTCGAAATAGGCCGTGTGGAAGCGGCGGCTCAGCAAAAAAGATTTTGCGAGAGAATTTTTACAGAAGCGGAAACCGTCCACGCCCGAACCCGTCCCGATAGCCTCGCGGGTATGTTCGCCGCCAAAGAAGCGGCCGCAAAAGCCATGGGAACCGGCTTCCGCGGTTTCGAGCCGAAAGAGGTTGAAATTATGCACGACGCGTTTGGCAGGCCGTGGATTCGCCCGGGCGGCGCTTTGCGGAAATTATGGGAAGAAAAGGCGGTCAAGGCCGCGCATGTCAGCATTTCCCATTCCAAGAGCCACGCGGTCGCTTATGTGATATTGGAAGGAGACTGTGAGAGTGAAAGTTTTATCCGGATCGCAAATGAGGAAAATTGAGGCGGCGGCTGTGGAGGAAATGGGGATTCCCACAATCCTCATGATGGAAAACGCCGCGATCGGCGTCATGAAACATTGTCTCGCCTTTCTCGGCACCAAAACAAACCCCAAGGTGATGATTGCGGCGGGCGCGGGCAGCAATGGAGGCGACGGCCTGGCGCTCGCCAGGCAGCTGCATTTGAGGGGAATAGATTTAGGCGTCATTTTTGTGGGCGATATGTCCGAGGTTCGCGGGGACGCGCTGCTGAATCTGGAGATCGCGGGAAAGCTGGGCATCCCCATTAAGACCATCCCTTTGGGGGACAATCTGCTCGACGTTCCCTACACCATTGAAACCTGTGATTTAGTGGTGGATGCTTTGCTGGGCACGGGTTTAAACCGGGCCGTCGAGGGAAGCTATGAATATATCATCGACATGATCAACGGCTACGCCAAGCACGTAATTTCCGTAGACATTCCCTCCGGCATCCACGCGGACACCGGCCAGGTGATGGGTACCGCGGTCAAGGCCAATCAAACGGTTACGCTGGGCTGCCCGAAAACCGGTTTGATGATTCATCCCGGCGCCGCTTACGCTGGTGAAGTGCTGGTGGCGGAAATTTCCCTGCCCCATTCCCTGTTGACGAAAACCGATGTGGAGACCTTTGCTTTTACAGATGATGAAATACCCGCGCTGCTTCCGAATCGGGACTCGCGTTCGCACAAAGGCAGTTTCGGGCGGGTCTACGCCTTTGCGGGTTCCTCCGCTATGCCAGGGGCGGCCGCTATTGCCAGCGCCGCCGCGTATAAATCCGGCGCGGGCCTGGTGTACGCCTGCGCCGCGCCGGATGTGACGCAAACCATCCAGCGCTTTACCCCGGAAGTGATCGCCTGTCTCCTGCTGTCCCGCGGCGATTCTTATCCCCGGAAAAACCTGGACGCCATTTTAGAAAAAATCACGCCAGCGGATGTTGTTTTTATTGGTCCCGGCCTAGGGCGCGGCCCTGGCGTATCGGAGAGCGTTATGTATCTGCTGGAAAACGTGAACGCGCGTCTCGTCATTGACGCCGACGCGATCAACGCCGTGGCGGAAAATGTTAATATCTTGAAAAATTTAAAACATTCTTCCGTGATAACGCCGCATCCCGGCGAAATGAGCCGGCTGACCGGTCTGCCGGTGCAAGAGATTTTACAAAACACCATGAGCGTCGCGGCGGAGTTTGCCCGCGAATTTGAAGTGACGACGGTTTTGAAAGACGCGCGCACGATTGTCGCAAGTCCTTCAGGGCATACGTATATCAATACCACCGGCTGCAGCGCTCTGGCGAAAGG
The DNA here is from genome assembly GCA_031289625.1 of Clostridiales bacterium. Classification (GTDB taxonomy): domain Bacteria; phylum Bacillota; class Clostridia; order Lachnospirales; family WQUN01; genus JAITPB01. The sequence continues at coordinate 9,171 of JAITPB010000181.1, read as the reverse complement.
CGGCTCTGGCGACGCGCTGACTGGCCTTATCGCGGGGCTGGCCGCGCAAGGCATGGATACGTTCAACGCCGCCGCGCTGGGAACATATATCCATGGCAAGGCGGGCGAACAGGCCGCCGGGACGCTGTCGCATTACGGCGTCATGGCTTCTGACGTGGTCGCCCAAATACCAGATGTACTCGCGCGGTATGAAAAATATAAAAAAAAGGGATGTCAATCTTGATGATTGGCATCCCTTTTTTGCATATTTTTATAAAATATGGAAAAAATAATCTATGCCTATCTTATCCAATCACGAACCGTCACGAATTACAAATTACGAATTTGAAGGAGCTGATTTTTTATTTTTGTACGTTTCACAAAAGCAACGGCGGGCGGCGCGGTCATCTTATCGCTCATATCGATCATGATCCACTGCACGGCATTCGGGCAGGAGACGATAAAAGCGCCGACGCTGAAAATTATTTTAAACCATGAGCGTCTGACGCCGCAGACGCCGCCGATCTTAATGGATCAAGAACCAGCACTTCCCGTTCGGTACATTGCGGAGAAACTGGGCGCGAGCGTCGAATGGGACAGCGAAACACAAACCGCAGCGGTGACGCGCCAAGGGGTGACGATGAACTGCGAAGGCGCGATCCATGAAGACAGGCTTATGGCGCCCATGCATTTTTTTTCGGAGATGTTTCAGGCTCAAATCAAATATTATCCCAAAGACAATCTGATTCTCATGAATACGTCTGGGGAACCCCCTTCGCTGAAAGACGCGGTTCACATTCTGCCTGCTTTTGAGGGTTACAGCGAGCAGGATCTCTACTGGCTTTCCCGCATCGTGGAAGCGGAGGCGATGGGCGAACCGTACGATTCTAAGCTGGGGGTCGCGAATGTAATTCTCAACCGAAAGAAGAGCGGTCAATATCCTTCCAGCATTAAAGGCGTTATCTTTGACCAAAAATATGGCATACAGTTCACGCCGACCGCCAACGGCGCCGTCTACAACACGCCGTCCAGCACAAGTTATTTGGCTGCGATAGAAGCGTTGGAAGGCCGCAACAACGCTTCCGGCGCGCTGTTTTTTCTGAATCCGCGCAGCGCCACAAGCCATTGGATAGAGAACAATAGACAATATGCCTTCACCATCGGCGGGCACAGTTATTATTATTGATAAAAATTCAAGTTCTTGGGGCGCCGCCCCAACCCCCGCAAGGGACGCTCCCTTGACCCATTTAAAAAGGGCTGACGTGAGGCGTCAGCCCTTGGCGGGGTATTTTTATTTTCCCGTCCCCAAAAGATTTTTCACTTGTTCTCTTGTCACGCCCACACCTGCAACCGCATCCAAAACAATGCCGTTCATACGATAGGAGGGCACGGCCCAGACGCCGCATTGCTCATAGGCATAGTCATTGCCTTGGCGCTGAATCTTCATGTAATCGCCGCGGGATACGGACAGCCGAAAGCCATCTTCGTCTACGATATCCCGCACATAGTCCGACAAAGCGTCAATGTTCTCAAAGTCGATACGATCTTTAAGGCAGGCTTTAAACATCCGGTCGTGATACGCCCAGATATTCGCGCCGTGATCCAGGACGTAGTACATTCCCTGTATGCAGATGTCGCTGTGCGGCCCGCGTTCTGGCCTAGGGTGCGCTTCGCAGGGGCGCCAGACAATTTCCACGTCCGGATAATCACCGATCAGTTTCTGCAAGTACCCATGGCCGCGATGGCAATATGGGCAGGCGTAATCAAAAAAAACTTCCAGTTTCCGCATTCCGTTCCCTCTTTTCTCCATGAAATTGATTGCCTATACTTATTATAATATGGATTGCGTAAAATTTCCTTACATATTTTCAGGAAAAAACAACAGCCTAAAAGGGTACCCATTCGTATGGGTATGGCAAATCTTTACAACGAGGGGGAGAAAAATGAAAAATATCAAGATCGGCGTGATCGGCGCGGGCATGGCGTGGGAGAAATTGCATTACCCCGCCTTTGAGCGCTTGAAAGACAAATATACTATTGCCGCGGTTTGTGATAGACAGATGGAAAAAGCGCGCGCCGCCGCGTCCGCAGTGGGACTGGGACAGGATAAGGCGTTTGACAGTTATATGAAAATGATAAACACTGTCGAGATGGACGCGGTAGATATCCTGGTACCCATCGAACAAACGCATGAAGTCGCCAAAGACGTGATTGACCTGGGCAAACACATCATCCTGGAAAAGCCTTTCGCCGCCACGATAAACGGCGCCAAGGAACTGCTCAAGCTGGGCAAAAAAATCAAAATCCTGCTGGCCGAAAATTTCCGCTACGAGGAATCTCACAAGATCATTAAAGATCTTATTGATAAAAAAGCCATCGGCAATGTCGTGTATTTTATCGATAACCATGTCAAGGAATTTCAGGAAGAAATGCTGGGGCCGTCTTTCGCCTCTACGGAGTGGCGTCAGCATCCGGATTTTAAAGGCGGCGTATTTTTAGACGACGCTGTCCATCACATGGCCCGTCACCGCTTTTTCTTTGGCAATTTGGAGGACGTTTACGCGCGCGGGCGGCATACGGACGCGGACTTCTGTCCTTATTCCTGCATCACCGCGCTGCTGAGTTTTGACAACCAGATTGCGGGGCATTATACGTACTACTGCATTGCCAAAGAAACGCAAACGCCGATGGTGGGGCTGCGGATTTTCGGTACAGACGGCGAAATATTTTTGGAAAGTAAGGAATGCGGCTTTGTCAACTACACGACAAAAGAAGGCGAATGCCAGGCCATACCGTACAAGCCGGGCGAAGGCTATTACAATGAACTGATAAACTTCTACGAGGCTGTGGTCACGGATACGCCGATTCTCTCCACGCCAGAAAAAGGCTTGGGCGATATGCAGGCTGTTTTTGATATTTTAAAATCCATTGAAACCGGCTCTGCCATCGCTTCCGCAGGTCAGCCCATCAAGAAATTAAAGGCTGCCTTCAAGTAAAAAATATAAAAAATAAAAAAAGCCTGTGACAGCGTCAAAGCTGCCGCAGGCTTTTTTTTGAAGGAGTGAATCAGGCCGCGAAGTTGCGCTCCCGCTGAAAATGATCTATAATGTGGCGGAATTGGAAAAAAATCTGCAATCTAAAAATAGCGGGGGGCTATGACTTTGGGTATGCGAAAAAAAATACTTTCCGCGGGCATATTGATCAGCTTGTTGGCTGCCGGCACATTTTCCCGCGTGTATGCGGATGAGGCGCAGACAACGATCAGCGGGACAAAAACGCTGAAACAATTTTTATCCATCGCCCTGCAGCCGGTGGGGGAGACCATGTACGTCTGGGGCGGCGGCTGGAACGAAGCGGATACCGCGGCAGGGGCAGGAGCGCTGACCATCGGCGTTTCCCCAGCCTGGAAAACTTTTTTTGAACAGCAAGGGCCATATTATAACGCCGCTAAAACGCGCTATATGATTCACAGCGGGCTGGATTGTACCGGCTTTGCCGGATGGGCCCTTTTTAATTTGATCCCCAATGACAGCGGCTACGTTATGAAATCCGGCGTCATGACAGAGACGCTCGCAAAATTCGGATGGGGAGATTGGTACGCGCGGCAATATGTCAAGACGCATATCGCGGGCGATATCCTGGGCCGGGCGGGACATGTCTGGATCTCGCTGGGGACTTGCGAAGACGGCAGCGTCGTTGTGCTGCAATCCAGCCCGCCCGGCGTCGCGCTGTATGGCACGCAAAGCGGGGCGCAAAAAAGTGAAGCCGTTCAACTTGCGGAATCGTATATGCTTCAGTATTTTCCTGCCTGGTACGCGAAATATCCGAGCGCTAAACGCGACAGCGGCTATGTAACCCATTATGATCTGTTTCGCTGGGATGAAGATTTTTTGCCGGATCCAGACAATTACAGAAATATGACACCCAGCGAAATTTTGAGTGATCTGTTCGCGGAAACCGAAACGGAAGCCGAAGCGGAAGGCTCTTGAAACCTTTTGATTATTCATAAAAAAATATACAAGCAGAAATCCCCCGTAAGACGCCAAAGCGTTTCACGGGGGATTTTTTGTTGTTGCCGTTACGCAGCCGGTTCAAACTGGCTGTTGTAGAGATCGGCGTAGAAGCCTCCTCTTTCCAACAGTTCCTTGTGGTTTCCGCTTTCGATAATGTCCCCGTCCCGCATCACGAGAATCAAACCGGCGTTTTTGATCGTTGACAGGCGATGGGCGATGACAAAGGAAGTGCGGCCCACGGTCAGCTTATCCATCGCCTCTTGAATCAAGATTTCGGTGCGCGTGTCCACCGAGCTTGTCGCTTCATCCAAAATCAGCATGGGCGCGTTTTGGATCATGGCTCTGGCAATGGTGACAAGCTGCTTCTGCCCTTGCGAAAGGTTCGCCTTGTCGTTCAGCAGCGTGTCATACCCATGAGGCAGGGTTCTGATAAAGTGATGAAGCCCTACCGCTTTACAGGCGGAAACCACCTGCTCATTCGTCACGCCCGGCTTGCAATAGACAATGTTCTCTTGGATCGTGCCCTCAAAAAGCCATGTATCCTGCAGCACCATACAAAACTGCTCATGCACATTCTCTCGCGTCACCTGGCTGATGGGGATACCGTCCAGCAGAATTTCGCCGCCATCCAGTTCATAGAAACGCATCAGCAGATTGACGATCGTGGTTTTTCCCGCGCCAGTCGGCCCGACAATGGCGATTTTTTGTCCGGCTTTAATTTGGGCCGAGAAATCATGAATGATGGTTTTGTCCGGCGTATAACCAAACTGAACATGACGGAACTCCACATCGCCTTTCACATTGGCAAGCCGGTTTGTTTTTTGGCTCTCCTTGGGCAGTTCTTCCTCGTCAAAAAAATCAAATACGCGCTCACTGGCGGCAGCGGTTCTTTGCAGATTTTGGAAGGCTTGCGCCATTTGTGAAAGCGGCTGGGTAAACAGGCGTATATACAGCATGAAAGCGACAATCACGCCGAAGCTGATGGCTCCGTTCATCGCCAGCGCCGCGCCCACCACACAGACAGCCACATAGCCGAAGTTGCCGATAAACATCATAAGCGGCATCATCAGGCCGGAAATAAATTGGCTTTTCCAGCCGCTGTCATACAGGCTATCGTTCACCTCCTCAAAAAAACGTCTGGCTTCCTTGCCGCCGTTATAAGCCTTTACGACATTGTGGCCGGCGTAAATTTCTTCAACATGGCCATTCGCGGCGCCCAAATCCTTTTGCTGGCGGACAAAATATTTTTGAGATTTCGACATCGTTATGCCCATGGCGGCAAAACCCAGAACACTCGCCCCAATGGCAGTCAGAGCCATAATCCAATTGTTGCGGAACATCATGACCGCCGAACCCACAAACATGGTGACGGATGTAACCAGATTCCCGATACTTTGATTCATGCTCTGCCCGATGGTGTCCACGTCGTTGGTGATCCGGCTGAGAACATCGCCATAGCTTACCCTGTCAAAATATTTGAGGGGCAGCCTGTTGATTTTTTCGGATATGCCGGCACGCATATTTTTACTGATCTTCTGCGTTACCGTCGCCATCATAAAACTTTGCATAAAGCTGAGGAGCGTCGAAGCCGCATAAAACGCCACCAGAAAGAACCCGATGTTCCCCACCGCGCCCAGGTCAATCGCACTGGCTATCGGCACGCCGTTTACCAGCGCGGGCAATCCTTTCATAATCTCATTGGTCATTTCCTTCAGCTTATCCGGGCCGATAATTTGCAGCGCTGTTCCGATGGCCGCCAAGACAAGGGCGATCATTACCGCGGGCATATATTTTTGGCAGTAAGCAATCAGCTTGCCCCATGTTCCCTTAAAATCCTTTGGCTTTTCCACCGCGCCCGGCCCCAGTGGGCCTCCGCCCAACGGCCTTCTGCTGGTACTTCTTTCACTCATGACACAAGCTCCTCCTCGCTCAATTGGCTCATGGCAATTTGTCTGTAAACTTCGCAGCTTTGCAGTAAATCTTTGTGGCGGCCCTGCCCCACAACTTTGCCTTCATCCAGCACGATAATCTGATCGGCATCCATAATGGTTCCGATTCGCTGGGCGACGATCATGCTGGTGACGCCGGCGGTTTCTTTTTTCAGCACACTGCGCAGCACGCGGTCAGTTTTATAATCCAACGCCGAAAAACTGTCGTCAAAGATATAGATCTCCGGTTTGCGGCAAACGGCGCGGGCAATGGCGAGCCGCTGTTTCTGCCCGCCAGAGACATTTGCGCCGCCCTGGGCAATGCCGGCTTCATAGCCGCCTTCCATGTTTTCTACAAAATCTGTGCCTTGCGCGATGGCGATGGCTTTTTTGATTTCGTCCGCCGAATATCCTTCGCCGCCGTTATCGCCGTAGGCCACGTTGGAAGCGACAGATCCTTTGAACAGCACCGCTTTTTGCGGGACATAGCCGATTTTGCTGTGCAGCGCTTCCTGCGTGTACTCCCGGATATTCACGCCGTCCATTAAGATTTCTCCCGCGGTCGCGTCAAAGAAGCGCGGCACAAGGTTTATCAGCGTTGATTTGCCGCTGCCGGTGGAACCGATGAAGGCGACGGTTTCCCCTTGCTTTACCGTAAAACTCACATCTTCCAGCACAGAATCCGCCGCGTCAGGGTATTTGAATCCCACATGCTTAAACGTCACCTCGCCCTGCAAACCGGGAAGGCCATCTGTCCGGCTTCCATCCAGTATAGTAGGCTCGGTGTCTAAAACTTCGTTGATACGTTTAGCGGAAACGCTGGCGCGGGGGAGCATGACAAAAACCATGACCAACATCAAAAACGACATGACGACCTGCATGGCATAGCTGGAAAACACAACCATATTTGAAAAGAGTGTCAGCCTATCCATCATCTGCGCCGCGTTAATCAGGTACGCGCCAATCCAGTAGATGGCAAGCGAAAGCCCGCTCATAATCATCATCATAACGGGCATCATAATGGCCATAGCGCGGCCTGTATACAACTGGGTGGCGGTTAACGCCTCGTTGGCTTTCTCAAATTTTTTCGCCTGGTAATCCTCGGCGTTATATGCCCTTACCACGCGAAGCCCTGTCAGGTTTTCGCGGGCGACCCGGTTGATGTTGTCCGTCAGCGTCTGCATCTTTTTAAATTTCGGCATAACGAAAATCATGATAAAGCCAATTAATACAACCAACACCGCAACCGCCGCCCCTGTGGTCAGCGACCAGGCAAAACCCTTCCCGGCGATTTTGGTGATGGCCCACACGACCATAATCGGCGCTTTGATAATCACCATCAGGCCCATGGTAATCAGTATTTGAACCTGTGTGATGTCATTGGTGGAACGGGTAATCAGGCTGTCGGTGGAAAAGCGCTTGATTTCTTCCATCGAAAAGGATTCTACTTTGTTAAACAGCAGACTGCGCAGACGTTTAGAAAACGCGGCGGCAACCTGGGCGGCAAAAAAACCAACGGTGACGGCAGCTGCCAGGCTGCCCAGTGTGCAGAGAAGCATTTTGCCTCCCGCAAGCCAAATATCGTTCATTGCACTGCCGGGCGTTTGCACCAGCATGGTGATTGCCGACATGTAATCCGGCGATTTCAAATCCAGCCAGACTTGCGTCACGATAAAAGCCAGGCTGAATAAAGCCATGAGCCACTCTTTGGGTTTAAAATACTTTAAAATTCTAATCATAAAAAATTCCCTCCCCTGATTTGCGTTTACCGGGCACGCCTTGATTTTAATTCATCTAAAATATCCGACAACTGATTCAGCAGTGAAATAAGCTGCCACGCCTTTTCTTCCCCCAACTGGGAAAGCGTTTCATCCAGCGTCCAATCGACTTTCTGCTGTGCTTCCGCCAGAATTTTTTCCCCTTCTGCCGTCAGTTCAACCGTAATTTTGCGGCGGTTGCTTCTGTCTGTTTCGCGGACGACATACCCGCGTTTTTCAAGAGAGGTAAACATCAGCGAGATAGCCGCCTTCGTGATATGCGTGTTACTTTGGATTTCCGTCATATCCACGCGTTTGTCGCCGCTGCAAGCGTTGTTTGAAATTCCGGACATCACAAACAGCTCGGTCATGTTGACGTCTGATATTTTGGGAAAATCCAACCCAGCTTTTCTGAAACGAAACAAAATCTGCATGTACTGCTTTTTTAATTCGTTATCCACAATCGTCCTCCTCACGAAAAGTTCAGCGGCAAAAAATGCAAAAACTTCCGAAAATGCTGACATTGCGATCTTGATTGATAAATGCTTAATGATTAAATTTATAACAGTATAGCGTTTGTTAAGCGAGATGGCAAGGGGTTCCTGGAATTTATTTTCTATATTCTTCCAACCTACAAAAGAAGAAAAAGCAAAAAAAGCCCCGCTTTTTTGAGCGGGGTTCTCGGTTACATCGATCTTTCTTCTGGGGCGGTTGAATCTACAGTGTATAGACGATGCCTTGTTTGTTTAATTCAGCAATCACGTGATCTCGATATTTCGGATCGAGCTGTACGCTTTCCATTGCTTCTGTCAGAGAAGCGCGCCATTTTTTTATGATAATGACTGCGGCTTCGATGGCTTTCAGGCTGCTTTCTTCCCGGCCTTGTTCAATGCCTTGCTCAATGCCTTGCTCAATGCCTTGTTCAAGACCGAGTTCAATGCCTTGTTCAATGCCTTGTTCGAGGCCTTCTTCGAGGCCTTCTTCCCTGGCTTCCTCGATCCAAACTTTCCGGGCTTCTTCAATATTAAATTCAGCCATAAGCATGTTATACACCTCTGATCCATTTCGGTTGAGATATTCTTTCATAATATCATGGTCTATGCAGTATTGAATTGTTTTATTCAGCGCGTCTTCCAATTCAAAACCGGCATGTAAGTATTCACGGACTTTACCCACAAACGCGGCGTAATCCGATAAGGATTTGCTGTTTTTCATCATTTCCATGTTACGCCCGGCATTGATATTGTATACCGTGGCTTCAAGCTCCAGCGACGCCGGGACTTCCGCTTCAATAAAAGCGTCAGATAGTCTCAACTTGAACATGTCAGGCTGTTTTTCTTCCCCGTTGTAGAGCACGATAAATTCCGGTTTCGGGATCTTGATCAGTTTCTTTCTATAAATATTCTCGGTTGTCAGGATTTTTTCGTAGATCCGGCCTATATACATCAGCAGTCTTACCGGCATGTTTTGGTTGATGCTGGACTGATGTTCGAT
>JAITPB010000077.1 GCA_031289625.1 Clostridiales bacterium | reverse complement strand
ATTACGGTGATTACATCGAATGGATTAAGACTGACAACATTGTAGCCAACGAAACGACACTTACTCACGCACTTGAAAAACTATCTGAACAAGGATTTGAGAAATGCCGTTTTGTTGAGCCAGGCAGTATCCTAATGACCTGTATTGCGGGCAGTTTGAATACTATTGGGAACGCAGCAATAACAGATAGACGAGTTGCTTTTAATCAGCAGATTAATGCCCTGACGCCACTGGACTATGATGTTGTCTTTCTGTATCATCTACTTAGGGCGATGAAGATTATGCTGTGCGAATCCGTAAACATGATGCTCAAAGGAATTTTGAGCAAAGGGCGACTCTCAGAAATAAGTGTGCCACTTCCCCCGCTCGACCTCCAAAACCGCTTCGCGGCGTTCGCCGAAGCCGCCGACAAATCAAAATTTGTAATGCAACAGGGGCTGAATAAACTTGAACGCCAATACAAATCACTAATGCAAAAGTGCTTTCAAGGCGAGATATTCTAAATCTTCAATCAATCAATGAAAATCATTATAGGGAGATGAACAGAAATGCCGACATTGAGCGTATTTTTTGGGATTATTATTACAATGTATAGAGAAGTTGGAGGCCGCCACAATATTCCGCATTTCCACGCGCAATATCAAGATGAAGAAGCAGCAGTTTCCTTGGATGGCGATATATTGGAGGGCGCTTTACCAAAATCAAAATTAAAACTTGTTCTTGCGTGGGCTGAAATACACAAGGACGACTTGGAAGCAAATTGGAAACTACTTTCTGATGGCAGGGAATTTTTCAGGATAGATCCATTGAGATAGGAGGAATTTTATATGTTACAACCTAAAATTATCGAAGTTAAGCCGCTCAACGATTATAAATTGTTTTTACTGTTTGAAACAGGCGAAAAAAAGATGTTTGACGTAACCCCGTATATTTCCGGCAGTTGGTATGAAAAGTTAAAAGACGTCGCTTTTTTTAATACCGTTCATGTCAGCGGGAATACGGTTGAATGGGCTGGTGGTCAAGACATCGCTCCGCATGAACTTTATGAATATTCTGAACTGATGACAAATTAGGGAAGTAAAGATGTTCAGCGAAACCGACATTGAAAAACAGGATAGTGACGTCAGTTTACAACTCCCTAATGCAAAAATGCTTTCAAGGCGATATATTCTAACGTCCGATTACGAGGTAACCACTATGCGTGAATGGAGTAAAAATGACTATGGGGTTATGTTTGCCACCAAAAAAATTAATAGATTTTTTAGAATATAACGGATTCAGCTTTATACGCGCAAAAGGTACATCACATCATATTTACAGCAATGAAAAAGTATCTTTACCCATTCCAGTTCACGGAAGCAAAGAACTTGGCGAAATCTTAATCCGACAAATTTTACGCGAAAGTGGATTGACGAAAAGCCAGCTTTTATCATGGTTAGGGAGGAATTGATATGCAAGCGAAAATATCGGTAGTGTGCCAAAAACAAAGTAACGGTAGTTATTTTGCTATTTGTCCCGAAATTCAAGGCTGTTACACACAAGGCGACACATATGAAGAATCGCTTTCGAATTTAAGGGAACTTGTGGAATTAACACTTTCCGAAGAGACTGATCAACAACTTATAAATGAGATTGCTACTGAAAAATTTTATATTTTTAGTGAAATGGCTATTGAAATTTAAAGCCCGATTATGAGGTCCACTATGCGAACGAACTTTGATTTTCTAACAAAAGACCCGCAATTTGAGCCTTTTGCCGACGCCGCTGTCTCTGCGGAACGCGTAATATCTATTTCGCCCGCGCTCTGCGCCACAGCCTGCCGTACTGCGCTTGAATTTGCGGTTAAGTGGGTCTACAGCGTGGACTCGTCCCTCACAAAACCCTGCGACGATAAGCTGGTCACCCTCATCAGCGCCGAGGACTTTAAAGACCTTATTCCGTCCGGTATGATCGCAAAACTGGACTATTTGCGCAGGGTAGGAAATAACGCCGCCCATAATCCCAACGGTGTAACCCATGATCAGGCGTCGCTGGCCTTGCAAAACCTTCATAGCTTTCTGGATTTTGTCGCCTACTGCTACGGCGCCGAATATGTAGAAACTCCCTTTGATAAAACCCTGCCTGAAGCAAAGCCCGAGCCGATGGCTGCGCCTGTCACGCCGCCCGCCGCTGAAGAATTGGATTTCCAAACGCTGTTGGACGAAAATTTACCCAAACAAAAGAAGCTTACCGCCAAACGGGTTCAGCAGCTTAAGCAGGGCTATACCATCAAGCCGATGGATATGACCGAGGCCGAAACCCGCAAAGCGTACGTTGACGTGCTGCTTCAGGACTCCGGTTGGCAGCGCGGGCCGAATTGGATAGATGAATACCCCATCGGCGATATGCCCAACAAATCAGGCAAGGGCGCCGCCGACTATGTGCTTCTGGGCGATAATGGCCAGCCTTTGGCGGTTATCGAGGCCAAACGCACCAGCGCCAATGTGGAAAAAGGCCGCCAGCAAGCAGTGCTGTACGCGGATTTCCTGGAGAAGAAGTACGGCCGGCGGCCTATCATCTTTATGACCAACGGCTATGAAACCCGTATATGGAGCGATAAATATTACCCAGAGCGGCAAGTGTCGGGCATTTATTCCAAACGGGATTTAGAAAAAGAGTTCAATATCATGAAAGACCGCGCGCCTCTTAATGCCGTGCGGATCAGTGATGATATTTCCAACCGTTATTATCAAAAAGAAGCGATACAAGCCGTGTGTGACGCCTTTGGCGAGCGCAACCGCCGCAAAGCGCTGTTGGTGATGGCGACCGGCAGCGGCAAAACCCGCACGGTGATTTCGCTGGCCGACGTGCTGATCCGCCGCAGCTGGGTCAAAAACCTGCTATTCCTTGCAGACCGCAGCGCACTTGTAACACAAGCCAAGCGGGCCTTCCACAATCTGATGCCCGACCTCTCGCTTTGCAACCCCACCGAGGGCAAAGATGAGGCCAATGCCCGCGCCGTCTTTTCCACCTACCAGACTATGATGAACTGTATCAACGCCATCAGTGACGATAAAGGGGGGCGCTTGTTTACACCCGGGCATTTCGATTTGATTATCGTGGATGAAGCGCACCGCAGCATTTACCGAAAATACAGGGATATCTTCACATATTTTGACGCGCTGCTGGTGGGCTTAACCGCTACGCCCAAAGATCAGATCGACAAAAACACATACGGTATTTTCGATTTGGAAAGCGGCGTCCCCACTTATGGCTATGAGCTGTCTCAAGCTGTACAGGACGCCTATCTGGTGGATTTTCTATCGATTGAAACCAAATTGAAGTTCATGACCGAGGGCATTACCTACGCGGATTTATCCCCCGATGAGCAGGAGGAATACGAAAACACCTTTGCGGATAAAGACGGCAGCCTGCCCGCCGCCATAGATTCCAGCGCCCTTAACGAGTGGATATTCAACAGCGACACGATTAAAAAAGCCCTGTCTATCCTGATGACTCATGGCCAACGGGTAAGTTTCGGCGAAAAGATCGGAAAGACTATTATCTTTGCCAAGAATCACAAACACGCCGAAAAAATCCTTGATGTATGGAAACAGGAGTATCCCGACTATCCACCCCACTACGCAAGGGTAATTGATAACTACACCAACTACGCCCAAAGCCTGATCGACGATTTCTCTGACAAAAACAAACTGCCGCAGATTGCAATCTCGGTGGATATGCTGGATACAGGTATTGACGTGCCGGAAATCCTCAATCTTGTTTTCTTCAAAAAAGTCATGAGCCGGGCAAAATTCTGGCAGATGATCGGGCGCGGTACCCGCATCTGTCCGGGACTGATTGACAGCAAGAACAAAGAACAGTTTTATATCTTTGACCTGTGCGGCAATTTTGAATTTTTCCGCCTGAACTCCAAGGGCCTTGAAGCGGCGGCAGTAACCACCTTGCAAGAACGCACCTTCAATATCAAGGTGGAAATGGTATATACATTGCAGAAGCTCGATTTTCAGACAGACGAATTACAAGCTTACCGAAAAGAACTTGTTGCGGTTCTGGCGGCACAGGTTAAGGATCTGCCACGGGATAATTTTGCTGTAAAGCAGCATCTCCATGTCATCGACAGATACCAAAGCGAGAGCGATTTTGACGCGCTTACTTACGAACATACGCTACACCTTGCCGATCATATCGCGCCTTTGGTACCACCTTCCGGCGGCGACGCTTCCGCCGCGCGATTTGATATGCTGATTTTTCAAATTCAGCTTGCCAAGCTGACTGAAAAGAACTGCAAGCGCGCAAAAAATGATGTGACGCGCAAAGCGGAAGAACTTTCAAAATACGGAACCATCCCCGCAATTGCCCAGCAAAAAGACCTCATGGATCAGATACTGCATAATGATTATCTGGATAGGGCGGGCCTCTCCGATTATGAAGATATCCGAAGCAAACTTCGCGATTTAATCAAATTCATTCCGGAAAGCGATCGGGAGCGTTATGACACCAATTTCACGGATGATATCCTATCTATCGAATGGAACGAATCGCAGTTAGATAATGACGATCTGATCAACTACAAAAAGAAGGTCAACTATTATATTTTACAGCACCAAAATATCCCGGCCATAGCCAAACTGAAAGGGAACCAGCCATTGACATCTGAAGAGGTGCGTTCTTTGGAAACAATTCTGTGGAATGAGCTGGGTAGCAGAGAACAATACGACGCGCAGTATGGTAAAACGCCGCTGGGCGAGTTAATACGCTCTATTGTCGGCCTTGATCAGAGAGCGGCCAACGAAGCGTTTTCGCGCTTTCTGAATGACGCGGAAATGAATAGCAGGCAGATGAACTTCGTACACCAGATTGTAAATTACATCGTCAAGAATGGCATGATGAAAGATTTATCTGTCTTACAGGAAAGCCCTTTTTCCGATTTGGGCAGCATAAGCGAATTGTTTGATAATGTGGCGGTGTTTATGAGTCTGCGCTCTGTGATTGAGCAGATTAACCGCAATGCGACGGCGGCGTGACAAAGCCATATTAAACACGAATCAAAAAGCCACGCGTGATTTACGCATGGCTTTTCTTGATAGATTTATGATTCATCAAATATATACGGCGCGGCGGAATTCACAATTTCCATTGTCTGCCGCAGCAACTCACAGAGCCGCGCTTCTTTTTCCAAAAATATACGCGCTTTATCAGAAAGCGTCAACTCGGCGTAAATGGAGCCCAGCCTTTTTTCTTCCTCAAAATGGTCGGAACTTGCGCGCCAGATATTTTTTTTAAAGTCTTTAAGCCGTGCGAGCAGAATCCCGTCCGCTTTCAGCGCTTCCCACGCATCCCAATACTCTTGATAAATATCGGATTTTTGAAGGGCGCTTGCGAGATCCTGCGCGCGATCGGTCACATCATTCGTTTGTACCATCCTTTACACTTCCATTATGATTGGCAAAATCATGGGAGAGCGCTGCGTTTTTTGCCAGAGAAACTCTTTCAGCGTGTCTTTGATCAATGTCTTCATAAAAGACCATTCAGAGGATCCCCGCGTGCCGGATAACGCCTCCCGAACCACGTGCCGGGCTTCTTCCATCAAATCTTCCGATTCCCGCACATACACAAAACCGCGCGATATAATATCCGGCCCGGCGATCACCTCGCCCGATTCCTTGCTCATGCTGACCACGACAATCATCAGCCCGTCCTGCGACAAATGTTTCCGATCCCGTAAGACAATGTTACCCACATCGCCCACGCCCAGCCCGTCCACCAATACCTGTCCGGACGGTACGCTTCCGTTGATTTTGGCTGAATCTTCCGTCAGTTCCAGCACTTCGCCGATGCCCATCACAAAAATATTCTCTTTCTTCATGCCCAAAGATACTGCCAGATCCTTATGCCGTTTCAAATGCCTGTACTCACCATGAATCGGCGCCAAAAACTTGGGTTTGACCAGAGCGTGCATCAGCTTAATTTCCTCCTGCTTCGCGTGGCCGGAGACGTGCACCTCCATCAGCCCTTCGTAAATCACTTCCGCGCCTTTACTCATCAACGAATTGATCACTTTGATGATGGTTTTTTCATTGCCAGGAATCGGCGAAGCGCTGATGATGATCTTGTCGCTGGGTTTGATCTCCACTTGCCTATGCTCGGAGGCAGCCATTCTGGACAGCGCGGCCATCGGTTCGCCCTGACTCCCGGTGGTGATAATCACCAGCTGATCGTCGCGGTAATTGCGGATGTCCGTAATATCGATCAGCGACGTGTCCGGAATATTCAAATATCCCAGCTCGCAAGCCGTCTTTACGGCGTTGGCCATGCTGCGGCCGACCACCGCCACTTTGCGCTTGTGCCGCACAGCAGAATTGACAATCTGCTGTATCCGATGAATGTTCGAGGAAAACGTAGCCACCATAAGGCGCTGGCGCGTACTCTCTCGAAAAATGTCCTCAAAAATAGCCCCAACGGTCTTTTCAGACATGGTATACCCTTTTTGCTCCACATTGGTACTTTCACACATAAATAATAAAACGCCGTTCCGGCCCAATTCTGCGAAGCGCTGGAGATCAATGGACTCACCCTGTATGGGCGTATAATCCACCTTAAAGTCGCCCGAATGTATGACCACACCCACAGGCGTGTAAACAGCCAGCGCCACGGAATCCGCGATGCTGTGCGTCGTATGGATAAACTCCACGCGAAACACGCCAAACGGCCATGTTTCCCCTGCCTTCACCACTTTTTTTTCTACCTGCGTCAGGTTGTGCTCTTTGAGTTTGTTCTCCACCAGCCCCAGCGTCAGCCTAGTTCCCACAATCGGCACGTTAAAGTCCCGCAAAAAATACGGTATGGATCCGATGTGATCTTCATGGCCATGCGTCAATATCACAGCCCGTACTTTATTTTTATTCTTTTGCAGATAGGTAAAATCCGGTATCACAAGATCTATCCCCAGCATATCGTCTTCAGGGAACGCGACGCCGCAGTCAATGACAATAATATCGCCGCCAAATTCCAATACCGTCATATTTTTTCCAATTTCCTGCAACCCGCCAAGGGACAATACCCTCAGCTTTTCCTTTTTTGCTGCCAATCTGTCACCTCTTTTCTTTTAGTTATGTACCGTCGCGTTCAAAAAAAACATTCCAACCGGTTCAAAAGTTGGAATGGTTTTATAGCAATTCCATAAATGATGGCAGAGGGGCAAATCTTTTTCCGCTCAATATTCAATATCAAAGTCTTCGTTGCCATCCCGGAACAATCCGGCTACTGCTTCAAACTCATCATCGTCCTCAATAAACGCGTATACTTCATCTTCATCCTCATCTTCAACGGCTTTTATGATAGATGCTTCCGCGTCCTCGTCGTCCATAAACTCTTCTTCCAGCACCAGCAAGTACTTTGCGCCATTGTAGTCTTTTACGTCCAATACGACAAAACTGATGTCCTCGCCGTCTTCATCCCGCATGGTGATCACTTCAAAAGCATCATCCTCAAGTTCGTCTTCCTCGTCATATAAGGCCACGCGTGTCACTCCTTTTCTTTGGTTTTTGCTGTCCAAATAGCCCTGCAAAA
The DNA here is from genome assembly GCA_031289625.1 of Clostridiales bacterium. GTDB lineage: Bacteria > Bacillota > Clostridia > Lachnospirales > WQUN01 > JAITPB01. Next base: position 583 of record JAITPB010000077.1, on the reverse strand, counting down.
TATAAGCCGCAGCCATTGTATCAATCAAATCATGTTTTTTTTGATAAGACAGGTTCGCCATGCCGCGCATAGCGCCCACGGTACTCAATCGTTCATCCCACAGTATCACGGGTATGCCCTGAAAAGAACGCTCCAGTCTTTCTTTAAACACTTTTGTCTGTTCGCAGCGGGGCCCTTCTGAATTGTTCATATTTTTGGGATACCCCAACAAAATTTCGCTAACGGTATAATGTGCGATCAGTTCACGCAGCCGCGACAGGCTTTTTTTCAACTGCACGGCGTCTGTCCGGCGAATGGTTTCCACACCTACAGCCAGGATGCCCAGCGGATCGCTGACCGCGACGCCAATGGTTTTATCGCCGTAATCCAGCGCGAGAGTCCTCATTCTGTCAGATTCTCCCGCAAATAAAACCAGATAATTTCCTCCAGAATTTCGTCGCGCTCCATCTTGCTGATTAAGCCTCTGGCATTTTTGTGGCTTGTGATATATGTCGGATCCCCGGACAAAATATAGCCGACAATCTGATTGACAGGGTTATAGCCTTTTTCTTTCAGGGCGTAATATACCTTTAACAGAATGTCT
>JAITPB010000060.1 GCA_031289625.1 Clostridiales bacterium | reverse complement strand
GTGTCGTAGAAATAGTTGCTGAATAAAGGGTCCTTGAATTTGCGGTTCGCGGGTATGATCAACGCCCCTGACTATAAATCCATTATATACGAAAACCCACGGGGGATCAATACTGGCTGATGACACAACGTAAAAACCCCCGCAAGACGGAAGCTTTTTTACGGGGGATTTTTGCTTATACACTGTCCATACTGGCCGCGCTTAAAAATATCTTGTCGATCATCTTGATCAAATCCGCCATGAGCAGCGTCCCTTTCGGGTTCACGCCCGCTGTTTCCCGCGCGTAAGTTTCCTCTAGGAATCCAATCCGGGCGGCTTTTTGCAGACTGCGCTGGTATTCCGGGGCGGCTTGCGCGATGTCTGCGTAAGCCGTTCCCTCTAAATTGGTTATGCCGGAAACTGACCTCTGGCTTTTGAGTTCATAGATCCGCACCATGGTATGAATGGCCGCTTCGCGGCTGACGGTGCCCTGTTGCATGTCCGCCAGCAGTTTTGCCTTGGCGAGGGCGTCGAAACTAGCGCGGGATAAAGGTTCGCTGATGGCCACGGATTTACGATTGTAAACCAGCGCCGCCGCCAATTGATTGAACGCGTTTGCGCTAACCGCCGCGTTCGGAATAACAGTCTCCATGTCGGTGAAGCGCAGTTTTGCGGACACGCGCTGCAGAGCCTCCCGCAAACGGGTATCCGCATATTGCGCGATAACCGGCGTTTGCGCCGCGATAGCCGTGTAATAATCCGTTTCCGTTATGGCCGCGCGCAGCTTTGTGATAGGATTGTCCGTTTCCGCCGCCAGACGCCGCCAGACACTGGAACCTGCTTCAGCGGTATAAACGCCGATGTTAAAGAAATTGCGTTCCATTGGATCGTTCAGCTTAAAATCCAGTTGAATCGGCGCGGCTGTCCTCTGGATGTCAACGGTTCGCGAAGGCGTGACGATCCGGATGGAAAGTTTTTGCGGCTTAGAGATATAGGTTTCGCCGCGGCTCAGCCTGGGCGCTTCCGCCTCACTTTCCGTGAAAGTGATTTCGACGCGGGCGTTCTGGCCGAAATCGCCTAGGTTCTTTGGCGTTCGCAGCCAGCCCGGCCCAAACGTAAAAATCATGTCGTCGCTCCGTGCTTGCAGGTTGATTTTCCGCTCCTCAAAGGCTCTGAAAATGGAGTATGGCAGATCCAAAACGCGTGCGCGTACAGGCCGATCAAAATAACGTGACCAATCCACAGGATACGTATACGTTTGGTTCAGGATCAACTGGGAAATCAAACGCTGATCCGCATGGTTGTCATGTCCGCCCCCGCTGTCTTTTTGATCGGAGCGGAAGCGGAACGTCAATTGATCTTTGGCGGCGTCGTATAGGATCTCAAAATCCCGCTCCGGAAGCGGATACATGTCCGGGTTCGCCTGGCCGTCGAATTCATCGCCCGAGCGAGCGGTATAGAAAGCGGCTGATTTAGACCAATCGGATTCTTTGCGCTTGAAAGGCGCGGCGCTGACGTCGGCCAGCGGCGGAACCGTGAGTTCAATCGCATCCAGGAAATCCGGCGCAAGCGCGATCTGCACCGTATAATGATACTCTCGGTTCACGCCCGCCGGCTGATCATCCGGACGACTGTCCGGAGCGTCACGCGTAACTGTCAGGATGGTTTTCGCCCGTACATAATAGACTTTGTTGGCTGTCAAGCCAGAGAAGCGAACCATGATCATATCCGCGATCTCCGGGTTGTACAGAAATTCCCCGGCTGCCGGACGATTGTCCGGACGATTGTCCACGGCAGACGGATCAACGCTTTCCCGCGTGTCCAGCGCGTCGCGCATCCATTCGATGATCATGGACTCGGCGTCCAGCACGGGATAGAGAACGCCATTGGCTTCATTGTAAAGATCGGTATGGCTTTGCGCCGCCAGTCCCAATCCCTGCGGCGGCTTGGGCGCCGCAATGTCGTCCGTGACCATGGTGATGGGATTCGACCAGGCGGAAAAAAGGGATCCTGCCGCCGATCGGATCCAAATTGTATACGGCGTGTCTGGAAACAGTCCTGTAATCGTATAGTACAGATAATTTTTTTCGTCTTCGGCGCGCGCGATCGCGTTCGCCTCGATGTCATTCCAAGAAACAGAGATTCCGCTATTGGGATAGTCCAGCGATTTGGCGGAGTATTTCAGCTCATAAGTCAATTCCGGTGAATACAGCCAGCGCAGCGTCACGCTGGCGTCGGTTTGACTGACAGGCTCCAGTCCCGGCACGATTGGAATGATTTCCAGATCGGAGCGAACGTTCAGCGTGGTCGCCATGACGTATGCCGGAAAGTAGGCCGTCTTTTTGTCTTGTACCATGGCATAGGGCCTGAAATAAATCACGTAGGCGGTGTTAGGCTTGAGAGGGCCTTTTTGAGGAGCGTCCTGCGCGTTGACTGTGTATTCCGGATGATCATCCGGATGATTATCCGGATGATTATCCGGATCGCCCGCCGGCTGAATGGGGTTCCAAAGGCTTTCGCCGTCCGCGCTCATGAGATAATTAAGGGTCGCCTCATAACCGCCGTTCGCCTCCATGGCAGTGTATTCGATCGTGTAAATTTCAAACTGGCTTCCCGACAAATCCATCAGCCGCATCGCCAGGCTGTCAACCGCGCCGGCGTCCGCGCCCATGGCGATCAAATCCGCTTTGGCGGCGGCTTCACCGCCCGTAAAATTTCCATTCGTGAAAATTCCGTCGCCTGACAGCGTATATTGGGGATCGTTCAGCAAGAGGGTTTTGTCTGGGGGCAATCCATCCGCGTCCTGGCCAAAAAGTAGGCCGCCGTTTTCATCCACACCGATTTTGGCGTGCCAGCCCTTGCCGCTGTCCTGGTACGCTTCCCAATACAGCATATCCCATTGAATGGCAACGCTGTCCAGTGTGATTTCTTCCGCGCCCAAGGCGTTTCTTTTCACGCGCAGGGGCGGACTGGAGATCATGAAAGGGTTGGTCTCCAATGGGCCGGAAGGCCAGATGAAATGAGCGCCCAAGGCGGGTTGTGAACTCTGGCCGCTCGGATCCCGGATCGCCACAATTTTGATGTAATACACTTTGTTGTCCAGAAGCGGCTGTTTCACAAACGCGCCCGTCTCGTCTTTGGTGTAGTACTCCCACACGGACGCGCCATAAGCCGGCAGCGTCCGCTGGCCTATCTGATGTGGAGTCAGCTGAAGCGACGGCGCTTGGACATTCGCGATAATCTTGTCATTAAAAAGCGGGTGGTTCAAATTGTCAATGTCGTCCGTTACATAGATGTCATAACTCACGCCGCGATCGATATATTGATTGTCATACTGGGGATCGCGATATCCTTTTTCGGTTTCGTTATAAGCGGGCCGGGCGAACGCCTGCCAGAGAATGTCCATGCTGTAGGGCGCGGCGCCGTTATCTGTGATGGAGAGCACGGCGGGCTTGTAAGGGCTGAAATCATTGTATGCCGGATCAAACCAGGCGATTTCCGATTTTACGGTCAGGGTTTGGCCGTTGGAATCCAGATAATAAATAATAATCTGATAATACTGAATGCTGCCGGGACGTTTGGCGAGCCAAAAATTTACGTCGCGCGCGCTGTCGCCGAACAGCTCGCCAACGCGCTGCGAGTTGCTCATATCCTCCGTGCTGGAGGTGTAAATTTCCAGGTGCTGGATATTTTGGATAGAAGATTTCAGACTGTCCCAATAGATCCGGACATAGTCCTGCCCTTCCGCGCTTACGCGCAGCTCCGGGCTGATGTACGCGTCGTTGACGCGGTATTCATGCTCGGCCATGTTCCGGTAAGAAAGGGAATAGCTTTGGTTATTGATGAGAAGCTCCTGCTGGAGGCGGGCCTCCCTGCCGTTGTACATCGGCTCCACTTTGACCGCGTACAGCTTGCCGATTTGCAGCGTGGGATCCTGAAACGTATACTGCAGCTTGCCCTCCCGCGTGCGGATCAAATCGGGCGACGACGCGGCCACTTCGATAAAAGGCGTCTTGGGGATTTCCAAAATTTCGGAACCGCCCGCCGTATAACTGATCCGATACCCTGTAAAAATTTCCTTGCCGTCCAGCGTGGGGTTATCCCAGACGACGGTCATGTTTTGCCCGGAGCCTTTGGCTGTAACGCGCAAATCAGTCAGATACAGCGCCTGAGATTCCGGAATGCTGGCGTCGGTGGGCGCGGGGCGCTGCACGGGTGTAGAGCCGTTCATCATTTGATACTTGTGGTAATGATAGGGCGTGACTTTAAAAACATACAGGCTGCCGCTATCCAGGTTGAGCGTATATTGCGCGTTTAGAATATCAGCCTTGTTGCCTTTGATTTTGGCGTCGAGAAGCGGGATCGTAAATTTTTGCGACTGCGTGGCATTTCGGTAATAGACGTCGTAGTTGTCAGCCTGGGTCAGATCGTCCAGGCCGGGCTGCGGATCGACAAGAGCCGGGTTGGTGTCACGGATATGGGAGGGAAGCGGGCGCGTCCAACGAAGGCTTACCGTGTAATTGTTGTCCGCGCGCCCGGAATAGTCTGTCACGGATAAATCTGTCACCGGGTTTTGCAAGTTGGCCAGCGCCTGCCGGGGAAAAATCCCCAACAGGATGACGGCGGCCAGAATGGCCGCGGATATGCGTCTGCGCTTCAATGGCATAACCTCCAAACCTTTTCGATCATTTTCAGCCATTCCAAGGTTGTGACGGGTTCAGCGGGCTGAAAATTTTGTTCCGTCAGAACGCCTGTTTCATACGCGGCGCGAACCGCCTGGCGATACTGGCCGTCCAATCCAGGCGCGTCGGCCGCCGCGGCGTTGGGGCCGTGGATTTCCAAAGCGCCGAGATTGACGTGCGCCTCGCGGGCGTACAGGGACATCAGCAGATATACCGCTTCCTGACGTTGCAGACGATCGCCTGCGCTGTTACCGGCCAACATAGTCGGCGCGGCCAACATAGTAATGCCTTTTTGATTCAGCCAGGCAAACGGTTCGGCATTTTTAGGCGCCCCGGCGAGCCGCGCTGTTACGCCAGCCGCCGCCGCGCGCGTGACAGGCATATTATCATTATCATTCCATTCCCAAAAATCCGTCAGGTCATAGCGGGCGATCAGGGCGCGGCAGTCCACGGATTGGTTCGCGGGCCAGTCTGCTATTTTTCCCGTAAAGAGAAAGTCCCCGCATTCGCTGGACGCGACAGCCTTATCCGGCCCGAAGCGCAGAATTTCTTTCGCCAGCCAGCGGCCTTGCGCGCCATGATAACCTTCAACAGCCATTTCCGGCGCGATGTTTTTCGTCACGAGAATCAGCGGCGCGTCCAGCCGTGTGACCGCGAAGGCCCCACGCAAAGACTGGGGCAGACTGGAGGCGGCGGTTTCTCTGGAGAGGATACGGGCGGAGCGCTCGATTCTGTCCATTAACAATACAAGCCTTTCGTTAGAGGCGTTCCGCTCGATCAATGCCTGGATGAAGCGGCGCTGATCTTCTTCGGCATTCCGTTCCGCCAGTGCGCGGCTGATCTGATCCATCAGCGCGTCCTCCCAGGCGCGTCCGGCTTGCTTGCCGCCGACCGCGTCAATCGCCACAAACGCTTCTCTCCGTATGGCGTCCGCGTAGTCCGCCTGATCCCAGTACACACTGACGCGGATATAATAATCCGCAATCTGTCCGGCTTTCATCTGCCGGGCGATGGATAAAATCGCGTCGTTGGCTTCGAGGTTTACGGCTTTCGCGGACAGCAGCAGTTCCATGTCGCCGTGTTGAATTTGAAATCCTTGGTTCGCTTTGTTGGCGGCCGCCACCAGTGACGACGGCAGATAATAAACCGTCCGATCGGCGGCGCTTGACGCCAGGGGGATGCGCCCGCCGATCACGCCGCGCAGAAAACCGTCCGTATGGCTGGGCCGGTAAACGGCCTCAAAGTCGTTCGCGTTATCTTTTGTGATCCAGTACGGATTGCGGAACAGCTTCGCCAGCAAATCCGATAGATATTCGAGCCAACTGTCGGTTTTGCGATCGGAGTCATAGATCGCTTGATCCACATCCGTCTTAATTTGAATGGTGTTGGAGTACAGCGAGCCGTTGCCGTCCTCGTCCAGCATTCTCACCCGGATCGAATACATTACGCCGGGCTTGAGCGCTTGAATTTTGTATGAGAAGCGGGTATAACCAGGGTCAATGGGGATGAGTGTGTCTGCGCCCACGTATGGCCCATTTTCCGTCAAAGCGCTGGGGGACATGGTAACAGGTTCGAGCCACGCGCCGCCGTCCAGTTGAAGCTGGTACTGCAAATGAAATTTCACGCCTAAAGCATTCAGATCCACAATCGGCGCGTCAAAGACGATGGCAATCTCTGTTCTGGAATCGTAATCGGCGTCACGGCGCGCGCGCAAATTTTTAGGCGCTTGCACGGGCGTTGAAGTCACGCTGATATGGCCCCAGACGGAAACAATCCTCCGGCCTGCCACGGCGCGAACGGTTCTTACATAATAAAAATACAGCTGGTTGGGCGATAACGTGTAGTCCGTAAAGCGGATGGGGTATCCGCTTTCATACGCGTATGCCCCCATGTCCGCCGGTTCAAAACCCGCGTCTCCGTATATTTCCAACGCGCCATTGTCCGTGCGCCAGCCCGCCTTTTCGAAGTCATCCAGGCGTGCGTAAAATGTTTCAAAGGGATCGCGGGTGTTGAGCAAGCCCGCGGGCGTCTGCACATCTTGCAGGCGGATTATTTCATATTCAATGACGCCGTCCGCTTCGGAACCGCCTAAAATCGGATCCCACAGAATGACCGCCATGTTTAGGCTGACATTTTCTTTGTTCAGCACGGGCGCAGGAGGAATGTGCTCATACACGCCCGGCGTTTCCTTATCGCCGATGGTGGTAACAGCCGCCAATGCGGACAGGTGGGATTCCTGTTCCAGCTGGATCGCGCCGCTGTCTTTTTCCGCCGCCACAATGTCCGCGCAGAAATAATACTTTTGGTTTTTGTCCAGCCCGTCTAATGTTAAAACCATTTGAAAGGAAAAACCGTCTGTCAGCAAACTTTGAAAATCTTGATCCGATAAACTGATTTTTTCGATAGAAACGATTTTGCCTCGCCGCAGCGCGTCCCGTGCGTCTGTGTAACCCGGCGGGGCGGGCATAGGCGGCTGGCCGTTGATCTCGGAAAAAATTAATCTGCCGCCGCTTGCGGCGTCATAGGGAAAAGCCACGGAATGCACGCGGCGATCCGCCAAGTTATAGTGCAGGAACGTGTCGCGCAGGGCTTTTTCATTTTGGCTGATGTATAGATTCACTGAGGCGTCTTTTTCCGGGTACGGGTACTGGCTGTTGAAAAAGTCCCGCAGTTTTTCCCCGGGAATGACATAGGAAACCTGCACAGAAACCTCTTGCGGATTGTCGGACGTCACAGGATTGAACGCGGTCAAATTCTGCGGCGGCGGGACGAGCGGCTTGGAAAGATCGTTCAGCGTCATGCTGTCAAACAGGGAAGCGGTGATGTCCAGCGGATAACCGTTCAGCAAAATCGGAGCGACATTCAGGAAATAAATATTGGGATACAAAAAATCCACAACGGTTCCGGCAGGCAGGTTGGCGTACTCCAGCGCGGCTGGAACCTGAAAACGCATTTCGGCATAGCAGGTATACCCAAAGACGCCGTTGTTGTTCTCCGCGCGCGTGAGCAAATCTGTCTGCGCGGTGTTCATCACGCGCCCCTTGGCGTCGGAATAGCTTACTTTCAATATCCCGTTGTCCTCCGTGATGGTAAGAGCGATCGTATCATAATGAAGCGCGTCGTCCAGTTTTGGCGTCAGGGACTGGTTGAGGCGGTACTCAATGATCAGCGGGTCCTGCTGGGCCGCCAGCGTTTGAATTGCCTCCAGATCGCCCACGTCCCAGCGCAGCGTAAAATCCAGCGTCCCCTGTTCGTCGTTTTCGGCGCCTTCATCGGGATAGAGGGCGTAGTTTACGATTTGAAAGTTGGAGGGAAGGCCGACAGAGGTTTTGCTGTTGTCCGCTTTATAAAACAGCACCTGCGAGTAAACGGCGCTGTCCGTCATATTATTGACAAAAACTTTTTCCGGGCTGAAAAAAACCTGGTAATAGGCGCTTCCTTGGTTGGCCGCGTTGATGGTCAGCGGCAGCATCAAAGGCTGGACGCCGTCGCTGTATTGCGTGACGGCGGGCGTGGAAGGATTGCCGCTTTTGAGCATGTAATAGCCGGAAAATCCCTGATAGGGCCGTATCAACGCGTAAAATTTCCCGTCCTGGGCGATGATCTCATAATTCAAAAAAGTAAAGACTTTACCGAGGGCGATGTCCGTCCGCCTGGCCGTGATGCCGCCGCCCGCGAAAGAGATGTTGACCGGATTGTACAGAACGCCGGCCGGCATATCGCCGAGCCGAACTTCATAGCGATCGGCGCTGACCAATTCCGCTCTCTTGATAACAGCGCCGCAGGAAGTGTTGATACGGCTTCCCGCGCCGTTTGTGAGGATGTCGTCCAGAATGATCTGAATCTCATTGGAACTGATGGGATTGCTCAAGCTCAAGGTGACGGCAAGCGGGCCTAGCGGAGTGTTTGTAAAATCGCGCGCAGCCGCGTCATATTCTTTGGGAATGTCAAACCGCAAGGCCAATTCATTTTCCGGCGCGCCCGGATGTTCATCTATTATGGGATCGCCCATCTCCAGAATGCGAATCTGTGAATGCAAGTCCACGTCATAGTCCAGCGCAGGGCCAGCAGCGGTATAACCGTCGTTGGCAAAGGGAATCGCCCGAAATGTCTCTTTGGAAATGCCAGTCAAAATTTTTTGCGTGCCAACGACGCCAAACGCGCCGCTCAGTTCTTTGAATTCCAGCGTAAAATCGAACACATATCCTGTCTGCATTTTGTTCGTCACATAATACAGGGAATCGTCCGCGGAGTTCCATTTAAAATGAATCACCGCGTTGTCGTATCGGAAGGAAAAGCCGGTGTCAGGCTTGATGATAAAGTGCGGCTTCAAATCGGTAAAAGAGGGCCCCAAGGAAGCGCCGGGCGCCAGAGTATCCATGTCCGCATTAAAATCCAGCACTTGATAGTCTGGATCCCTCACGTTGTATTCGCCGCTCAGAAAAGAAAGAATCGGCATATAATTCGCCAGGCCGCCGCCGTCGATGTTCGTGTGGACATCGTATCCGCTGGGCGGCTTGGAAACATACATGAGCTGCGACGTGTCCCAAGTCAGCACATCATAAAGAACCTCGGCGGTATTGCCTCTTTTGGCAACCGTGAAGACCACTTGCTTTTCTTTGTCGATAAAATAGCTTAATCGATACACGCCATGAGAAAAGCCAAAGCCGTTTGCCTGATCCATTGGCCAGTACAAAAACGCCTGATCGTCTTCCGTGCCTGTATACAGAGTCACGGGCACGGCGTTGTCTGTGCCAGCCGTCATGCTTCGCTCAAAACTAACGCCTATGCTGTTGACCGCCGCGAACGCGGTTTTTACGCTGATGCGGGGCGTCAAGAGAGACCCAATCGCGGCCAGCAGACAGGCGTAAGCCGCGGCGCGCCGCCTTTTGGATTTTTGCGTGAAAGATGACATATTCTTCTCCCCTATCCATTGATCTATAGGTTTCCCCAGTCCATGGCAGGTATGTATATGCGCGCAAAAAAGCGCTGTCGGCAGCGCGGCTTCAAGGCATGAAAAAAGACGCGGACAGACGCGCCTTTTTAGCCTTCAAATCCACCCAAAAAATGCATGGAATGTATTGGATCATGTTGATTTCTTGGTTTTGGGCATAATGCCCCCCTTCCCCCAAACGCATCAGCAAAAGCAGTCGGTAAAAGCGAGCGTGTCCCTGTATTTTTTAGGTGTTATTCTAACGAAAAAAAATTTTTACTTGACAAATAAAAATAGATGTGTTTTACTGAATCTAAATTGAATAGTTTGTTCGCGCACCGTGGTAATCATACCTCGGCGCAGACACGGAATAGGGTGAGAATCCCTACGAGCGGGTCACTGTGATGGGGCGGTAGTATTATCAAGCCCATAAGCCAGATACGTTGCGAAATTGAATTGCTTCCCCAACCGGAGCGATGTGTGTTTTTGTGTTTTCAACACGCCCTGTCATTGCGGATAGGGCGTGTTTTTTTATGCGCCGCCTGTTCGCGTGTGGTATTGGGGATAACTGAAATCATCGAGAGGGGTGAAAGCGTGTAGTCATTACACACGAATCTTAGCCGATTAAATCAAATGCCGCAAAATAATGAAAGGAGGGTGAGGGCGGCGCCCGCGGCTCTCATCCTCTGAGCGCACAGCAGCAAAAACGAGGGTGGTTGCGGACGCGGCTGCCCTCGTTATTTTATGATCAAAAAATTTTTTTCTGTTTTGCTAACGCTGACGATAATCTTTTCACTCTTCTCAGCAGAAACGTTTGCGATAGATGGGCCGGCGGCGGCCAGCGCAACCACCGCAGCAACAGCGCCGGCGTATCAGACGGCCATGAACAGCGCGCTCTGGTGGATATTGTCGCGCACGAACAGCCCTATTGTCGGAAGTATCGGCGGAGAATGGGCAGTACTGGCCCGCGCCAGGGCCGGGCTTGAATCGGCGGACAGCCCATGGACGCAAATCTATCTCGCGGCGTTGGACGCGGAGCTTGCAGACGGAAGCTCGGAAGCCCTCAGCAAAAAGATGGACTGGGAGCGTGTGGTTCTCGCGGTCAGCGCGCTGGGCCTGGACGCATCGGACTACAAGGGGCGCGACTTAACAGCAAGGTTTAAGACCTACGCAGCGGGAGGAACGGTGAACGCGGATATCTTCGCGCTTATCGCGCTCGACGCGAAAGGCTACATAGGCGATTCAGCGCAGTATGTAAACAGGATTCTCAGTCTGCAAATCCCGGACGGCAGTTGGAGCCTGTCTAACGCGCCGCCGGGCGATGCCGACATCACCGCAATGGCGGTTCAGGCGCTCGCGCCTTATTACAGCGGCAGCGCAAGCGTCAAAACAGCTGTGGATAAGGCCATCGCGTGGCTAAACGCCCAAACAATCACCGACGCGGAGGGTAACGCGCAGATCATCGTTGCGCTGTCCGCACTCGGACGTGACGCGGTAAGCTATGTAAACGCGCTGTTGACTTATCGCGACGAGGCGGGCGGCGGGTTCAAACGCGGCGGAAGCGTCAACGCAATGACAACCGAGCAGGCGGCCTACGCGTTGACCGCGTATGACAGGGCCCGTAACAATCAAAATTCTCTGTACAATATGCGCGACGCGGACGGCCAGCCTGGCGAATCCAGCGGCGAGGCCGGCGAGGCCATCTCGGCGGCGAAAATTTTGATTGAAAGCGCTGTTTACACCGCGGCGCAAGCGGAGATAAGCAATGAATCCGCCACGCTCGCCAGGATCAACACCATCATTAGCGGTTTAGCCTTAAACGGCGTAACCGCCGTGGCCGTAAAAGAAAGCTACACGGCGGCAATCGCCGGAACAGCAGATGATACGGGCGGTGCAAACGGCAGTTATGATTTTACTGTGCAACTGAACAAAGGCGCGGGAACACAGCAGACCACGAGACGGCTGACGCTGACCATTGCCGCGGCGCCGTATATGCCGCCCGTGGGGAACACCACCGTCACGGTCTCGGTCGAAAAATTTACCGTAAACGGCGAGTACATCATTGAGCCAACGCAAATGACAATCCCACAAGGCGTCAGCGCCGCCTATGCGGTATCGGAACTGCTGAAAGCGCAATATCCAGGCGTTAATAACCCGTACTACATAACCGGTAATATCGCGAGCGGTTTTTATTTGCGTCGTGTGTATGATCCAACCTATGGCGGCACAAGCGCCGCCAATGCGGAAACGCGGGCAGGCTACCTCAGCGAATTTGACGAAGGCTCGCTGTCCGGCTGGAAATTCTGCGTGAACAACAGTTTCCCCGGCCTGGGCGCGGATGTCATTATACTGCAAGACGGCGATGTGATGCGCTGGCAGTACAGCAAAACAGGTGATTTTCCCAGTGATGAGGACATCAGCGCTCCCGCGCAGCCCGCAAACAAGGATGGTCTGACGGCGAAAATCGCGGAAATCAGAGCGGAGGAAACGCAAAGCAGTTATGGCGCTTCGTATGAGTCCGCGCTGGCGGTGCTGAAAACACTGCCGAGTACGCAGGCTCAGGTTGACGCGGCGCTTTCGGCGCTGGATCCTGACGCTCTTCCCGATCTGGTTGACAAATCAGAATTGCTGGCCGCGATAAATTCCGCGTCCAGTCTTCAAGAGACAGACTACACTCCGGAAAGTTGGGCGGCGTTTGACGCCGCGCTGACAGAAGCGCGGCGCGTGTATGACGATAATGACGCGGCGCAAGAACAAGCTGACGCCGCGAAAATGGCGCTGACAGACGCGATCATGGCGCTGCTTCCTCTTGAAATAATTGACAGCGGCGTTTCAGACGCCATAAACGCGTTGCAAGCGGAAATATCAAAAGTCCACGCGCTGGCTGCGGCGGACTATACCCCTGAAAGCTGGGCCGATGTTGAATCAGCTGTCATGGCGGCGCAAGACGCCATTGACGACGCGCAAAACGCGGCGGACGGCGATGACGAAGCCGAGATTCTTCCATGGCTGGCCACGGCAAAAGACGGCTTGACAAGTGCGATTGAGTCGCTGGTTCCTTACGCACCGCCCGCACCGGCAGACAAAACCGCTTTAAACGCGGCTATCGCGGCGGCGCGGGCTAAAGTGCAGCCGCAATACACGCCGGCAAGCTGGGACGCAATGCAAAACATGCTGGCAGCCGCGCTGGACGCGCGCAATAATCCGGACACGGTGCAGGACGAAGTGGATACGGCTCTTACGAATTTGACAAACGCGATCGACGCGCTTGTGCCAAAGCCTGTGGATGTGACAGTGACATATCAGACGGCGATGAACAGCGCGCTGTCGTGGATACTGTCGCACACGAGCAGCCCGGTTGTCGGAACCATCGGCGGCGAGTGGGCGGTACTGGCCCGCGCCAGAGCCGGGCTTGAATCGGCGGACAGCCCGTGGACGAGAATTTATCTCGCGGCGCTGGATGCGGAGCTTGCAGACGAAAGTTCGGACGCTTTAAGCAAAAAGACAGACTGGGAGCGCGTGGTTCTCGCGGTCAGCGCGCTGGGCCTGGACACTTCGAATTACAAAGGGCGCGACCTGACGGCAAGGTTTAGAACCTACGCGGCGGAAGGCACTGTGAATGCAGACATCTTCGCGCTTATCGCGCTCGATGCGAAAGGCTACGCGGGCGATGCAGCGGCGTATCTAAACAGGATTCTCAGCCTGCAAATCTCAGATGGCAGCTGGAGCCTGTCGAACACGGCGCCGGGCGATGCAGACGTAACCGCGATGGCCATTCAGGCGCTCGCGCCCTACTACAGCGGCGGCACAAATATCAAAACCGCTGTGGATAAGGCCATCGTGTGGCTGAACGCCCAGACCATCGCCGACGTAGAGGGCAACGTGCAGATCATCGTCGCGCTGTCCGCGCTCGGACTCGACGCGGCAAGCTATGTAAACGCGTTGCTGACTTACTATGATGAGGCGAGCGGCGGATTCAAACGCGGCGGATTCGTCAACGCGATGTCAACGGAGCAAGGGGCCTATGCGCTGACCGCGTACGAACGGTATCGCAGCCATCAAAATTCTCTGTACAATATGCGCGACGCGGGCACGCAGTCGGCACAGCCGGATTCTGACGACGCGGCGGCGGTAAACGCGGCGGCAAGCAGCCTGACATGGTACGTCATCAGAAATGCGAACGCCGATGAGAACGTAATCACAAGCGCCCTGAACCTGCCAGCCTTCGGGGAGAACGGCGTGACGATTCGCTGGAGTTCGAACAGCAGTCATATCTCGCACACCGGATCTGTCAGCCGCCCGCCTTACATCAGCGGCGACCAAAGCGTGACATTGACGGCGGATTTGACAAAAGGCAGCGCAGCAAAGACGGTAACATTCGATCTAACCGTGCTGGCTCTCAGCCAAAACGCAGCCTCTATCAGCATCCATTTCCGCCTGGTGGGAGACGAGAAGCACACCACGCCTGATAAGCACAAGGACTACAGCGATTGGATACCCATGACCACTCTTGATTTTGAAAACGCAGAGGAAGTTTCCGTATACGAAGTATTTATGAAAGCGGTCAGCGACTACGGACTGCGGCAGGTTGGCGCAGGGGGCAACTATGTGTCGTCCATTAACGGCCTGGCGGAGTTTACCAACGGCCCGAACAGCGGCTGGATGTATATGATCAATGGCGTACATGTCGATCGCGGGCTGCAAGAATGGTTCGTAACGAATGGCGACACGGTTGTATGGCATTACGTAGACGATCACATTAAGGAGGAGACCGCGTGGGAGCGGGTATTCCCGTATGGCATACCGGACGGGCTGGGCGACGGCGATTCTGACAGTGACGATCCAGACGGCTCAGAGGAGACGGTCATTGTTTCCTCTACGGAGGTTACCGTGACTGTCATAAACGGAAAGGCGTCGGCTGTTATTGATTCGGACGAAATCAACGCCGCTTTAGTCAAATCCCTGGAGGACATAACCAATGCGGAAGCTGAAGGTGAGGAAAATGTAACAGGTGAAATTAAATATCAAATCAAAGGCGATGAGGGCGCCGCAAGCGTCGCGGTGGATTTCCGCGCGGGCGATCTCAGAACCATTGCGGCGGAAGCCAATGTGGTTCTGACGATTGAATGCGGGATCGCTGCGATGACGCTGGACAGCGCGACTTTGGCCGGGCTGGTTACCGGCGCGGCGGACGATGCGATCATCCGGATCACATCTGAAAGCGTTGCGCAAAGTCAGTTAAGCAGCGCCCAAAACGCGGTTGTGAGGGGTGACCCGGCGTTCGATCTGAAAATTTTGGTGGGAGAGCGGGTTGTCGATGCGTTCCAGGGCGTCATCACGGTGTTCCTGCCTTACAAACCGTCTGGCGGCATCGATCCGGAGAGCCGTACCGTCTGTTATCTGACGGAGGATGACAGCGCAAAGGCCATGGACGACGTTGCGTACAACGCGCGCCGGAGCGGATTTATTTTCCTTACAGATCATTTCTCGCTGTTTTATATTGCGGAGG
The DNA here is from genome assembly GCA_031289625.1 of Clostridiales bacterium. Lineage (GTDB taxonomy): Bacteria > Bacillota > Clostridia > Lachnospirales > WQUN01 > JAITPB01. The sequence continues at coordinate 5,695 of JAITPB010000060.1, read as the reverse complement.
CGCCAGAGGAGCAACCGGAAGAGACGCCGCAAGAGGAAGAAGCGCCGCAGGATGAAGAAATGCCGCGGGATGACGGCTGGGTGAATCCTTACACCGATGTATCAGAAACCGACTGGCACTATAACGCCGTGTGTTACGCCACGGAAAAAGGCTTCATGAGCGGTGTGGGCGGCGGCCTGTTCGCGCCGGATACATTTATGTCCAGGGCTATGCTGATCACAGTTCTGTACCGGCTGGCCGGTTCCCCCGCTGTTACCGAAGAGAGTCCGTTCGTTGACGTGGAGGACAGCGGCTGGTACGCAAACGCGGTCGGCTGGGGATGCCAGGAAGGCATTGTGGCAGGCTATGGAAACGGATTGTTCGGCACGAACGACGATGTCACCCGGGAGCAGATGATTACCATTCTTTACAATTACGCGGCGAAAACAGGTTTGGACATCAACACTGCCGCTGAATTGATCGCTTACAGCGACGCAGGCCAAATCTCCGGCTATGCCCTGAATGCCATGCAGTGGGCGCGGGGTTTGGAAATCATCACGGGCCGTGGCGCAACCATCCTCGCGCCTCAGGGAACGTCCACGCGGGCCGAAGTCGCACAACTGCTGATGGGTTTCATGGAAACATTTTTGGAAAGCCAAAGGAGGCTTGAAATAGGATGAAAAAAATAAACGCTATATTTCTGGCGCTGGTCTTGTTACTGCTTACGCCTTGCGCTGCCGTATCCGGTGCGACTGGTGCGACCGGCGCGACCGGCGCGGCGCAACTGGACACACCTCTGAACAAGACGGCGCAGTATGTCGTCGAAACCGTGAAACAGCCTGCGGTAAGCTCTATTGGCGGCGAATGGGCAATTTTGGGGCTGGCCCGATCCGGATACAACGTTCCGAAATCTTACTACGAAACCTATTACAAAGCGGTTGAGTCGTATGTCAAGGAACGCAAAGGCGTCTTGCACGATAAAAAGTACACCGAATACTCCCGCGTGATCATCGGCCTGACGGCGGCGGGTTACGATCCTCGGAACGTAGCGGGCTATGATTTGACCGCGCCGCTGGGCGATTATGAAAAAACCATCTGGCAAGGCCTCAACGGCCCTATCTGGGCGCTGATCGCTTTGGACAGCGGGGATTATGCCATCCCCAAGAGTACCGGGACTCAGGCCACGCGGGATTTGTACATCGACGAAATTCTGCGCTGCCAGCTGCCGGATGGCGGCTTTAACCTGACGGCAGGCGCGAATGGCGCGAAGATAGGCTCTGGCGAAACATCCGACCCGGATCTCACCGGCATGGCGGTACAGGCATTGGCGAAGTACCAGGACAAAACGAAAATCAAGCAAGCCATTAACAAAGCGCTGACCCGCCTCTCCAAAATGCAGGACGCGGACGGCGGCTACAAAAGCTGGGGCAACGAAAATTCCGAAAGTGTGGTGCAGGCGCTTGTGGCGCTGTGCGAGGCGGGCGTGTCGCTGGATGATCCGCGCTTTGTGAAAAATGGTCATACGCTGCTGGAAAACCTGTTGAGTTTTCAAAACGGCGACGGCAGCTTTAACCACACAGGCAGCGGATCAGGCGACAGCATGATGGCGACGGAACAGGCCCTGTACGGAATGGCGGCGGCGAACCGGGCGGCGAAAGGCGAAAGCTCTTTGTACAGAATCATAACGGCTGAGAAGAAGAAATGAAAAAATATAAAGGCATCGTCAGCGCGTCGGCGGCAGTCCTGGGACTGCTGGCCGCCGCGTGGTTTTTAAGCGGGCCCGTGAGCGGAACGCTCGGCAGCGACACAGGCGGCGCTTTCGCCGGAGAAACGGCTCCACAAATCGCGGCTTCTGAAACAGCCAACGCGGGAACCGCGGAAACCGCGTCTGGGTTTACAATCAATCCTGAAACAGGTCAGGACAAATACCTTACCGACGCCATACCGGAAGGCAAGCCAGTGCCTGTTGAGCCGCAGGATGTCAGCTTGGGAAACGCGGAACTGACCTGCATCCTGTCCATCAACTGCGCGTCCATCCTGGACAACATAAACAGGCTGGACAAGGAAAAAGTGGAGCTTGTGCCGGAAAACGGGGTTATCCTGCCGCCAACGGAAGTTACGTTTATCGAGGGCGAATCCGTCTTTGACGTGCTGAAAAACGAAACGCGCCGGCAAAAGATCCATTTGGAGTTTGTGAGTACGCCTATCTATAACTCGGCCTATATTGAGGGCATCAACAACTTCTACGAGTTTGACTGCGGCGAGCTTTCCGGCTGGATGTATAAGGTCAACGGCTGGTATCCAAATTATGGCTGTTCCCGCTATCAGTTAAAAGACGGCGATGTGGTGGAATGGATTTTCACCTGCGACTTGGGCCGGGACATCGGCGGCTTTAACGCGGCGGGCAGCTATTAAATGATCATTGAAAGAGAAAGGAGAGACTGCGCATGAGGGACGCCTTTGCGGGCTATCACCCCATTGTTAATTTTTTGTATTTTGCGTTTGTCCTGGCTTTTTCCATGGTTTTCACCCATCCCGCTTGCCTGGCGGTTTCGCTGCTCTGCGCGCTAACCTATTCCTTTTACTTAAACCGGAAAAAAGCCTTGCGCTTTAATCTGATGTTTATGCTGCCCATGCTGATTATTACGGCGCTGCTTAACCCGGCCTTTAACCACCAGGGCGCGACGATTTTACTGTATCTGCACAGCGGCAACCCTCTGACGTTGGAATCCATACTCTACGGCATTGCTGCCGCTGTTATGCTGATCACGGTGATAAGCTGGTTTGCCTGTTTCAATCAGGTGATGACCAGTGACAAATTTATCTATCTGTTTGGCCGTATAATCCCCGCGCTGTCGCTGATTCTGTCCATGTCGCTGCGGTTTGCGCCACGGTTTCAGGCGCAGATCAAGGTGATTTCCAACGCGCAGAAATGTGTCGGCCGCGACGTCTCCAATGGAAATCTCTGGCAAAAGTTGAAGCACGGTGTAAGGATTTTGTCCATCATGGTAACGTGGGCGCTGGAAAACGCCATCGAAACTGCCGACAGCATGAAGGGACGCGGCTATGGACTTCCGGGGCGCACTGCCTTTTCCATTTTTCGCTTTGACCGCCGTGATGCCTTTGCGCTGCTCTATATATTTCTCTGCGCCGTGGCCGTTGGCGCGGGCGGGTTGTCGGGCGTATACCAATTTCGCTATTTTCCTACGATTAAGGGCGAGTGGGGCGGCGCGTCGCTGGCTGTGTTCGCGGCGTATTTCGCGCTCGGAGCGTTTCCCATCATCGTCAATGTGAAAGAGGACTTAGTTTGGAAATCTATAAAATCGAGAACTTAAATTTCACATACCCAAACCGCGACAAGCCCGTGTTAGTAGACATCAACCTCACGATTGAGCGGGGCGGGTTTGTCACGCTCTGCGGGCCGTCCGGCTGCGGCAAGACGACGCTGCTGCGGCATTTGAAGCCCTCCGCCGCCCCGCATGGTGCATTAAGCGGCGCTGTATTATTTGAAAGCGCCTCGCTCACCGCACTTTCCCCGCGCGACGCGGCGGCCAAAATCGGGTTTGTACTGCAATCGCCGGAAAATCAGATTGTGACGGACAAGGTATGGCACGAACTGGCGTTCGGATTGGAAAGCCTTGGGCTGGAAACGCCGGAAATCCGTCTGCGCGTCGCGGAAATGGCGTCGTTTTTCGGCATACAGACCTGGTTTCACAAATCGGTTACAGAATTGTCGGGCGGGCAGAAACAGATGCTCGCCCTCGCGTCGATTATGGCGCTGCAGCCGTCCGCGCTGATTCTGGACGAGCCGACCAGCCAATTGGATCCTATCGCGGCCGGTGAATTTCTCGCCACAGTCGGGAAGATAAACCGGGAACTTGGCATAACGGTCATTTTGACGGAACACCGGTTAGAGGAAGCCTTTCCGATCTCGACACGCGTCGTGGTGATGGACAGCGGCAGAATCATCGCGGACGGATCGGCTCAGGAGGCGGGGCTTTCGCTTCGCGGACGCTCTCACGGAATGTTCCTCGCGATGCCGGCTGCGATGCGCATTTGGGCGGGTGCGGCGTCGTCTGAGCCGCCCGTTCCCGTCACTGTGCGTGACGGGGCGAATTGGCTCGCCCGTCAGCCGATAACACCGCTTGTTTTTGAAAATCCAACACCGCGCGAAAGAAATGCGGCCATCGAACTCTCCGGCGTATGGTTTAGATACGAAAAAAATTTGCCAGACGTGGTGAAAGACTTAACATTCCGCGCCGATTACGGCAAACTGACCACAATTCTGGGCGGCAACGGCACGGGCAAAACGACTGCGCTCTCGCTGATTGCGGGGTTGCATCAGCCGTATCGCGGACGCGTTATGACAGACAGCCAGGCCATCACGCTGCCGCAAAACCCGCAGTCGCTGTTCGTGGCCAAAACAGTCCGCGAGGATTTGCTTGAAATTTTATCCGAACGCAAATTATCCAAAGAAGAGAAACAGCGCCGTTTTGCGTCCATGGTCGGGCTGTGCCGTTTGGACGGCCTGCTCGGCAGCCATCCCTACGACTTGTCCGGCGGCGAGCAGCAGCGCGCGGCGTTGGCGAAAGTATTGCTTCTGCAACCGAAAATTTTGCTGCTCGACGAGCCGACTAAGGGCTTAGACGCGGAGTTTAAACAGATTCTCGCGGCGATTTTAAAGAAACTGACAGAAGCGGGCGCCGCCGTTGTGATGGTGAGCCACGACGTGGAATTTTGCGCCGAGTTTGCCGACTGCTGCGCCCTGTTTTTCGACGGCGGCATTGTCACGGAGAACGATCCGCGCGCGTTTTTCAGCGGCAACAGTTTCTATACAACGGCGCCAAACCGTATGAGCCGCAGCCTGCTGCCGAACGCGGTAACCGTATCGGACGTTGTAACCGCACTTGGCGGGAAAGCGCCGGAACCGCTTACGCTCGGCGACACAGAATACGAACTGCCGGACAACGCGCCAACCGCGCCGCCGAAAAATGAAAAGCGAACCCTGCGCCGGCTTTTCTGCGCGGGTCTTTCCGTCTTGGCTCTGATGGCCGCTATCGTCTTGATGGCGGCGGATTTTGAGGGGTTCAAAAGCTTCATTTCCGGCGGGGATTTGGCGGTTTCCGTCGCGGCGGACGCCAGCCATGTATGGAAATATGCCGGGCTGATGCTTTTACTCGCGGCCGGCGCGGCTGGGCTTGTGGTGTCGCTGTCGCCTCAGCGGGAAACGTCCGTTCAGCCAATTCCGGCGCGCAAACAAAAGCTGTCGCCGCGGACAATCGCCGCCGCCGCGATGATTCTGCTCGCGATTCCGCTCACAATCTATGTCGGCGCATTCTTTTTCGGCGACCGCAAATATTATTTCATCTCGATGCTGATTATTTTGGAAACCATGCTGCCATTTGCGCTTGTGTTTGAGAGCCGCAAACCACAGGCGCGCGAAATGGTCATTATCGCGTCGCTGTGCGCGATTGCAGTGGCAGGGCGCGCGGCGTTTTTTATGCTGCCGCAGTTCAAACCTGTCGTTGCGCTGGTGACAATCGCCGGCGTGGCCTTCGGCGGCGAGGCGGGCTTCCTTGTCGGCGCGATGACAGGATTTGTCAGCAATATGTATTTCGGTCAAGGCCCCTGGACGCCGTGGCAGATGTTCTCGTTTGGGCTTATCGGTTTCCTCGCTGGCGTGCTGTTCCGGAAGAATCTATTGCGCCGCAACGCC
>JAITPB010000056.1 GCA_031289625.1 Clostridiales bacterium | reverse complement strand
ACGATTTCTTCCACCAGATGAATCTCATAGGCCTTCGCATAAACCTCTGTGCCGCTTTTGCGGCACATTTCGTATTTGTAGGCGGCATATTCCGCTGTAACCACGTCCGCGATTCGCTGCACCTCCGGAATGTCGCTGACGCGCGCTGCTAAGGCACTGCTTTTTTCAAACGCGAGTTCTTGAAACGCAAACGTGTCACAGAAAAAAAAACTGCTCTTTCCGTAAGCTTTCTGAAGCTCGATCACGTCCGACACGGACAGGGAACGTCCTGCATAATCCTTGGGAATCGCTGTGTTAAACTTCTCAAAAACATCGTCGGGTGTTGTATCGGCATCCATTTCACCGTTGTAAACTGAACGGTAGCATTCTGCCGGCGGCCGAATGCAGCCTTTCTGCAAGAAACCATTCCAGTTTTGGAATATCAGATTGTCCTCATCCAGAGCGGGGTCGATTTGATAAATTGTAACGTTCATGTCAATTGATTCTCCTTTGTGATTTTTAGCACAGACCGCCGGAAGAGCCTCTGAAAGCCCCGACGCCTCCGTCTTCCGCAAAGCGATATTTCGCTTCATGGTATCCATCGGGGATTTTGTCTGTGTACTCAACCCGGTTGAATGCCCAGATACCCACGTCATCGTAACCGGTATGACTTTCGTGAAAATCGCCTCCGCCGCGGCCATTTCCGCAGGCAGTGAGCAGCGGGAGCGGACTGAGGCACCACGGTCCATCCTTCTCCATGACAGATGATTGCTTGATGTATTCAGCGATGTCCAGATAAACTGCCAGGTCATGGTTGACCAAGAACATTCCGGTTGTGTCGTAATCAAGACAGCTTAAGTCTTTGCTGAAGAAAAAGCCGCTTGAAATGCCGTTTTTATCCCCATGAGCCAAATCATAAAGTTCCTTGAACTCGCTGACCGGCATCATTCTTGCATATGGGTCTTCATCGGGAAGATAAGGCTCCATCGCGTAGTCGCCAATCCATGCCACCTTTCTCCGGCGGTTATGAATTAAGGAGTAGACGGCATTGACAAAATCGTTGCCAATCCATGAATGCTCTGTGAGTTTTGAGAAAGAATCAAAGCTTCTTGGAGAAAGCTTCGTGACCTTGTTGCTTTCATCAATAACCAATGCGGTATAATACTGTCCCATACTGATTTCCTTTCCGGCTTATACAGCCTCTTCTGAATTTTTGAGTATACTCCGTATCGCATCCATCTGACATCTTTGCTGCCAGATATCACTGAAACACATCGGCGTATACCAGATGTTTTCCTGTGACGATGGGTTGGGGGTTAGTGAATCGCCAATCTTGACATACCCAGCACAACCGAGCAGAGAAAGCTGAATATAGCACATCATGGCTGCGGTGTAATCAATATCCTGCGCTGCGAAAAGCACATCTTGCTGATAGTTCAACCCCTGTTCCTTTGCGGCATTGGCAAATGCAATCAGCAGTGAACCGGCTCCGCAACAGCAATCATTGACAGAGATATACCCTTTTTTCTGAATCTCTGACTTCCAATCGCCGTAGCTGAGTTTGGACATAAGCTCGGCGACATGGTATGGCGTGAAGAACTGACCGGTTCTCTCGTTGTGCAGTTTCAGCTCACAGAAGATATGCCCCAGAAAATCCTGATTTGGATTTTCCTCCAGAGCCATGAACGTGAGGGCAAAGAGTTCGGCTATGCGCTCTAATTCATCTGATGTGTAACTCTCGCTTGCACTTAGATACAGCTTTTCGCGTCGGTCATACTCAGACTTATTTACGGCGTTTGAGATAGAGCAGGCGCTCATGAGTATGAAATCCGACCAGACGGCCCATAGCCCATGGGAGCGCGCGAGCCTTTGGAACGAATCCATGAATTGCCGGGAATACGTTTTTTCTGCGTTTTTTCGCATTTTGAATCACCTCGTAAACTAAAAATAGAGGCGCCGATTACTCAGAGCCTAGCTGTTGCCGCGTTTGTGGCCGGGAGATAATTGGTTTTTCGATTTCCTTTCATTTCTGCTTGGGATTTTTATTTTAACGGGATGCAACAGCAACCCGGAACATAAAGTTACGGCTTTCACTCGAAAACCGGGTATATATGAAAAAGGGCTCACAAGATGAAAATCCAAATGAGCCCTTTGTATACTTATGAAGCTTTCTGTTTGAGTCCGGGAACTTGTCCCGCTGCCCGAAAGCGATTGCACCTCTGTCTAAAGAAACGGTGAAAACAAAAAAGCGTCCAAAGGCGACAATTCGCCTCCGAACGCTGTGTAACTCGGATAACTTTAGAAATTACTGATACTTTATGTTGGTATTATATCATGGAAACAGATAGATTGCAAGACTATTTAAAAACAGATATTTTTTGGTGATGTGACCTTTTTGCCATCTAAAAAGTTTAATAGATGAAGTGCAAAAGCATTTCACAATCGCATTTGCCTTTTTGGAGTGGGCGCGCACATCACAAGAAGCAATTGCGAACACACACCCCTATAAAGGAGAGAGAAAGTAAATGAAAATCACAAAACGCATCCTCGCAGCATTACTGGCAGTGACCGCACTGCTATCCGTCCTTGTCCTTTCGGCATCCGCAACATCCTTCTCTGGGCAAAGCACACCTTACGGAAGTATGAGCGGCGGCACTTCGGGGGGCAATGCAACGGTGGGTGGAGTCGCTTCAAAGTATGTTTATATCTACGTGAATTGTTCCGGTACTGCTCCGGTTCTTCGCACAGATGTAGAAATTCAAGACTATATCACTGGCAACTCAATCACCTCTCCGGTAACTTTGTCGCATCAAGTTACAAACACAACAACCAATCCGTTCACATACTATTTGGTTGGGCGCACCGCTAAAATCACAGCTTGGGGTGCACACTACGTCAAGCCTGCTTCCGGCACAGGCACCATTCGCTACACACAGTTGATTGGTGCATAAGGATTGCGTTGAAGGTGCTTTGTAGGCTCACCTCCAATAGCTTAAAATGCGCCTTACCGTAATAGATTACAGAAACGCGCGGGAAAAGTCAATCGCAATTTTCCCGCGCTCTGTTTAGGGGGAATGTCAGAATGAGAATTCGCGCTTGTTTTCTGCTGCTTATTTTACTGTGTGGTTGCAGCGCATTGCCTGTAAATCAGAACGAAGTTTCATCGGCAGATACTCCTGCTCTTGAGATGGGGTATGATTATAGATTATTGCCTGAAATGGCTGTATTTTCAGGCAAATCGCTTCAGTTCACATACTCAGTACAAAATTTATCTGTGCCGATTGAAGTGGGCGTGATGATGTTTTTTGATGGGATTGCCCAAAATTACGCTGTTGACGGTGAAACAGGACAAGCGGTTATGCACAGATATGAATTGCAAGGAAATCAAGAAAAGGTTCTTTCCTTTGCCTTTACACCCAAATATGGAACTACGGGCAAACACAAGTTAATGCTTGTTACTATGCTGAACCCATCTGCTATTATTGATATCAACAATCCTCAGGAGAGTTTCGGGAACAACCACAAGATAACAAATGCCGGTGCCACAATAATTTTTGAGCAAGATTATGGAATCCCTGATTTATCTATTCTGTCAGATTTTTCATCTTCAAAAATTTCCGATGAAGAAAGGAGTCTTTTTGACATCCCAGAAAGCAGCGAGAACGCTTTAGATGAAATTACTTTCTTTTATCTTTACCAAGGCGAAAATCCGTTTGCAACTGATAAGGCAATATGGTACAATGGAAATGAAAAATTACATATGAGCCTAAGAGGTTTAGGCGGTCCGTCGGGGGAATACAGAATCACAGTATTCCGAAATCATGTGCCGCTAAAAATCGCAGACAACTTTGACCTTATGGAAGCTAAGTTCTCTGGGGGATACGCTGTTGAAAAACAAATTGTGCTGGATACATCTTCGTTCCAACGCAACGATGTTTTGTATGCGATTGCAATTCCGCTCAGTGCTGATGAAGCTTACGATTTCTCGGTGAAAACTGTTTCCCGTATGCTTATACCAAACTGATTTATCAAAAAAATATAAATCCATTTTAATTTTAGAGATAGGATGATTTTTCCATGAAATCAAAAACATTATTCGCAGTTCTGTTAATAATTGTACTAACTGTACTTTCGGCTTGCGGCAGCAACAACACTTCAGATGCCGACAGTCTCGGCGAGTCTGAGCCTTCAGGCAGCAAGGCATCCGTTTCAACTGAGTCTCCCGTATCCGGCGAAAATCCATCGGTACTTCTCGGTCCACAGTGGATTGGTTCTTTGGGGACTTATTTTATTGAAGATAATTTAGTCGAAGACCCTAATGGTTCTATCCTCATCGGAACTCAAAATGCCGATGGTTTATATACTTCGACAAATTATCGCCGTGTCGGCTATCAAATTCAGTTTTGGGATGATTCTGCGGAAACGAAAATCGTGCTTTGTAATAAACCTAACTGCAAGCACGACACGGCGGATTGCAACGCATATCTCGCTCCCGGTGAACAAACACACGGGTTTCTTTGGATTGCGGAAATAAACGGCAAGGTCTATTGTGTTGACGCTGAAAACTCGTTATTCGTTATGGATAAAAATGGCACCAACCGCAAGAAATTACTTCAATTCGACAACAAATACAGTTTGTTATCTGCCGCGCTGCGAGATACGGTCGTATACGCGGATGTGAACTATATCGCGCCGAATCCTGAAAATAAAGTTTATGAATCCGATGTGCCAATGCAGCGAGCTTTGCTGGCGATTAATCTTGCCGCCGAAAACTGTAAAGAGCTATATTCGTTCAAGCAAGAAGACAACACGAAATTTTTATGGCTGAGCAATGAGAAAGCTGTCTACTACTATGAACAGCCCAGTGCTGTTTTGAGCGAGTATTCGCAGCAGGCGTTGGATGCGGAAGAAAACGGCCACAAGGCTTCTGTGTTTTCCATCAATCTTGAGGATGGTATCCGAAACGATATTATAAGCACAACCGCTTTTTCTCTAAATCCGGTTTTGTTGGATTCGGATAATCTTTATTTTCATTCCCGCAAAGATAAGCAAATAAAGCAGATTGATATCAATAACGGAAAAGAAACCGTGGTTGCGGAAAACATCAGTGGTTACCTACTGTTCCCTGAAAACCGGCTCTTTGACGGCAAGCTCCTATATCAGGCGGACAATCAGCGCACGGACGCATATGCCAATCCCCAAAAAGTCAATGAAAGCTATTGGGTGGATGTAAGCACCGGGAAGAGCAATAAAATAACCTATGGTATTAGCAGCGGAAATACCGCGCCATTTTACACCTTTGTTGCTGAAACATCAAAATATTTTGTACTTGCGAATGATGGCGATTTTCTGCGCATTGGCAAAGATGATTTTTGGAGCGGCAGTTATGAAAAGGCTGTCGCGGCAGACTTCAAACCATAAGTTAGCGGAGGAATGATGGAGGAGATTTGATGCTTGAAATTCAGAATATTACGAAAAGCTATGGAAAATTCGTCGCGTTAGACGGCATAAGCGCAAAGTTCGAGCCGGGGATTTTGGGGTTGCTGGGGCCAAATGGCGCGGGCAAATCCACACTGATGAACATCTTGACGCGTAACTTGGACGCCGATTCGGGTACGATTCTCTGGCAGGGAACCACCATTGAAAAGTTAGGCGTATCATATCGTTCCTTGCTGGGGTTTATGCCGCAGCAGCAGGGGCTGTATGATGGATTTACGGGCTTTGCGTTTCTAAACTATTTGGCTGTATTGAAAGCTGTGCCCGGACGCAAAATTCGAGAAGAGATTCTTCGTGCCGCCGAAAAAACCAATATGACGAGCCGCCTTAAAGATAAAATATCCTCTTATTCCGGCGGAATGAAGCAGCGTATTTTGTTGGCATCTGCCGTATTGGGTAACCCGTCCCTAATCATTTTGGATGAGCCGACCGCCGGACTGGATCCAAAGGAACGAATCCGCACAAGAGAATTGATTCAGTCTGTCGCCGGAGACAAAATCGTGATTGTGGCGACTCACGTAGTGTCGGACGTTGAATCCATCGCAGACGAAATTGTCCTTATGCGGCAAGGAAAAATCGTACAGAAAGACAAAACCGACGCCATTTGCGAAAGATATGGAAATGGACATGGCTTAGAAGGCGTTTATCTTCACTGCTTTTCTGATGGAACGCGGCAGGAGGGCGAAGCATGGGATTGACGCTTTTTGAGCTGCGAAAAATCCTGTCGCGCAAACTGTTTCCGGGGCTGTTGATTTTTGGAATCGGGTTAAATTTGTTTTCTTTGTGGCAGGAACATAAGACAGTGGATTTGGCAGCTTCCGCAGCTGAAACGAAAGCTTTTTTCGCCGAGCTTCGCACTGTTCCCTCAAACAATAAAGCGGCTTGGCTGGACGAACAGTCTGAAGTGGTTTCGGCAATACTCCTGCGCGAAACGATTGTCGCCGCAATAGAGGACGGTATGCCGGCAGAACGCCTGGAAGCGATGCAAAGGCAGTATGCGGAGTCATGCGAAAAACACCCTGAAATATTGAATCAAACATGGGATATTTACGAAGTTAATCACAGGAAGAGTTTGATTGACCAAACACGCGCAGAAATAACTGTCGTGCTTGCATATCCTGAATATTTGGATGAAATTGAACAAAACGCGAAACGAGCCGAAAGTACCGGCATCTTTGGCGCGGCTGATGATTTTTCTTCTAAAAACATAAAAAAGAGTGCCGATATCTACCGTTCGATGGCCGGAACGGAACCTCGCTATGATATTAACGACGGGGTTATGCTTGTGGTGAAATCTCCTGTTACTGACATACTTTTGATTGTTTTGACTATTTTCCTTTGTATGGTTCTCATTTCTGACGAAAAAGAAAAGTCCCTGTTCAAAATTATATGCGCTGCTCAAAAGGGGAAAGCCTCTACGATTTCGGCAAAATTCGGTGCGCTGTTGGCAGCTGTTCTTGGGACACACACATTGCTGTTCGTTTCAACCTTGGCGTTTGCGGAATACCGCTATGGCTTTGGTGATTTATCGCGTCCGCTGCAATCCGTTCCTGATGCTATAGGTTCTACGCTGCACATTAGCGTCGGTCAATTTATCCCATTGCTGTTCTTGGTCAAGACATTGGGGATTTTCTTGTTTGGGCTGCTGTTTATGTTTATCGCAATGCGTTCAAACAGCGCAATCAGTTTTTTTGTATCATCCGTCATGAATGTCGGGATTTGCGCAGCACTGCTATATTTACCCAACGGTTATGCGTGGGATTGGCTGAAACAGTTAAACCTTCTTGCGATTGTCCAGCCTTACGGGAGTTTGCGGGACTATTCCGCGCTAAACTTGTTCGGTGTCCCGGTCGGCACGGTAACAGCGCAAATTGTTTTTGCCGCTGCGATACTTGTCCTACTCATTGTTTTGAATATACGAACCTTTGTTTGCGGTCTGTATTTGTTTAACAAGGGAAATGCGCTGCTGCAAAAAATGAAAAATGTTCACATTAAAAAAACGAACCCCATACATGGCAGCCTATTCTTTTTTGAATGGAAAAAACTTTTGTTTGAGAATAAAGCGGTGTTAATAGTCGTCCTGTTTTTTGCCTTACAGTATGCTTTGTTATCAACAACAATTTTAACGATTCCCGCAGACGAGGGATATTATCAATACTATATGGAGATGCTTGAGGGCGGATTAACCGATGAGAAAGGAGACTTTATACTTTCCGAGAGGATGAGGATTGACGAAGCGAAAGCCGTCACGAACACACTTCAGCAACAGTATCAGCAAGGGGAAATCGGTATATCCGAGCTTGCGCTCGGGACACAGGCACAGGAAAAATATCTGAATAGGGAAGCGATGTTTGAACGGCTTTATCAGAAGTATCTTCATATAAAAGCAACGCCGGGTGCGGAGTTTTTTTACGATTCCGGGTATGAGCGGCTATTTCGGATAACGGATTCGGATTATGGGATACAAAGCGTTATCATATTGCTTGCGGCTCTGACTTTGTCTTTCTGCGGCTTATTCTCTGTGGAGTATCGAACAGAAATGTTCAAGGTTCTAGGTGCCAGCCATAATGGGACGATTGCCACGGTTCATACTAAGCTCCGAATATCTGCTGTGCTGACCGGCGTGTTTGCAACTGTTTCCATGATTCCCGATGTGTTTCTGATATACCGGATGTACGGATTCAGCCATGCGAATCTTGCGCTGAATAACATGCCGACTCTGGGATATTTGGGAGGACTGCCGATTTGGGGGTACTTAATTGTTCTGTTGCTCACTCGTTTTCTGGTGTGTTTTGCTGTCATGCTAATCATTTCCGCCGTATCTCTGTTGAGCAAGAACAATATTTATACAGCAATGCTGACAATGGTGCTGTTCATTCTTCCTTTTTTACTCCATCTGTTGGGCGTGACAGTTTTGGATAAGTGGAGCTTACTTCAGTTGCTCGTCACAACCGGTATTTTCACGGGTCACCAATCGGTGTGGGAATTCAGCATACAGATAGTTGCACTGCTCCTGTGCTGCGGGTTGAGTATGCAGTTGCTATTTCGCAAGTTTGCGAAAGCACAAGTGTTGAGATAATTCCTTTTGAAATTAAAAAGAGAAGAACGGCATTGACAACACCGTTCTTCTCTTTCGCTTTTGATATTGGGCAGAAAACCTATTCGCCCGGAGCGTTTATGTTCTCACATTGCCCTGTTAAGCTGAAACCATGATAGTACCCGGTTGCCGCATCATACAGCCCGGTAACAACGGCATCAAGATAAAGACCGCGCCTGGTTTCATAGCCATTCGGATAATGAACCTGCAGCACATACACCATGCAGTCAGGGGCGATAGCGGTTAAAGCTTCTTCGTTGAAGTTTTCCAAGAAAGCTTCGTAGCTCATAACTTCCTTGAGCTTAACTGCCGCCCCCACAGAGGCAAGGTATTCTTCATCAATGCGTGTGTTGATATCGAAATATTGATCTGCTTCAGGTACAGCTTGGAATATAGGCTGCGGATTGTTGTTCAGATACTCGCTTTTATCTCCTTCGGCGACATACTGGTCGTCGCTCACATTCAAGCGAGGTGTTTCCTCATACAATGCAGCTTCCTCCATGCTTTTTTGAATGGCAGGATCAACGGCGGTAATCGGTTCAGCGTCATAAACCGAATCATCGGGATTACTTGCGTAAACGAATACGCCGACTGAAAGACCCACTGCAACGATAACTGCTATCGTCAGGATTTTCCAGAATACACTTTTACGTCTCATCTTTATTTATCCTTTCAAAATTATTTGGATGTATAGATTGAACTTCCCGTTGTGGAATTGACATAGGATACACTGGCACCGTTGGTGTAAACCAACGAATTATTCGAGCGCGCCCAATTGTTCCAGCTCCAATTCACGATACGCTGCAAACTATGTTCATTCCATTGTGCTGAAGTCGCCGTGCTTTCGTTGCTTTCCAGACCAACGTCCGGCAGTCTTCCGTAATGATCGGTGTTTTTGAAAGTTCTGCGCAAATCGTAATCCACATAGACACCCCAAGAATATTGTCCGGCGGAATCCGGTCCTGCAGTACGGCTTATTTGGTAAGTGTGGTATATGTTAACGGCCGCTGACGGTCCCGAGATTTTATATTCGTTATAAGTGCTGGAAGAACCCTGCGCTGTATAACTCCCATTCCAGAAAGAAGGTGCGCTGGCACCAGGTTCCTGTATAGCACCATGCATAGTTCCGCACTCAATCCAGGCGGTGCCTGCAAAGGCGAGCCAAGTTGTGTGCAGAATGAATCTTGCGTTGGCACTTGAGCTTGAACTCCATTTTGAATCCATCGCTTTTATTTGCAGGCGAAAGAAGTTTCCGTCAAGCCCAGTACCGGAGTTTCTTGCTATGCCATATGCCCTACCGTTGCTTGGGTAGTAACTGGCGGTGGCAATGGAACTCACACTCATAACGGCGATAGCAACCACCATCGCAATTGTTACGCCTTTTAACAGGCTGTTTTTGATACGTTGCATACGTACCTCCCTTTAAGTATTAAATTGTTCTTTTGGTCTTGCTCTCTTATGAATCAAGAAACCATATCAATCACTCCCTCCTTAAGTCCGCAGACCTGCTTCCCATTCACACTTCCTTTATTCCATCGCTATTAAACCCTTTGTCATGCGAAAAAGGTCACAATTGAGCGATTCATAATTGTGCTTAATCTTATTTCATCGACTGCTCAACGGCAGATAAGAAGTCTCGTTCGCTGATATGAGAGCCAACAATGAAATAAACCGCTCCGGCTTCGGTCATTCTGTATGCACTCAATTCTTCCTCGTCCTTCATGAGATAGATGCTTGTTTGTGTTTCGCCTATAACCGAAGGCTTTAGAGTAAGAAGTGGATTTTTTCCGTCATCAACCTCAGCAGCCCTTTTTCCGCCGCCGATATACAAACTGGATTCCCCTGATTTTTGATGATAGAATTTTCCATCAATCATAAATTCCCGCCAACCTGTGCTGTATAAAACGTGATATCCATCAGTTTCAGATATATACTCTTGCGGCGGAACGGGAAGAAAGTCTTGTATGTCTTTCGGAAGTGAATCAAATTTTAAGGTTTCATTCCCGGCAACTTCAAACAATTTGATTTTATCTTGATCAAAAACGTCCCGTTGCATCGGATTGAAGTAAACCTTGTTTTCATTTTGCTCATTCAGGGTTGTGCCGCTTAAAGACTCACTCGGCTTTGGCAAGGGTAATTGCGTTACCTGCGGCATCATCCATATGATGCCGCACACCAAGGCTAAAGAGAGTACCGCTGCCATCAAGGCTGCCAGCCTTTTTTTCCTAAGCAAAATGCGTCCATTTCGGTATTGTGAATTGGCTGCGCGCAAAATTTCAGTTTTCATCGCTTCCGATACAGAAATCTCACTATTTGCCATTCTGTACAGTTCGTTATTTGTCATTGAAATCATCTCCTAATATCACTTTAAGCTTTTCTTTTGCTCTTTTGAGCTGCATTTTTGTTGCGGATTCTGTCTGCGCTAAGAGTCTTGATATCTCTTTAACGGCGAGACCATCGTAAAAATGCATGTGAATGACTGTACGGTATTTGTCAGGCAACGAAGCGACCGCTTGATAGACTTCGCTGAATACAGGTTCTGAAAACGAGGGGATATTATCAGGCAAAGGTAAGTTATCCCTGCTCATTTTCTTCATGTATGTGTTGGTGCAGTTGATAGTTACTCGAATCAACCATGCTTTCACATGATTTTCATCACGCAGCTTATCATAATTTTTAATTAACCGTAAAAACACATCACTGTAGATGTCTTCAGCATAATGTTTATTCTTCGTTCTTATAGTCGCCAATCTCAAAACCATATCAGAGTATTTTTCAACTATCTCTTCGAGCAAAGGTTTCTGGTTGCTTACGCTAGAAACTAAAAACAATGTCAATTCACCTCCTGATTGACTATATGTAAAACTCTGCACATCGCAATTTGGTCACACGGATTGAAAAACATTTTAGGCAATTCTTGGGAATCGCTTTGCTTCTTACGTTTCATTTTACCATTATCAGTTCGTTTTAGCAATTTGTTTTCAATCAATTACCTTCCCCACAATATCACTCCTCACTATCCAAACCTCTTCCCAATACCTCGAATCCCACGAATCAGATACATTGTCTCCCAGCATGAAATAACAGCCATCTGGCACAGTTAGAGTCCGGGTGGCTGTTTCTGTTTTCTCATTGACGGTCACACTGTGGTCGGCATCGCATAGGTACACCACATCGCCCGGCACGGCGGCGATACGCTTGACCAATACGCACCCCTCGTGTCGGAATATGATAATGTCACCCTGTCTCAACTCACCATGAATGCGCCAGCCGAATATATAGGAGCCTTTCTGAATGGTGGGTTCCATGGAGACCGACGGTACATAGCCGATAAAGAACACCAATCGGAACAGCAGCACTACGGCGAGGCCGCAGAGCAGCGGCACAAGCCATTTTTTCTTTCGTTGCACTCTGAATTCCTCCCGTAAATTAAAAATCTGCCCTTCCCAACAAAGGAGAGGGCAGTATAAGCAGCGGCATCAGTTTGGGGATAACACCGCAATAGCCGGGTTCTTCAGCAGATATTTCCGGGCGCGGAAAATCCACGCTGAAACGTTGTTTGCTGATGCGCCGCCAAACTGTGCGCCAATCTCCTTGCAGGAATAGCCTTGCGCTTGCAAACGAATGGCCTTTATCCCTTTGGCTGTGATTCCGGCGGCATTTGCTTCAGCTAACGCAAGTGCCTTTTCCAACTCGCTTTCACACTCGGCGGCCGCGTAGCTTCCGTCAGACATTTCCGGCATATCGTTTGGCTCTAAGATGGTTTCGCGATTCCGCCGCAATGTGGCGTACTCCAGCTGATTGAAAATTCTGTTGCGAATGAGTATGTAGGCGTAGGTGTCGAATTTGGCTTTCCTATTGGGAGCGAAAGTTCGCGCGGCATCGCAAAGCCCAAGGCATCCAATTTGAAACAGGTCGTCATATGTGAATATCCCGACTTGATTGGGGCTGCGGACACAATCCTTGATGACCTTACCAACCAACCCCATATTTGTCTCAGCCAATCGCTGTTGTTCGGTTGTCAAGCGCATATACTTGTCCTCCCCTCGCACTGCGGGAACGCGGTTTCTGATTTTCAAATACCTTTTTGCTTTCCTCAATGACCTGCCGGCAGTAATATTCGCTCAAGTATCCAATGTGCGCCTGAGAACGCGGCGCCTGCAGGATAGCTGCCAGCCAGGCGTAAGCGCCATCACGGCTCATCTTACCGGAAAGATAAAGGCGGTTGAAGCAATCGTGCGCCTCTTTGCGCAGCGCACGCAATTTTGGGTCCGCCAAGTTGCCGACAGGAATTT
>JAITPB010000016.1 GCA_031289625.1 Clostridiales bacterium | reverse complement strand
CAGACAAAGCGAAGTCTAATATGCCCTCGAAGCCATACAGGGTAAACTTTGACGGATATATGAGGGGAAGGCGGTCATTCTTACCCGAGGAGGTCTGGCGGTACGCCGTGATGTGATATGAGCTCTCCAAAACGGTAACTCGTATAGTAATTTACGGCGGAGCGAGTGCGGTTTTTGACTTGCCGATTGACAAGTCGCTGGCCGACCCTGAAAAAGCGAAAATGTACCTCGACAGCCTTTGATTATTGCCAAAACGTCCGCAATAAACCCGTGAAATCGCTTTTGGCGTTCAGCCAGACGGCGCTGCGCCACTCTAACGGAAACAATGGCTGATAATCGTTGCGGGAGAACCGGCTGTCCATGAGAAGCACGACGCCGCGATCCGTTTCGGAGCGAATGACGCGCCCGGCGGCCTGCAATACTTTGTTCATGCCCGGATATTGGTAGGCGTAAGCGAATCCGTTCAAGCACGCCTTGGTGTAATAGTCTGCGATAACGCCGCGCTCTTCGGATATGAACGGAAGCCCCACGCCTACGATTGCGGCGCCGATCAGTTTTTCGGCCTTCAGATCGATGCCTTCGGAAAAGAGGCCGCCCAGAACGGCGAAAGCCAGCAGCGTTTCATTCTTGTCCGGTGCGAAGCGGCTCAAAAATGTCTCGCGGTTTTCTTCCGTCATATCGGACGTTTGCGCGATGGTTTCTATGTCAGGATAGGTTTGGGCAAAAAGATCGTGAACCATGTTCAGATATTCATAAGAAGAAAAAAACACAAGATAATTGCCTTTCCGCGCCGTGACCATTTCATGCAGGCGACGGGCGATGGGCGCATAACTGGCGTGGCGGTTTTTATATTGAGCGGAGATCGTCCGATCCACAAACAGCCCGAGGTTTTCCCGCGGATACGGAGAAGCCAGGCGCAGACTAAAATCTGTTTCCGCACCGCCCAGAACGGCACGGAAATATTCCAGCGGCGTCAATGTAGCGGAAAAAAATATGGCGGCGCGGGATTTTTGGGTCTCGCGCGCCAGCAGATAAGAAGGATCCAGGCAATAAAGCCGAACCGCCGCCATGGAAACGGCTTCGTCCTGGCCGGGCCAGCGGGCCTCCCAAAACGTGACAAACCGTTCGTCATAGGTTTCCGCCGCCCGCAAAAAATCCAAGACGTTAAAATAAAGCTCCAAAAGCGCTTGTGAAGGCGACGCGTCTGACGTTCCAGGCAGGAGCGGCGTCTGTTCAGGGCTGTCGTCCGGACAATTATTTGAGCGATCGCTTGAGCGACTGCTCAGCCAATCGTTCGCTTCAGAAGCGAATTCCCGCAGAGGGGCGTACAGTTCTTCCGGCGGCATGGCTGTGATCACACTCGCCTTCGTGGCTTGCGCGTTTTCAGGCGAGCCTTTCAAACCGCGGGCAATGACGCCCATCCAATGATAAAGCTGGCTTTTGCGGGAAAATAATTTGCGCGTCCGCATAAAATTGTCCCGCCGCAGGGAAGCGGAAAACATCTCCCGGCCGCGCTCCACCAGATTGTGCGCTTCATCATTGAGCAAAATAAAGGCCCCGCCGTCCTGAAAATACCGCTTCAACTGCGCGTTCGGATCGTAGACATGGTTGTAATCGCAGATGACGACGTCACAGAACAGCGACACATCCAACGCCGTTTCAAAAGGGCAGACGCAGTGCTTCCTGGCGTAACTTTCCAGAATGGGCCTGGTGAGCGCCGTTTCATGGGAAACAATATCCACAATGGCCTCATTGACCCGATCGAAATGCCCTTTGGCGTAAGGGCAGACAGCAGGATCGCAGACGCGGGGTTCCTGAAAGCAAATTTTGTCTTTCGCGGTGAGCGTCACGGAGCGGAGGCGAAGACCCGCCGCGGCGCAATCCGCCAGCGCGTCTTCCGCAGCCCGCCGCGTCACCGTTTTAGCGGTGAGGTAAAATATTTTTTCCGCCAGCCCCTCCGGCAGCGCTTTTATGGCGGGGAACAAGGCGGACATGGTTTTGCCGATTCCGGTAGGCGCCTGCGCGAATAATTTCCGGCCTTGTTTGACGGCGGCGTAGACGGAGACGCACAGTTCCCGCTGCCCCGCGCGATATTGGCCATACGGAAACGTCAGCGCGCGGGCCGTATCATTCCGTTCCTGGACGCGGCGCGCGTCCATTTCCGCAAAAACATAATATTTTTCTATCAAGTCAAAGAAAAAAGTTTTCAACGCCTCAAAGCTGAAATCTTCTTCAAAAGACTTCACGGCTCCAGTTTCAATGTGGCCGTATGTGAGACGGATGCCCGCGCCGGTCAACCCGCGCAGAACACACAACATATACCCATAACATTTGGCTTGCGCCCAGTGCCAGTGATCGGGGGGCGCGTCCAGCCGCTCGGCTGGCGTCAAAGTAGATTTAATCTCTTCTATCACAATCCGCTGTATAACCGCCTGCTCAGGAACAGCCTCCGCCCATTTCACGCCTGGCGTGATCAAAACGCCGTCGGCCCGTCCGTCAAGCTGAAAATCAAACTCTCTATAAGTAAAGGACAGTTGTAACGGCACTTCGCTTTCATAGACTTCGCCGCGGGATTTGGCTTCTTTTTTGCGCTGCTTCTGTATTTTTTGGTGAGCCCGCGTGCCTTCCAGCGCGCGGGCCGCGCTCATAAAGCCCGCCGAAATGTCGCCGCTTCGCAGAATGAACTCCGTGAAGCTGCGCACGGCGATTTTCAGCAGAGGGTTTGTTTGTTGATCCATAGAAATCAATCACACCAATTTTTCAAAAATCTTGAGTTTGACTGAATGTATGTTATAATGGGATAAGCAGGTGATTTCACACAAAAAGAAATAAGCCGCCAGTCCGGTGAAAGTGTGCGGCTTATTTCTGAACTGCTTTTAAATGGGTCGTGATATGATGCGGATGACAGGACTTGAACTTGCTTGCCGCCATTTAGAAGCGCCCCCACTTATAGGTACTTTAGTGTGTCCTTACATTATCTAATCACGGTTCTAACGCCAGGGTCGCAGAGGGTAAATCCAAATTATAGCGGTAATACTGCTCTTTGTAGTATCTTGTGAAAAGTAAGTGTGTACCATCGCCGCTCATTGCCATATCGCTGATATCATAGTCAGACACTATGCCGAACCCTCCGTCGTTTGGAAGGAATATCAACATATTCATTATAAAACCGTCATCTTTAACAAGCAGCAGCCACGCATAATTGCCATGAGGAGTGCCGCCTGTCGAGCCATACAAAATGGTTCCGTAACTTGAGTCATAACGAGCGTCAAGATAGTTCGTGAGGAAATCGGAATTACGGGTCAGTATAGCGTTTATGTTCTCCTGAAGTATTGGGGCGGGTTTAAGGTTAAGCGTCAAAGTACGCGAAATATCATCATAAACATATCCCGATCCGTAAAATTTCGCAAGATCGTCAACGTAGACGCACGTATAGCCGCCAATATTATAGCTCATTATTGAACTATCACCGGCATATACTGCGATGTTCGTATATAGAACAGGCTTTATGGGCACGCCTATACGGGATTTGTCCGCGGCAGCCGACTTGTAATTCGGTTTAGCAGAGGCGTCGTCATGCCGGCCGATTACCAAATAACGGTGGAACTCGTTCCAATAAACTGAAAACCCGTATTGCCGTAAATCCTCAGCGCAAACAACAGTATACCCATCAATGTTATAAGACGCTATTTCTTGCCCATCAATATAAGTCACAATGTCTGTGTAAAGCACCTGGTTCACGACATCACCGATGCGCGTTTCGCCCGCGGAAGCAAGCGAGATGGAATTGGCAGATACAAGCAGCGCGATTGTTAAAAAGAAGAATAACATTTTCTTCGACATAATATAACCTCCTTTTGCTAGTCGTTTTACGAAAAAAACCGCCCTACATAGGACGGTTTCCCTTGATTTAAGGCCATTCTTCACTATACTATGCGGATGACAGGAATTGAACCTGCATGAAATTGCTTTCACACGGACCTGAACCGTGCGCGTCTGCCAGTTCCGCCACATCCGCGCGGAAAAAGATTAAAGAAGCGTATCTGAAGGGATTCGAACCCCCGACCCACGGCTTAGAAGGCCGTTGCTCTATCCGACTGAGCTACAGATACAATCAATCGGGGTGACAGGATTTGAACCTGCGACCTCTTGATCCCAAATCAAGCGCGCTAGCCAAGCTGCGCTACACCCCGAGCATAGAAGATTATACCCTATCGGTTTTGCTATGTCAAGTATATGAGGAAGGTTCACGATTCATGATCATTAAGGCGAAGACACTGGGATTTTGCGGCGGCGTTATGAACGCGGTCAAAAATGTATATTCCCTGGAAAAATTTATTCATGACGGCGCGAAAGTGTATTTATTGGGTGAGATTGTAAACAATGGAAATGTGATTCGCGATTTACAGGCGAAAGGCTTTATTTTGATTCACGACCCCGCAGAGGCGAGTGTGCCAGGCCGCGCCATTGCCGTGATCCGCGCGCACGGCGCCGGACGGGATGTTTATCGCGCGCTCCAGCAAAAGCAGGTGCAGATCAAAGATTATACCTGTAAAAATGTGATTAGGACACAAAAGATCGTATCTGAAATGAGCGCGAAAGGGTATGCCGTTTTGATTGTGGGTAAAAAAAAGCATCCGGAAGTCATTGGGATTACCGGCTGGTGTGATGGCTCCGGTGATCACCCGGGTCGCCACCCAGTTTACGTAATTGAAAACGAGACGGATTTGGCCGGGTGCGGAGATCACAAAAAGATTTGCGTCGTGGCGCAAACCACTTTTAACAGCGCCAAATGGAAGAATCTTTTGGAAGCCATACGCCATCGGTACGCGGACGCGGAGATACACGCAGTCAATACGCTGTGCAAAGCGACGGAAGAGCGGCAAAGCGCCGCCCTGGAGATGACCGCCGCCGCCGATCTGGTGATCGTGCTGGGGGATCCCAAAAGTTCCAATTCAAATGAGCTTTTCGCCGCTTGCCGCGAAGCTTGCGAGGATTCATACTTTATCAATTCGTTGGATGATCTCATCCGAAACCGCGCGCTGCTCCAAAAAATCCATGAGGCAAATGTGATCGGTTTGACAGCCAGCGCCTCTATGCCTGATCAGGTGATTGATAGCGTGTATCATTATTTACAGTTTGTGGATTATCTGTCTCGCGCTAAAATGGAAATGGAACAGGGCTTTGCGGCGTTTTTCGGCGATAAAGACAGCGCGGCGGATCCTGCGCCTGTAAATACGATGGTAAACACAATGATGAATACGATTGTATGGGAAGCGCGGGAGGATCTGCGGCGTCAGAACGAGGGCGGCAAACGCATACGGGGCGCTTTGATCAAGCTGGGGAAAGAAATTGCCGCAGGATCGTGCGGGCTGGAGTATTTGCCCATCGCCGCCGGCTATGAAATTTTTCAGACTTCGATTTTAATTCATGACGATGTCATAGACAACAGTGAAAAGCGCCGCGATAAAATGACAATACACGCGGACACCGCCTTACGGCTCCAAAAAGAGCTTCAAAAAAACCGGGCAAAGGAAACGGCGGGCGCGTGCGATCATTTTGGCGTTTCAAGAGCGATTTGCATAGGTGATTATGGTTTCTTTCTTTCGTTCCTTTTGTTGTCTCAGGCGGCATTGAGCCCGGAAATTTTGCAGCGCGTTTACCAGATGTATTCAGAAATTTTAATCAAAACATGCGAGGGTGAAATGCTGGATGTTTCTCTGCCCTATCAAACGAAAAATGGTTTCAATGACTTTGAGGCTTACAAGGCCGTGATCTACAGCCTTTACGAGTATAAAACAGCCTGGTACACGATTGCCGGGCCTCTGTGCCTGGGCGCCGCCATCGCGGGCGTGGACGAATCCATGCAAAGCGCCCTGCGGGACATAGGGCTGCCGCTGGGCGTCGCCTTTCAAATTAAAGACGATTTGCTGGGCATTTACGCGGATGAAAAAACAGTGGGAAAATCCGTGCTTTCCGATATTCAGGAGAAAAAACAAACGATTCTCTACGCCTATGCTCTTCATCAGGCCAATGACCAGCAAAAAATCATGCTAAACAACGCATATGGAAAAACCGCCGCCACAATGGAAGATTTATACAGCGTCAGGCAAATTTTTCATGAAACAGGCGCGCGAAAATATGCCGAAGAAGAAGCCGCGCGATTGTCAGACGAGGCCGTACAAGCCATCCGGCGGCAAAATTTTCCGCAGGACAGCGAAAGTTTACTGCTGGGCCTTGTCCATTACCTTACCCATCGGGAATCATAATCTAAGGAGCTTGCGCATGGAATCAAAGCGGCTTAGGCATGTCGGCGTTATCATGGACGGCAACAGACGCTGGGCGGCGAATCGAAATTTGCGGCCCTTTCAAGGGCACGAGGAGGGTGCGAAGGCTTTTGAAAATGTAAGCGAATGGTGTGTGGAGGAAAAAATCGCGTATTTGACCGTGTATGCTTTTTCCACCGAAAATTGGATCCGGACGCGAGCGGAAATCAATCACATTTTTGATTTGCTGATACGTTTTTTTAAAAAAGATAAGGAAAGATGCCTCAAGGAAAATATCCGGATGAAAATCATCGGCGAAAGAACCCGGTTCAGTGATAAGGTGCTCACCGCGATTGATGACATCGAAAAGAGCACGAAGCACAATACCCGCTTAAATATACAAATCGCGCTCAGTTATGGCGGCCGCGACGAAATCGTCCGGGCCGCCCGAAAAATGGGAGAACATTTGCTCAGTGGAAGTTTGCGCCTGGAGGATATCACAGAAAGCGCTTTTGAAAATTATCTCGATACAGCGGGGATTCCCGATGTTGATTTGCTCATTCGCACAGGCGGCGATGAGAACAGGCGCCTCAGCAATTTTTTGCCCTGGCAGACCGCCTATGCCGAATTATTTTTTTCTTCATTGCTGTGGCCCGCGTTTTCCAAAGACGAATTTCACCGGGCCATTCAATATTTTTATCAGGTCAGTTCCAAGCATGGCAAATGACGCGCTGTTATTTGCATGTGGGGCTATACACACAGTTGCCCCCTACGGAAAAGGTTTCCGCTCGTGAGCATATAGAATTGATAGAAGGAAAGGGGCTTCCAGAACCGGAAGCCCCTAAAATATTTTCCAAAAAATCCTTTTAATGGGTTTAACTGATCGACAGTTCATGGCAATATAGGGGCATTATTGGCGGCGCTTTCGGTAAGCTGTGCCAACCAAACGAAACACAAATAACCGCCCATGTATTCTGTAACATCTTATGAAATTGCCGTGCTTTTCAAGAGTTTTTCAGCTCTTATAACTTCCAGCACATCTGAAACTTTTCCGGGAGCCGAAAAAACTCGGATTCCTTTGCGCATTACATACTGTGCCGCGCCGTGACCAATTTTCGCGACAACAATTGCCTCACAATCGGAAAGCTTACAAAGCACACTGTCAAAACCTTCCTCGCTGTGACCTCTGCCTCGGCGAAACGGAGAGATGACATTGCGGGTTTCAATTGTGTTTATTCTGTCGTCGCCTACATCGGCAATCAGATAGCTTTCCGCCCGCCCAAAATGCAAATCAACTTCATTCCCGTCTGCCGATGCTAAAGCAACGCGATGTAACGGCATGTTCGGCCTCCCATTATTGATGCGGCTCAATCCACTTGATAGCCTTAGTCTCAAACAGGTGAATCAAACCGTTTATTCCCACAACCACCACGCCAATCAGGATTACCCCCGCAAAGACTTTCGGATAATCCGCCCATGCCGCCCATCGCTTAACATAATACCCCAAACCGGCAGTCGCGCCGATTGTTTCGGCCATAATTAGAATCATGAACGCCGTTGCGATACGAATACGAAGACTGCCCAAGAGGGGGATCGCACAAGCGGGCAGCAGCGCTTTAAGAAGTATCCCGCGGTTATTCAGGTTCAGCGAGCGTGCGGTATCAATTAGTTTTTTATCCACTCCTTGAACATTGCTTATCATGTTCATTGTTGTAGGGGGATAAATTCCCATAAAAATGATAGTGACAGATGCAATCTTAAATGTCGGCATAACCACAACTAAATATGGCGCGTAAACAAGTGCGGGAATAGACGCAATCACATTGATAACAGGCGTTACCGCTTCACGCAGACGCGGATACCAGCCGACAAACAAACCGGTGATTATCCCCAGCAGCATTCCCGAGACCACACCGACAAGAATAAGGCACATGGACTGAAAAAAGCCGTTAATCATCACCGAATAGTCTTGCGTGAATATGTAAAATACATTCTGCGGCGGCGGAAGCAAAGTATAATGCAGAACGTGAAACTGCTTAGAACCCAAATCCCATAACAAAAAGAAAGCGAAAATTATACTGTAAAGATCAAGTAGGTTTTTCAGCGGTTTGCTTTTTTTTATAATTTTGAAATTAAAAATCGCTTCAAATAAAATCAAGATAACAACGTAGGCCCAAGGCGGCTGCAATTTGAAATTCGACTCCATAAATGCCGCCCAAAGCACCGTGATAAACAGAAGATTTGTCAGATTAAATATGCTTTTTACGGCGGTGCTGTCAAACGCCCTTTTTATCATAACGCTACCGCCTCTGAGTCAATACCATCATAAAACATACTGACAAGATTATTTCTGATTGAAAGAAATCTCTCTGAGCCAAATACTTTAGCGCGTTCACGGTTACTGCCGAAGTCAACAGTAATATCAAGTTTTATTTTCTTTGGTTCCATATAGAAAATCCTGTCGGCAAGATAGATTGCTTCTTCAACATCATGGGTGATAAATACGACCGTCCGCTTTTTCTTTTCATTTTCACAGAGCCGCAAAATCAAGTCCTGCAAAAGCATACGGTTTCTTGTGTCAATCGCGCCAAACGGTTCGTCCATAAGCATTATGTCTGCGTCAGAGGCCAGAGCTCTGGCAATTGCAACGCGCTGCTGCATTCCCCCCGAAAGCTGGTAAGGATATTTGCCGCCGAAATCGGCAAGCCCCACTTTTTCAAGGTACTCATGCGCTATTTCCTCTGCCTTTTTTGTGGAAATACCTGCTTGCGCCTGCTTGATACCGAAAACTATATTTTTCTTTGCGGTCAGCCACGAAAACAACGAGTAATGCTGAAATACAACGCAGCGGTCTGTTCCGGGACCGGATACCGGGTTCCCGTCAATGACCACTTTGCCCTTTGAAGGAAAATTTAAACCTTCCATCAATGTAATCAACGTGCTTTTTCCGCAGCCGGATGGCCCGATGAAACAAACAAATTCGCCCTCGTTAATCTCAAAGTTTACATCCTCCAATGCATAAGAAAAATCGCCGGATTGTTGGTATGAAAATGAAACGTTCTCCAATTGTATTTTACTCATGATGTCTAAATCCTCCTTTCAGCAGTGTTAAAATATTGATCTTTGTTATCAGCATACATGCGCTGCTTGTACTTTACGTTCAACTGAAGGCGTTTTTGCGACATCCAGCTTCGCCACCGCTCCGGAACCTAAAAATTTGCGTATGGAATCGTTGTATAAATCTCTCATAAAAACAAGCTCTCCGTCATAACCAAAATATGATTTATCAATAATTACATCATTCCCGGACGGAGCGGAAATGGCAAGGAACGGGAAAGCGTTGTTTTTGGCAGTCAGTTCATCCCATGTTGTGCCAAAAAGAGTTGCGCGGGAAAGAGACCAGTCTTTCACTTTTTTGATTTCAATATCGCACGCGCCGCCGTCAGTTGTGAAAACAACATCGAAATCCTGCCAGCCGTCATATTTGGGTTCTTTGAGTTTCTCTATGATATACGTCTGACGTTCTTCCGGAACATCTTCGGTAATAAAAACTTTATATGGAATAAAGTTCATGTCCCGTATCGCAAACCGCACAAAAGATAGCGCGGCCGCCGCACTTGCGTTGACAAACAAGCGTTTGGGCATCATAGAACCGCCATACCACGCTTTAGCCTGCTGCTGAAGATAATAATAAATACGGCTTTCACTCTTTTTGATAATTTCTTCAGCATTGTTTATGTCCAAATCTGCGTATTTCACAAGCTCATGGATAAAATCCGTTGTTTCGGAAATGCCGACAGGCACGCATGGGTAATGAAGATACGGCGTTCCAAATTTTTCTTTTAGCTTTTCCGCGATGTCAAGGTCGGTCCACGGCGCGAGAATCAGATTAAATTCCGCATCTGGTACGCGGTTTAGCGCGGCGATGCCTTTGCCGGGGCCATAGATAATATTCGGTTTTAGGCCGAGGTCAAGAAGTAACCGTTCCAGCTTTTCCAGAGTGCTGAACCAGTAAGGGTCAAAATACGGCACTATGCCGAAAATATTAACCTGCCCTTTATTTGCCTTTACTTCACGAGGCGTCAGATACTGGTCAATGATTGCATTCAGCACCTGACTGTGCCCCCACACATTGTTGCCTTTGAACCCCGGAAGAGAAACATGCAGGACAGGGACATCACTATCTTCAAAATTTCCGGCCACTTCTCCAATATTGTCGCCCACAATTTCTGAGGTGCAGCCAGAGGCGATAATCGCCAAATCAGCGTTATAATATTTCAGTGCTTCCTCCGTAAGCTTGCGAAGCCTGTCGGCGCCGCCGAACACAACGTCTTCTTCACAGAAGTTAGTGCTCGGAACAGCCGAGTCAGGATATGTAACCGGCGCGGTGAAACCGTTAGCCATACCCAAAAATCCGCCGCTCTGGCTATGGCATCCCGGTCCGGCGTGCAAAACAGGAAGCACTTTTTCAATGGCTAAAGCGGTAAAAATGCCGCCTAAGGCACAGCAAGTGCGGTTTTGTTCATACAGCTTACATTCACTCATCGTTTATACCACCTTTCTGTAAAAACTGTGCGGAGCAAGGTTGTCATAATTCGCGCTGAAAGGAGCTTTGTAATGCTTGGCAAGATTTTTCAGCATATTGTTGTTGGTAACCAAATCTGCCAATGCCGTAGAGAACATTGCCAAACCGCGGTATCCCATCAAAATCAGCCCAATTTCGCAGCCCAATGCCGGAATACCCTCAACAACGCCCCAGCTGCCTGCGTCATGTCCGCGTGTAAGCACCGCGTCAGGCTGATATTTTCTGATAAGCTGCAATGTTTCAACAGCCTGACCGTCGTTGACGCTCGTTTCCACATCAAGCTTCAGCTCAATAACATCTGTGGCGGCAGCTACTTTTTCTTCCTGATTTGCGTTGTCAAGCTTCGGGTCATAATGATAGGCAACGGCATGAACAGTCTCGATATCAAGTTCTTTGAGCAAACGAGTATATTCATAAGCGAAACTCGCGCCGAGCGCAATAAATACCCTCTTGCCCTTTAACCGTCGCTTATTTTCTTCAATTATCGGCATATACTTTGCCTTTTCTTCCGCAATAACCGCTTCCGCGTCTTCCTCACGGCCGATATGCTTTGCAATGTCGCGGAAAAACCGCTCAAAGCCGATACCACCATACGGGAGGTGATGCTGGAAATACCGAACGTCGCAAACATCTTCCAACGCACCGCACAGATAGCTTGACTGTGCACCACATTGACCGAAAGAAGCGACAGATGAACAAGCGCGGTCGAAATCCTCAATTGAAGCCGTTGCGGTGAGCGCAATCAGCTCCAGACCAAGACGCTCAAACAATGGATTAACCTTATCCTGTCCGAGGTTGGTAAAACCGATATAGTTAATCGTGTTGTTACGTTCATTTTTTGGCTTCAAGCGTGCGCGGGACGCCGCATGGCAATACGCGTCGAATCCGCTTGCCCATATTTTTGAACGCAGACCTTCGGCGGACGCCATAACAACAGGAATCCCAAGCTCCTGCGTCAATTCGTCCGCAACGCTGTTCACATCCTCGCCGATAATAGCGGAAACGCAGCTAGTCGCGATATAAATTTCTCGCGGGTGATGGCGGTCATAGGCTGCGCGAACCCTATCACGCAATTTATCCAGCGCGCCGAAAATAGTATCAGTTTCATTCAAATCAGTGGATATGACTCTTGCGTGCTGGAGCGTTCCCGGAGGCGCCGGAATCCGGCTTTTGACAGCTGAAAAGCAGATTTGACTCGCGCTGCAACCGCCGGGAGCATGGTCGACAACAAGTGTGCCGGCCAGCCCCGCAAGCTGGTTGATACAATGTGTATGCGCGCAATTGCTGGTTGTTTGAAATGTCCGTTTTTTATTTTGCAAACACCCCGCACAGCCTGATTTCGCAAGCTCGAACAATGTGCCGTTATAGCCTGTAATCGAACCGAGCCTGTTTTCGCGGGTTGCGCTTTCGCTTACTTTAAGGTTTACTGCCATGATAAATCATCCCTCCCGTTATATATAGTTGAGATTGCCGAAAAATCTGATGTCTTTGCGGCAGTCTCGACTATAGTTAATTCCATAAATTATTTGTAAGTTTTTTTGCTTGCTTCCCCCACCATTGGCGAGGGAAGCAAGTTATATATTTCATATCAAACAGAATTGCTATATCCAATATTCGCTGCTGTCTTGCTTGAAGATTTTAAGAATCTGTTTATAGGTTTCGTCATTAGAATTTTTTTCTATCAACTGATTGAGTGCGTCTTCATACAAAGACAAATCCACATGGTCTTTCAGGTTTACATCTTCATTCGGCTGATAATATCCGCAGGTGATGCTGACTTTGTCGTATTGTACAATTTTGTTGTACATTGGGTTTGTACTGACGGGATTGCGAAAATTCGTTAAACCGGTGAAATTGTAATCTTTGGCTTCGCCAATATATCGTTTGACTTTATCGTAATCCTGAGTTGTGTAATCGGCGACCGCCTTAAGAACCTTTTCCGTGTCATTTTTATAGTCCCACTCTGTGCGGATTTGTGCGCGCAAAACACTGACTAAGGCATCGCGTTTTTCTTCAATTGTCGAAAGAGTTGTTTGCTGGCGGCAGCACAGATATTCCGGCAAAAATTCGGCGACATCAAAGGCTTCCCGCAAGCCGCGTTCCTCCGCAAGCCATACACGTTCGGTCGTCAGTAGCCCCGCGTCAACTTCGCCTTTTGCGAGTGCTTCCAGCAAAACATTGTTGTCGTCAAATTCGAGCCACTGCACATCGTCTTCATTAAATGTCGGGTCTTGGTCTTTAATATACTGAAGTAATAAATATGTTATCGGGCTTGTGGGCGTTGCTCCGATTTTTTTGCCTTTCCACTGCGTCCAATCGGTCCAGTCCACATCCAGGCTGTTTTTACCGGCAACGAGTGATGAGCCTTCAGTTGCCGTTCCCGCAATAAACGCACCATCCGAGCCTTTCGCAATCGAAGACAGCATCATCACCGAGAATGGAAAAATATCCACTTTTCCTGTTTCCACGGCGGCTATACCGCTGGGTACGCTGTCCACAGACACAAATTCAACATTCACGCCTTCTTCTTTGTAGTAACCTAGCTCTTCTGCCGCCACAATCAATCCGGGGCGAACCGCGTCCTGAACAATTAAACCGATTTTGATTGTCGGCAAGCCTGCGCCGTCTCTTTTTGATGCTTCCGAACACCCTATTAAGCTTGCGCTAAGAGACGCGGCTGCCAAAGACAAGGCTATAATTTTAAGAAATGACTTTTTCATAATAAGTACACTCCAATCTCAATTGATATTTAGATTTTATCGCCGGATGCTAATACTTCCCCGCTTTCAATTGCCAAAATCTGAGTTGCCCATTTTGCGGCCTATTCTCTGAGCTGGTGTGAATCCAGCGGGTTCGGAGCGATGGAATTTATATGCTCATCAATGCGCTTTGCCAGTTTTCTATATACTTTTGCCTGTTCGGTCAATAGTTGTCTTGCCTGAAAGCTCTGCCTGAGTGACTGTTATGGAACGCGGCAGATGGCTTCTTCCACCTTTACCTGCCCTCTTTCTCGGAGCAAATCTAACACAGCCAGTATGTATGAACCATCGCACAAATAGTTCGGAAAGTGTATTTTTACGCCACCTCTCCACACTCGAAAAAGAACACCGAAGACAAACGTGAACGAAGTCGTTCCCATGTTTATCTCCGGCGTTCCGGCCAATAAATTATATTTTGTTTTTTACAACGCCACTTGGCATATCCGCCATGGCACACGCGCCGCAAGCGGCTACAGTTTAAACTTTTCATTCTTTTCGACCTCCGAAATCTTCGAGTTTTGTATCTTTACTATCACAGTCCCGAATCTTACGCTCTGGATAAACTGAATTAAATAATTGAATTCATCATTAGAAATTGTGACCTTGCCGCCATCGACCTGCCTGGTCAGCTCTGTGTATTTTTCTGTAATTGTGAGGTGAAGCTGCTTTCCATCTTGAATAGAAACCATAACTGCCCCATCTTTTGCGTTTCGCAGGGTTTCTTTCAGCTTTTCGTTAAATGTAGTGCCTTCGCCTTTGGGTATAACAACCTTTTG
The DNA here is from genome assembly GCA_031289625.1 of Clostridiales bacterium. Taxonomy (GTDB): domain Bacteria; phylum Bacillota; class Clostridia; order Lachnospirales; family WQUN01; genus JAITPB01. Next base: position 854 of record JAITPB010000016.1, on the reverse strand, counting down.
CTCCACAAACTGTTCACCCCTTTATGTCTTGGGCGATAATGCTTCTTCTTGCGCGAATAGCGGGGTTGAAAGATAGCGTTCTCCAGTATCCGGCAAGATAACCACAATGTTCTTTCCGATAAATCCAGGGCGCTTTGCAATCTGCACCGCCGCGTGAAGCGCCGCTCCGGAGGATATTCCCACAAGCAAGCCCTCGATCTTTGCCACTTTACGGGAAGCTTCAAAAGCCTCTTCATTTTTCACGGTAAGGATTTCATCCACAACGCCTTTATCATATACATCGGGCACAAATCCCGCGCCAATTCCCTGGATTTTATGCGAACCTGCTATTCCTCCGGACAACACAGGAGAATCATGCGGCTCAACGGCAATAACCTTAGCGCCCGGCACTTTCTCTTTCAGCACCTGCCCGATTCCAGAAATTGTACCGCCCGTTCCGACGCCTGCCACAAGTGCGGCTATGTTGCCGTCGGTGTCATGCAGTATTTCCACAGCCGTTGTATCGCGGTGAATACGCGGATTAGCAGGGTTGTTAAACTGTTGAGGAATAAATGAGTTAGGAATCTCGTTGGCGATTTCAACAGCTTTTTCGACGGCGCCTTTCATTCCTTTTGCACCTGGCGTAATAACCAGTTCCGCACCTAAGGCCGTAACAAGCGCCCTGCGTTCCACGGTCATCGTTTCAGGCATAATTAAAATCAACTTATACCCTTTTGCCGCCGCTACAAACGCAAGCCCAATACCGGTATTGCCGCTTGTCGGTTCTATGATAACGGTGTCTTTTTTAATGAGTCCTTTTTCCTCGGCATCGGCAATCATCGCAAACGCAATCCTGTCCTTAACACTGCCCAGAG
>JAITPB010000210.1 GCA_031289625.1 Clostridiales bacterium | reverse complement strand
CTTCGTATATTTCTTGCAGACGTAAATCATGATAGCTCAGCGGATGGCGCGTAATCATATCCAGATGCGCCGGTTCCCATGGGTGGAACAAATGCGGACGCATAATGCCGTCGTGCTCAATGATGTGCCGCCTAAACTGCTGTGAAAACATTTTAAGATAGGGATAACGGTGTTCAATGCCGATTCTGTTATAGGTCCACATATAATTGTGATACTTGGACGCGAACAATTCTGGCGTCATCGGGAATTTGCTTTCGATCTCCGCGTATTCCTGCATGGAGCACCAAACTTTGCCTTTGGACTTGATCGACTGCGACTCCGTTTGACGGTAATACACATAGGCTCTGCGCGTGAAATAGGCCCGCTCCGATCGCATGAGTACCTTGACCGAAAAAGCCAAATCCTGATAAGAGGCCCCTGGCGTTTCCAAGAAGCGAATGCCGCCGCTGTTGAGCATTTTGCGGCTGTAAATGGCGCTCCAAACGCAGGTTTGCGACTCAAACAAATTATATTTCGCTAAAACGCCGCGCGGTGTAAAAACCACTTCATACAGCTTGTCGTCGAAGTTGTGGCTCAAAGCGTACTGCTTGGAACGATCGCCGAACGTATAAAATTCACTCTTTACCAAATCACAGCGATGAGCCTCAGCGATATTCGTTAAGTCCAAATAAAAATCGGGGTCGGCAAAATCGTCGCTCTCCAAAATGCCGATATATTTACCTGACGCGGCGTCAATCCCTTTGTTGCAAGCCGCGCCGTACCCCGCGTTCGGCCCCGTGATGATCTTAAACCTCGGATCCAGCGCCTGAAAGCGCCGCATGATGCGCAGCGAGCCGTCTTTGCTGCCGTCGTCCACGCATATAAACTCTATGTCTTTCAGCGTCTGTTTTCGCAAGCTTGCGAGACATTCGGCGAGATATTTTTCAACATTGCAAACAGGTACAACGACCGAAACCAATGCGCTCATTCGTCTGTTCCCTCTATTTCCATAATCGCCTCATAGACGCGCCGACAGTTGTCTGTATCGCGAAAAGCAAAAAAACCGTCCACCCGCTCACGATACTTTTGATCCATCGTACAACCGTTTTTCATGTACTCTGTCAGCAAATCCGTCAAATCTTCCCGTTGCGTAACGACCTCGCCCAACCCCATCGTTTCGTAATCAAAATAACCGCCGCCGAGGGGCCTTTCGTCCATCTGGCAGTAAACCACCGGCTTTTTGGTATAGGCAAAATCAAACGCGGCGGAGGAGTAATCTGTGATCAGCAGCGCCGTTTCCGCAAACAGCTTCGAAAATGGGTAATCCTCTGGCGGCATGGTGAAGCTGCCCAGCGTAAAATCTTCCGCTTGTACGTACAAATTCGTATGCGGACGGAACAGCAATCGATAACCATACATTTTCGCCGTTTTCGCCAACCGCTCGTCGGTCAGCACGGCGTTTATGCGGGAACAAAATTCCGAATCTTTAAATTTTTCGCTGTAGGCCCAATGCCCCACTGTGTTGGCGGCTTCGGCCAGGCTTTTGCGCCATGTCGGCATAAACACAATCTGTCTCTTGGGTTTTTTTTCGGCCTCGTCCGTTAAAGCGTCAAACCGCGGGAAGCCCGTGAGCTTGACCACATTCGGGCTGTATCCGTACTTCCCGTCCAAAATGCTGTCCTGTTCCTGTTTTGAAGCCGTCACAAAGAGCTTAACATTTTTCGTCCACAGGCTGAGGTGTTCGGACATGTCGTCCTTCGTGACGCCATGCTGTAAGAATATAAACTTGGCTTTGGACAGCCCCATGAAAATTTCCGCCTGCCGCCCGGATCCGAACGGATAAAGTTGCGCGGCCATAAAATCGGAACTGATAAACGCCTCGGCGAACAAGTGAAGCAATCTATGCTGATTGGAGCCGTAAAACACGACAGAGCCATAGGATTTTAACCGGTCAGCGTCCTCCGCGTTTTCATCAATGACAAAATATTTTTCAATGCCGTCCGGCAGCCGCGTGCAATATTTGAACAGGTGTTCAGCGTTGTCGCCCGCCTTGCTGATCCGATCCATAAACAGCCAAATCCTGCGTTTGGACATCATCGTGTATGTCCGCACGTACTCGCCCAGCAATTCCGCGTCTCTGGCGGACGCTTTTGCGTAGTTCTGCTGTACATACCGCACAATCGCGCCTTCAATGGCATCGGGCGAAGAGGCGGTTACGCGCAAGACGTTTGCTTTGTCTGATTTAAAAATGATAGATTTCTCGCCCAGCACAAACGCTTTCGGCGTATCCCGCAGCCGCGACGGCTCCGTTGCCAATAAGCTAAGTGGGAACAAGCCATAACCCGATATTTCCACGAAAAATTCAATATCAGCGTCTGGCGCGCCGTCTGCATAGGGGAGGTTGATCACGAAAAATTTTTGTGTATGTATGGGTTCCCCCAGGAAATATTCATTTTGAATGCGCGCGCGCGTCTCAGTATACTTTTGTCCGTTATACAGCGCCGTAAAAGTATAACGCTCATCGTCCGGGAAGTCATAACGTCCGGCGACGCTGACGACGCCGCCATATTCCTCCACGCATGAAATCCACGCCGTTAGCGGAAGCGGCTCAAACAGCTCTCTGCCGGAGCCCAGGCACAATCCGAAAGAGCCGTCTCTCATGTCAAAAGCCGGTTTTCCATACTTCCCTGCCAGCAAATAAAATTTAAGCCAGGGCGTTAAAAAACGATCCGACAGGATAACATCGTCATCCATAGATGTAAGAATCTCAGGCAAAACTTCACGCAGCGCCTGTAAATCTACTGTCCCGGCGATTTCCGGCGGGACTTCCGCAAACGCGTACCACTGCAAATCATACAAGATACAATGCTGCGTGTATGGCGTCGCCTCGTGATGTTCGCGCAAGGATTCCTCTATTAAATAGGGGGGCAGCAAGCGCAATTTGTCGTACCATTCCGGCGAACGCAGCGACCCAGCGACCCGCGAATCGTCCCTTTTGCGATAGTTCAACCGCGAATCGAGCGAAACGCCGTAGCGCATTTTCGGCATCAGCAGCCTATGCAGAAATTCCACGTCCTCGCCGTATGACAACTCCTCGCGAAAACGCGCGCCGCCGATGGCTTCCTGGCGGATTACTGTGCTCGCGGCGTGAAATTGCAAAAAATCCGGGTGTTCGGTAACGTCGATGATTCCGCTTTCGATAAACTTATAATCCAGGGGGTGAATTTGCCCTTCGTGAATCTTTCCAAATAAATCCAAAGGAAACGCGACAAAATCAATCTCTTCGGCGTACTGCTCCAAAAAGGCGACGCCCTTTTCCAAAAATTTCTCCTCGTAGATGTCGTCGCTGTCCAGAAAAGCGATGTACTCTCCGTCCGCCGCGTCCAGTCCCGCGTTTCTCGCCGCGCTGACGCCGGCGTTATCCTGCTCTATGATGAATATGTTCTCTGGATATTTCTCTTTATATTCCCCGCAAATTTCATTGCTGGCATCTGTACTGCCGTCATTCACCAGAATCAGCTGAACATTTTTTGCAAAATCAAGGCTCTGATCGATTACGCTGTCTATCGCTTCGCGCAGGGTTTTTTCCGCATTATAAAGGGGAACAATACAGCTTACCCAAAATTTTTGTTCCTCGGCAATGTCCATGGCCGTTGCAGACGAATCCTTCATTCTTGAATGGCATACTGCATGGATCAACCCATAAACGCCTTTCGGCTGAATGAGCCGCTTCAGCATTTCATCCAGCATCGTTTTCAAGCCACCCGCGCTTGGATCCAGGTTCAGCCCTGCGTCCCGCACGCCTTGCGCCCACAGCGCCACTCCGTATGAGGCATCAAATGGAATAAATTCATCCTCTTTTACAGGCGCCAATTCACTATCCGAAGCACTCTGGCGGGAAGCCAGCGATAAATCTACGCCTTCATTCTTGACGGGAACAAACGCCACAGAGCAAACGCCGCTATTTTTTCGGAAAAAATTCTCTAAATGCATCAAATAGTATGGATCCGCCGCGTCCCCTTCCTGTAAGAAGAAAAAAACTTGGCTTTCACGGCTTTGGAAATATTTATTTATATTAGGGGCGTTGGAGGCGTTTATAAAATAAGTCACGGAGTCGTCTTCCGCTTCGCGGATAAGATGAAGAACCTCCGGATCTATTTCGTAATGCTTCCTGTCAAATAAACAGGCAATGTCTAGATCCTCAGCGCCGATCAGGCGCCGTAAACTCTCCATGGTCTTTTTAAAGTGGGCGGAACCGCCTTCACATAAAACGAACGCACTGTACTTAAACACAGCCATCACCCCCGATGCTGACCGGGTAGATCGCTTCATAAACCCGCCCGCTGTTCTCCTGATCCATCACTGTAAAGAATTCTTCCACTTTGTTTTGATCCGCTTCGTTCATCTGGCATCCGTTCGCCATATACGCAATGATTAAATCCACCAGCGCGTCATGATCGGCCACCGTCTCGCCGAAAATTGTTTCTGGCTTTTCCGCGTCTGCGAAATCATAATAAATAACTGGTTTCTGCCTATAGACATAATCATATACCGGCATGGAATCTGTTATCAGCAGCGAGGCCGCCGCAAACAGCTCGTCTCTGGTCTGTGTTGACGCGGCGACGGTTATATATTCGTCTTCTATATCAAAATCAGCGATCTGCATCATTGTCTTCTCATGCGGCGCGAATACGATCTCAAATTCGTATTCCTCCGCCGCGTCTAATAAGCGTTCGTCATTCAGCAATTCACGGATGCGCGTACAATATTCAGATTCTCTAAATTCAAAATTATACTCCGCCTCACCGGGATAAAGCGCCTCGCGGCAGCTCGGCATCAAGAGAACGCAACTCTCTCCGGCGTCTTCTGGCGGGCTGTCATACTTTGGCAGACCGGTCGCTTGCGCTACGCCTTCCAAACCGCCCTCGCGGGCCCATTGCTGTTCCGTTTCGCTGGAAACAGCGATCAGCCCGAGGCTGTGCGTAAACAAAGTTTTGGCGGGCGGCAAAGTATCCCGCGTTAATACGGTTCGCGGCAGGTATACTAATTCATGATTGGCCAATTGTTTTACAACCGCGTAGACGGCTGGCGAAAAGGGGTTGTACGCGCCGCTGTCCAGATTCGAGAGTATGATCTTTTCACTGAATAAATAGAGCAGTTTGTGCATATCCGAACCGTACTCTATCACCGTGCCCATATCCGCTAATCGGATTGCGTCCATGGTATTTTTGCTGATGACAAAATATTTGTCCACGCCGTCCTTTTTCCCCGCGCAATGGCTGAACAAAAATTCCGCGTTCGAACCCGCCGATCCCGGCTCGTCGATAAACAGCCATATCCGGGACGTTTTCAACAGGGAATACATTTCAAGATAGTTTTTGATTACGGTGGCCGCTTCATCCGAATTTTTCGCAGACTCTATTGCGCACTGCAGCGTTTCTTTGTCCAGGCTCTCAACACGCAGTTTATTTTCTTCCGGCGCCTTCGTCAATAAGAGCGTATCCCCCGCGAAAAAAGTTTCCCGTTGTTCCGTCAGCGGCGCGTTGTCCGTATATGACAAGCGTACCGGCCACCTGCCCCCGCCATCCAGAACCAAAGTAAACGCCAGCTCTCCCGGCGCTTTAACCGGTATCCGCCATGTAAACACGTGCGCCGTGTGCGCGGGCTGATTCAGGAAATAAAAATCAAATGGACTCCCGGCGGCGGCTTCGGCGGTATATTGTTCCGCGTTGTGTTCCACAGCCAATTGTAAGCCCTCATACAGAGGCATATGGTAATACCCGAAAATTTTCAACACGCCGTTGGCTTCCCGGATGGAGCAAATATGGAGAACCGGCTGGAAGCCCTCCAAAACCGATCCGCCGATTTCAACGACAGGCTGGCCGTCCATCTCCCCAAACGCCGCCTCGCCGTGTTTCAGCTTCAACAGATAGCACCGGAACCAGTAGTTTAACCTCTCCGCTGATTTGATGATCTCGTCGTCCACATATCGAAGGGATTCGGCAATGGATTCCAGACTGGTTTCGATATCAGTCTGCGCGGGCGGCAAAATACCGCCTGTGCAGGATAAATCGGATAAATTATCCCGCAGCGCGTGAAGGATCAAATACTGCGTGTATTGGGTCACTTCCCCGCATTGCGCCAATGCGTACTCAATCACGGCTTTGCCGAAGACGCGATCCTTCGCGTACCATTCCGGATCCCCGCGCTTGCTGTCCGCGGCGGAATCATCCGATCGGTAAAGATACGCCGGTTCTTTGATAAGCGCGTATTTCATTTTCCGCAACAGAACTTTATGTATAAACTCCGCGTCTTCAAAATAGCGCAATCGCGTGTCAAAAAATATATCCGTCAAGGCGTCTGTCCGCAAGATCGCGCTGCAGGCGCTGAATTGTATGTACTCAAAATGTTCGGTTATGTCGACAATCCGAGGTTTATCCATCTGGATTTTATCAAACCGGAAGTTCAAGGAAGGTTTTTGTTTGACAGGCGCACTCTCGCTGAAATATTGTATGGGGAAAGCGGCCATATCCACTTCGGCCCCCTCTTTGTCCAGATATTTTATGCCTGTTTCCAAAAATGACGGCGCGAATTTATCGTCAGCGTCCAGAAAGGCGGTGTATTTTCCCATGACTAAGCCCAGCCCGCTGTTTCGCGCGGCGCTGACGCCCTGCCTGTCCTGTTCGAGGATACAGACATTGTATGGATATTTATTTTGGCTCTTATTGTGTTTTAGAATGCTATATTGCCATAAACGCCGGAAACAAGCCATTTCAGGCATTTGCTCACTTATTTAGAATGGCTTACTTAAGCCGTTTTTTAGTCAGCCACCTG
>JAITPB010000108.1 GCA_031289625.1 Clostridiales bacterium | reverse complement strand
AACATCACGATAGCCGGGGACTACAGCGGAGAATTCGCCAGGATTAAAGATTCCGTTGAAAGCACCGCCGAGGAACTTTCCGCGTACATCTCTGAGATTTCCCTGGTCCTGAATCATATGGCGGACAAAAACCTGACCGATTTTATTTCCCGCGAATATCTCGGCGAATTTGTCATTATCAAAGATTCTCTCAATAAAATCATTGACAATTTTAACGCCTTCGTATCAGAAATCAAATACGCCGCGGAAAGCGTCGAAGTGGAAGCGGAAAACGTATCCGGAGCCGGGGCCGATCTGTCGCGCGGCGCTGTGGAACAAACCAGGGCGATAGAGGATTTACGGATCGCGATAGAGGACATAAGCCATGAGGCGGCTGTCAACGCGGAAAACGCGGCTTCGGCGGCGCGCATGTCAGAAAAATCCCGCTCAAACGCCGTAGAGGGCAATAAAAAAATGGAGAGTATGCTGCTCGCGATGGACGGCGTCAAACAAGCGGCCAACAGTATCAGCAACATCATTGACATCATGAGCAGCGTCGCGTCCCAAACGAATTTACTGGCGATTAACGCCAGCATAGAAGCCGCCCGTGCAGGCGATAAAGGCAGAGGGTTCGGCGTGGTGGCGGATCAAATACGGGATTTGGCCAACCGCAGCCAGGACGCCGCGAAACAGTCGCAGGCCATCATTGAAAATTCCCTCCGCAAAACAGAAGAAGGCATTCACTACGCGCAGGAAACATCAGAGGCGCTTCACAGCATCGCTGGGTTGGTGACAGAAGCTTCCCGTCTCATTATCGATATTTCCGGCGCGTCTGAAAAACAAATGCAGGCCATCGGCGGCTTCTCGGACAAAATAAGCCAGATATCCACGATCATTCACAACAATTCCAGCCTGGCGACACAGAGCGTGACGGCGGCGCAAAAACTGACAGAACAGTCCGCGTTGCTGGACGCGCTGATTGAGAAATTTCTGTTAAAATCTTTTTCCGGACAAATCTCCGGAGATTCCTTCGGAGATTTCGATGCCTTGCAGGACGCGCTGTCAACAGGCTGAGGAATAATTCCCCTCCACGGAGGGGAATAAATACGCAGCAGCCCACGGATTTTTTAACCTGTTGACATTGATTGTTCAGTACTGTTTCCTGATAAAAGCCGCGGATAATATTATCCGCGGCTTTTATGGTTTGCATGAACGAATTGGTATGAAGGAATTTGAGTGCATTAATGCCAAGTCGGCGCTGTTCCTCCCGCTTGTGCTTGAGGCATGGCCCCCCCTTGCCCTTGAGGCATGGAGGATGAAGCTTGGCTGAGTGAATTTTTGATGGAGCTGCTGTCCTGTGGCGAACAAGCGGGCGAAGGGACATAGTAGCCCTTTTGCTCGGCTACCTTATACAAATCGTACTGAAATTTCTCGTCGGAATCTCTCATCTGCTGAAAAGTCTGTCTTAAATTTTGGTTGCCGCATTCGGTGATGACCTTGGCATAGGTGCCTATGCTGGCCTTTGCGCCGCTGAGCACATCAAGAACCATGTCTTTTTCCTGCATGTTACCATTCTCCTTTGTATACGCATTTTGACGGTTCGTTTAGAGCATTTGAATCAAATTCTGCGCGCTCTTTTGAGCGTCCTGACCCGCCTGGTTAAACATCTGTTTGATGTTGGGGTCCTGGCACTGACTGGCATACGTGGAAAGCTTGCTGGACATGGTCTGATGGCTGGACACCACTTCACGGATGCTGTTTAGCTCGGATTGGCTGAAATTTGCCATATAAGTGCTCCTTTCCATAATAATAGCCCGCTTGGTTTCATACTGCCTGTTGCGCTGGGCATAATCATATTTTACCTGAAAAGGAAAAAATTATACGGCTTAAATAAAAATCTCCAGAAATTTTCGCTTAGACTAAAACTCCGCAATATGTAGCCCTGCCAAAGAGGCTAAGGTGATAATGGCTTCTTTGGAAACTTTTTTTCCTTTATACTCCACTAAATTATCCATATTACCCGTAAAAATACAAGAGGGCTCGTATTTTCTGAGAATAATTTTCGACTCTTCAATGAAAATTTCCAGCGAGTCTTTTTCTTCGATACTCATCGTCTTTCGCAGTTCACTCGGCAGAACAATCCTGCCCAGTTCATCTACCTTTCTTACAATTCCAGTTGATTTCACAATAAGCCTCCTCAAAATGTCAATTTGGAAATAATGCATCCATCTGTGCTTTAACGTGTAATTTCAATATAACATAATTGTCAGTAAAAGTCAATTTATATATAAAAATGTAAACGAAGCGTAAATGATCGCGGCGTGGAATTGACAAATTGTCATTCAGCCGGAATGCAGTCAAGTTGGAATTAGGATGGAAACTGCGGAATATACATGAATAGATTTTAGCAAGCAAAAGCGCGGAAAAGCGCGGAATGATTAGGAGGGTTTTGGATGCTCAATTATATATGGGGCGGCATGATACTCGTCGGGCTGACGGTGGGCGCTTTCAATGGAAGGATGCAGGATATCACCAACACGGTTGTAGACTCCTCCAAAGAAGCCGTCATGCTCTGCGTCACCATGCTCGGCATTATGTCCATGTGGACGGGCGTGATGAAAATCGCGGAGCGGGCCGGATTGATTGACACATTGTCATTAAAATTGAAGCCGCTGCTTCGTTTGCTGTTCCCTGGAATCCCCCGTGAACATTTGGCGCTGAAATATATTTCCATAAATTTTATCGCCAATGTCCTGGGGTTGGGCTGGGCGGCCACGCCGGCCGGCCTGAAAGCCATGGAGGAACTGCAAAAGCTGAACACGCGCAAAGATACGGCCAGCAATTCGATGTGCATGTTTTTGATCATCAATATGTCCAGCCTGCAGCTTGTGACGATGAATATCCTGGCGTACCGTTCACAGTATCAATCCGCTAATCCTTCGGAAATCATAGGGCCCGGTCTGCTGGCGACCGTTTTTTCGACCATTGCCGGGGTAGCGGCCTGTAAAATATTTGAAAAGAGGCGCGGGGAATGAAAATCATTCTCATGTTTTCCAATTTAATCATCCCCATGACCATCGGAATCGTGATCCTGTACGGCTACGGCAGAAAAGTGGATCTGTACGACAGTTTCGTGGAAGGCGCGAAAGACGGCATGAGTACAGTGGCGGGGATTCTGCCGACTATCGTCGGCTTGATGGTGGCTGTGGGCATTCTGCGGGCGTCGGGCGCGCTGGATATTCTGGGCCGCTTGGTGGCGCCGCTCACCAATTTATTGGGATATCCGAAAGAAACGGTGCCTCTGACTTTGATGCGCCTGGTGTCTTCTTCCGCTTCCACAGGGCTGCTGCTGGATTTGTTTAAACAATTTGGCCCGGACAGCTATATTGGCCGCTTCGTCTCGATCATGATGAGCTGTACGGAAACCGTTTTTTATACAATGAGCGTTTATTTTATGAGCGTGAAGATCACCAAGACGCGTTATACCCTGGCGGGCGCGCTGATCGCAAACCTGGCCGGCGTCGCCGCTTCTCTCGCGATCACAAATTTACTGTACGCGCCAGCTTGAACACGCCGCCCATTCACGGCAATTTCATAAGATGTTACAGAATTGTTAAGAGCGTCTCGTCGTTCATAAGGCAGCGAAGCATGCTGTTTCGAATGCTTACTTTTTTTTTGACGGCGGCGACATATTGCTTATG
>JAITPB010000145.1 GCA_031289625.1 Clostridiales bacterium | reverse complement strand
AAATTGGCGCCAAGCAGCCTAAGGGCGCGCTGCTGGTCGGCCCGCCTGGCACCGGGAAAACGCTTCTGGCAAAAGCGGTGGCGGGCGAGGCAAACGTGACGTTTTTTTCATTGACAGGTTCTGATTTCGTCGAGATGTTCGTGGGCGTGGGCGCTTCCCGGGTGCGCGACTTATTCAAGCAAGCCAGCCAAATGGCGCCATGCATTGTTTTCATTGATGAAGTGGACGCCATCGGCAAAAGCCGCGACGGCCAGATCGGCGGCAATGACGAACGGGAGCAGACGCTGAATCAGCTCCTCTCTGAAATGGACGGCTTTGATTCTTCCAAAGGCGTGGTGATTCTGGCGGCCACAAACCGGCCGGAAATCTTGGATCGCGCGCTGCTAAGGCCAGGCCGCTTCGACAGGCGGATCATTGTGGAACGCCCCGACCTTAAAGGCCGGGAAGATATTCTCAAAGTCCACGTCAAAAAGGTAAAAGTTTCTGTCAAAGTGGATTTCAGAAAAATTGCCTTGGCCACTTCCGGCGCGGCTGGCGCTGATTTGGCAAACATTGTCAACGAAGCGGCGCTGCGAGCCGTGCGTATGCAGCGCAAGGAAGTGATCCAAGAAGATTTGATGGAGGCAGTCGAAGTGATTGTGGCCGGTAAGGAAAAAAAGGATCGCATCATGACGGAAAAAGAAAAACGTATCGTAGCCTTTCATGAAGTGGGCCACGCGCTGGCTACCGCGCGGCAGAAAAATACCCAGCCTGTGCAAAAAATTACCATTGTGCCGCGTACCATGGGCGCGCTGGGGTACACGATGCAAATGCCCGAAGAAGAACATTACTTGATGACCAAAGATGAGATGCTGGCGCAGATTACCATCAGCGTGGCGGGCCGCGCCGCCGAGGAGACGGAGTTTCAGCTGCAGACCACAGGCGCGGCAAACGATATTGCGCAGGCGACCAAAATGGCGCGCCATATGGTCAGCCTTTATGGCATGTCGGACGCGTTTGGCATGATGGCGCTGAGCGCCATTGAAAATCAATATCTGGAAGGCCGCGCTGTGTCGCAAGTTTCTCACATTACCGAGGCCGAGGCGGACAGCGAAATTAAAAATATTATCAGTCGCTGTTATCAAAAAGCGCTGCATATTTTACGGACAGATCACGAAGCCCTCACGGAAATCTCCGAGTTTTTGATTGGCAAGGAGACGATTACCGGCGAGGAGTTTATGGAAATATTGGATAAATATCCAGCAGCCGTTGTGACTTAGGCTGGCTTACCACAATCATGTATCCTAACAAAAAAGAATTTTTTGATCTCAGCATGTTCGGATCAAAGAGTTTTCTGATTTGAAAGGCGCCAATATCAGCGTGAAGACCTCCTGAACGGGGGGGTCCCTAAGCGGGGCTTGCCCCCTAAGCAGGGTTTGCCCTAAGCAGGGACGCGCGGAAATTCGCACACCTTTCATTTCAATTTAATGAGAGGTGTGCTTTTTTTATATTTTTGATTTGATATTTTATTTTTATTTTGAGGAGGCTGTATCATGAAACGAATCGCCGTCATCAGCGCCATTTTGGAATCGACGCAGGAAACACAGAAAAACTTTAACAGTATCGTATCCGCGCATAAGAACATTGTCAAGGGCCGCATGGGCCTGCCGTTTGACGAGATGGACATGGCCGTGATCGCCATTGCCGTCGTGGCGGAGATGGATGAGATCAACGCGTTTACAGGCCAATTGGGAAAACTGCCCGGCCTGACCATCAAAACCGCTGTTTCGCCGAGGGAATTGTCATGAACGGCGGGGAATTTTACGCCGAAGCCGAGTATATCCAGCGCTTGCTGGCGGAAACACAGACCGCCTCGGATGAGGAGATCGATCGCATCCTGGACAAAGCGGAGCGGTTTGAGGGCTTGACGCACCGCGACGTGGCCGTTCTGCTCAACACGGAAAGCGAGAACTGCACCCAACGTATTTTTCGCGCCGCGCGGCGCATCAAAGAACAGATTTACGGCGAGCGCGTGGTGCTGTTCGCGCCGCTCTACATCAGCGATTACTGCGTCAACAACTGCGTTTACTGCGGCTTTCAGTACGGCAATAAGACGCCCCGGCGCAGGCTGTCTATGGAGGAACTGCGGGAGGAAGTCCGTCTGCTGGAAAAAATGGGTCATAAGCGGCTGGCGCTGGAAGCGGGGGAAGATCCGGAGCACTGTCCGCTCTCCTATGTGCTGGACTGCATCCGGGAAATATACGCCATGAAATTTCAACGGGGCGAAATACGGCGCGTCAATGTCAATGTCGCGGCCATGGATACGGAAAGTTACCGGCTTTTGAAAGAAGCGCAAATTGGTACTTACATTCTGTTTCAGGAAACATATCACCGTCCCACTTACGAGCTTGTGCATCCATCCGGCCCTAAGCATAATTATCTGTGGCATACCGGCGCTTTCGACCGCGCCATGGAGGCGGGGATTGCGGACGTGGGCGGCGGGGTACTGTTCGGCCTGTACGATCCGCGTTTTGAAGTGATCGGCCTGATGCTGCACAACGAGCATCTGGAACGGAAATTCGGCGTAGGGTTCCACACCATCTCTATGCCGCGCCTCTGCCCGGCGGAGGGTGCGGAACCGTCCCCTTATGCCGTAGATGACGAACTCTTTTTGCGTTTGGCCGCCGTGGTCCGTCTGGCGGTTCCTTACACCGGCATGATCATTTCCACGCGGGAATCTGCCGAAATGCGCAAAAAACTCATCGGCACGGGCATCTCGCAAATCAGCGCGGGATCTTCCGTAGAAGTGGGCGGGTACAGCTCGCGGGCCAACGGCGGCCAGCAGTTTGAACTGGCGGACAGGCGGGAAGCAAGCGAAATCATCACATGGCTGATGGAAGAAGGCTTGATCCCCAGCTTCTGCACCGCCTGTTACCGGAAAGGCCGGGTTGGCGATCGCTTTATGGCGCTGGCCAAAAGCGGCAACATCAAAAATGTCTGTCTGCCCAACGCGCTTTTCACATTGAAAGAATACGGGCTGGACTATGGGGACGAACGCTTCAATACATTAATGAACCAGATCATTGAGGAAAAAATAGCGCGCATAGACCATGAAAAGGTGAAAAATCTCGTCAAAGAAAGGCTGCACCTGTTGGAAGAGGGGCAGAGGGATCTATTTATATGAACGCGGCGACGCAAAGCGGCCGGATGACTGTCGCTATTTTCGGAGCGTGCAACGCGGGAAAATCTTCCCTGTTCAATGCCATTACCGATACGGACAACGCCATTGTATCAGACATCCCTGGCACCACGACCGATCCGGTGGTCAAAGTGATGGAATTGCTGCCGCATGGGCCCATCACACTCATCGACACCGCCGGGTTGGGCGACGGCAGCCCGCTGGGGGAAGCGCGCGTGCAAAAAACGGCGGCTGTATTAAACCGCGCCAACCTCGTGCTGTACGCGATTGACCCGCAATCCCCGGATTGGGACGAATACCGCGCGTTTGTCCAGGAATTGAAACGGCGCGGCGCGGCTTATCTGACGCTGATCACCAAAGCGGACGCCTGCCCGGACACTTGTCCGGAGGAATTGATCGCGGATGTTTTCCGGAAATGCCCGCCGGACATTCACCTGGACGAATGTCCGGACATTCGTCCGAACGTGATGGCCGTGTCCAGCTTCCAGCCGGAAACATTGGAACGGCTGAAAGCCGAGATGGCCAAACGGCTGGACGCTCTCCGCGAAGAAGAGCGCGATTTGCTGGGCGGACTGCTGCCCGCCGGCGCAGTGATGGTCTGCGTCATTCCCGTGGACAGCGAAGCGCCTGTGGGGCGTTTGATTTTACCCGAGGCGCAAATGATACGGGCTTGCCTGGATCACCGGCTGAGATGCCATGTCACAACAGAGCTGGATTTAGCGGATGCGCTTCGTGATTTGCGGCGGGTGGATTTGGTTGTAACAGATTCACAGGCGTTTGGGTTTGTGTCGCGCATTGTTCCCCCGGAAATCCCTTTAACCTCATTTTCCATTTTGATGGCGCGGCAGAAAGGCGATCTGAAATTGCTGCTGGCAGGCGTGAAGAGCATACCCAACCTGCGGGACGGCGACAAAGTCCTTGTGGCGGAAACCTGTACGCACAATCGCAGCCATGAAGACATTGGGCGCGTGAAGATACCCAAGCTGCTCCTGAAAATAACAGGCAAAAATTTAGACATTCATTTCACTTCGGGCCGGGAATATCCGGAGAATTTAAATGAATACGCCCTCATCATTCACTGCGGCGGATGCATGATCGCCCGGATCGAAATGATAAACCGTCTGCGCGCCGCTCGGGAACACGGCGCCGCCATCACCAATTACGGGCTGTTTCTGGCGTACTGCAACGATGTATTGGACAGAAGCCTGGCGATTCTGCGGGATGAGGTGGAGGTCTTTTGATCCGCTTGCGTGAGGATAACGACATTCTGCATTTTATCCAAATAGAAGACGCGGTGGAAAAAGACCGGCTGTTTCAACACGCGCGTGAAACCTGCCGGCAGTATTACGGCGATAAGATATATTTTCGCGGGCTGATCGAGTTTTCCAGTTATTGCGCGAGAAACTGTTCCTATTGCGGCCTTCGCGCCAGCAACCGCGCGCTGGCGCGTTACCGTCTGACCGACGAGGAAATTTTGGACTGCTGCGCTCAGGGCAGCGCGCTGGGCTATCAGACATTCGTGCTGCAAAGCGGCGAGGATCCGCATTACACGGACGAGCGCATCGTGTCGATTGTCAGCCGCATCCGGCGCGCTTTTCCCCAGCACGCCATTACCCTGTCGCTGGGAGAAAAGAGCCGCGAAAGTTATGAGGCATTTTTTCGCGCAGGCGCGAACCGGTATCTGCTCCGCCATGAGACGGCGAACGAAGAGCATTACCGCCGTCTGCATCCCGCGTCCATGAGTTTGGCGGCGCGCAAGCAGTGCTTATTTACTTTGAAAGAAATCGGGTATCAAGTGGGGGCGGGCTTCATGGTGGGTTCGCCTTTCCAGACGCCGGAAGCTCTGCTGGAGGATTTGCGCTTTTTGCAGGAACTGCAGCCGCACATGATTGGCGTCGGGCCGTTCATCCCGCAATCGGATACGCCCCTGAAGGCGTATCCGGCGGGAACGCTGGACATGACACTGAAAATGGTCGCGCTGTGCCGTTTGATCGCGCCCGCCGCGCTGATCCCCGCCACCACCGCGCTGGGAACCATATCCCCTTTTGGGCGCGAAAAAGGGCTGGCCGCCGGTGCAAACGTGGTGATGCCAAATCTGTCGCCGAAAGGGGTGCGCAAACAATACGCCCTGTATGACAACAAAATCTGCACCGGCGATGAAGCGGCTGAATGCCGGCGCTGTTTGGAAAACCGGCTCCGCGTGGCTGGCTTCACACCGGATTTTTCCCGCGGGGATCACGCTGAATGGAATCAAGAATCCCACAGTTGTAAAACGGCCCCGATCTGTTTATAATAAAGGCAATCTAAGAAAGGGGTCATCTTATGGCATTGGTCACAACGAAAGATATGTTCGCGAAGGCGTTTGAAAACAAATACGCCGTCGGCGCGTTCAACATCAACAATATGGAAATCCTTCAGGCGGTCACACGCGCCGCGAAGGCCCGCAACTCCACCGTCATCCTGCAGGTCTCCCGCAGTGCGCTGCAATACGCCAACCCGGAATATTTAAAAGCGATGGTCGATGCCGCTGTCACCGAGACAGGCGTCGATCTCGCGCTGCATCTGGATCATGGGCCGGATCTGGAAACGGTCAAGCTCTGCGTCGAAACCGGCTTTACCTCTGTTATGTTTGACGGTTCTCATTACGATTATGAAACCAATATCGCCAAAACCAAAGAAGTGGTGGAGTACGCGCACGCCAAAGGCGTTGTGGTGGAAGCGGAACTGGGCAAGCTGGCCGGTGTGGAGGATGAAGTCAGCGTGGACGCCGCCAACGCGACCTACACGGATCCCGATCAAGCGGTGGATTTTGTGAAGCGCACCGGCGTAGACTCTTTGGCGATCGCCATTGGCACCAGCCACGGCGCTTACAAGTTTAAGGGCGAGCCTAAGCTGGATTTTGATCGCCTGGTCGCCATTACGGCAAAATTAGAGGCGGCTGGCTTCCAGCGTTATCCCATTGTCCTGCACGGCGCCAGCAGTGTGGATCCGGTTTGCGTGGAAACCTGCAACCAATACGGCGGCAAACTCAAAGGCGCGCGCGGCATCCCCAACGAAATGCTGCGTAAGGCCGCAGCCATGGCCGTCTGCAAAATCAACATG
>JAITPB010000113.1 GCA_031289625.1 Clostridiales bacterium | reverse complement strand
GGTTTCACTTGACGCAGGAAGCGAATGGACTATGGACGACAGTATCGCCAATATGCCGAACATTATTCCCGAAGATATTTGGATTGAGGCCAAAGACAGCGCAGCGCCGAATTTTATCTTAACACATTGGCTGACGGAGTATTTAACCCGCATAAAATCGCTTCCGCAAAACCACGAGCGAGCGTTTAAAGATTTTGAAATTGCAGGGGTTGAAACGGCAGACGTGCGAGGCGATTGGCTTTTGGGCTATGTAACCTTTGAAGTTAAATCATACGGCGACCCTACTGATTCTCTTTGGCTTGCGGGCAGCGGTAGTGTTGGCGCCGGTGGTAAAACGGGCTGGATTGTTGATAAGCGGCAAGAAGTTGTTCTTTACCACGATATTATTGACGGCACTTGGCATTGCAAAGGCTACGGCACGGGTGGGTATAACTTGGACGACTACGTGACGCCGCCCAATTCATACCAAGGGCAAATTATGCTAAAAACGCCTTGACCATATACGCGATGCCGACGGTAACAATGACCACAGCCGCCACCGCAAGAATGAGCACAATGGTGTTCATCATGGCATTGGTAGGGGCCGCCTCCGGCGGGGTGTCACTGTAGGTCAGCCAGTCAGTGAAATCGGGCATTGTCCCTGTATCAAACCAAAATTTTAATAAATTTCCGGCTTCTCCCAACCTCGAAATGTCAGTATAGTATTTTGGCATACCCAAGTTTACCAGGCCCGGCGGCTGTGCTTCGACGCGGTAAAGCCCTGTCCCGTCCGGCAGATAAATCATCTGCATAAAGCCGTTGTCAAGTTCAAGCGTCATAAATTTCGCCTCGTCGCCAGAGAGCGCGGCCAAAGCGTTTTGAATATCATCCATCGTAGGTTCTTCGACATCCCGCGAATCCGTACGCAGCCGGAACTTCCGATCGCCGCCAGGATAAATGACTGTATCGGTTTGCGGATTATAAAATCCTAATCCGTGGCGCCGCGCGGACTCACGAAGATAAAGCTCCGCCTCTTCCGCGGCAGACCATGCGAATGCGGCGTAAACCATCTCCGCGCCGATTGAATAATCCGTCACGCGCGCTTCGCTGTCCTTGCCGAGCGCATCGAAGTCAACGTCAGAAAGCGCAAATGGCCCATTCATGGGCGGGAATTTCACCCTGGCCTCGTCGAACCACGCGCGAAGTTTAGGCGTCATGCCCTCCGGGCTGTTATAGGATCGGGAAAGATCCCAATCGGTCATCGTTTCGAACCATCTGTCAAATTCCCGTTTGGAACGCTGGGCATTGCCCCACTCAAATACCATTAAATCAAAACTCATGTATAATCCTCCCGTGCTGCTGTTTGCTGTTCATCAGATTTATGATCAGCCGATCCTCTGAATTCTATTATTTGACAAAATCAGCGATAAAAAGTATAATGTTAGCATTAAATTTGATTTTAGGCGGGCTGCCTTATGCGGGATCTTTCAATTCGCGCGCTTTTTGCACAGGTCGGGCTCCTTGACGCCCAAACGGAGCGTCAAATGAAAACCGGCTGGATAGATCAAAAAAGCGGCGCCGGTTTTTTGGAAGCGGCGCTGGCGGGGCGCGTCTCCTTTTCACAAGCGGCGGCTCTGCTGGAACAGTATTACGGCATCCCCTCCGGCGAAATCGCTGCCGATCAGGTAGAAGCGGACGCGATCGCCTTACTGGATTATTCTTTTTGCCTCAAAGGCAAGCTCCTTCCGATCCAGCTGCGAGGCCGGAGACTCTTCACCGCCATGGCGGATCCCCTCAACGCCCAAACAGTTGATGATGTTTTTGTCCGGACAGGTTTGCGCGTGGATCCTATGTTCGCCCGCGAAGAAGATGTCTTGCGCGGCATCGAACAGTTCTACAGCACGGATCACATCCAAGCGTTGGCATCGGCCTTTATCACACAGCGCGAAACACAGCAAAGCGCCGAAGCAGACGCGCCCGAACTGGATGTGCGGAACGCGCCCGCTGTGGCATTGGTCGATTCTTTGCTGGAGGCGGCTGCTCTGTACCGGGCCAGCGACATACATATTGAACCCATGGAAGCGTATGTACGCGTCCGGTATCGGGTTGATGGACATTTGAAGGAATTTGAAAAGTTAGACGCGGCGCTCTTGCCGAATCTGATAGGCCGCCTGAAAATTCTCGGCAAAATGGACACGGCGGAAAAGCGTCTGCCGCAGGACGGACATTTTCACAAAATTTTAAATGAAATGCATATTGACTTCCGCGTCAGCACTCTTCCCGTTTTACATGGGGAGAAAGCCGTTATCCGGCTTATTTACAACTGCGGAAGCTGGATACGCAAAGAAGAACTGGGGTTCTTTGAGGAAGATTTACGAAAAATCACGCGACTGTTCCAAAGCCCTTACGGCGCTATTTTGCTGACCGGCCCCACAGGCTGCGGCAAAAGTACGACGCTGGCCACCTTTTTACAGGAATTGAACTGCGAAGACGTCAACATTGTTACGGTGGAAGACCCTGTGGAGCACAATTTGCCGGGCGTCAATCAGATAAACGTCAATCCCAAGGCTGGGCTGCATTTTGCGAACGCCCTGCGATCAATTCTCCGTCAGGATCCGGATATTTTAATGATCGGAGAAATACGGGACGAGGAAACCGCCAAAATAGCCATTCAGGCGGCCATCACTGGCCGGCTTCTGCTCTCCACTTTGCACACCTATGACGCTCTATCGGCCATTGCCCGGCTGACGGATATGGGCGTGAAGGATTACCTGGTCGCCGCCGCCGTGAAAGGCATACTCTCGCAGCGTCTGGTCCGCCGCATATGCGATCGCTGCAAAAAACCGGCCTCGCTGTCTCCTAGGCAAGCAAAGCTGTTGAACGTTTCTGAAACCAGCACGGTGTTCCGCGGGGAAGGCTGCTCCAGCTGCCATGAGTCGGGCTATAAAGGAAGGTTCGCTGTGTATGAATATTTGATGGTAGACGAAACGCTCGCGGCGCTGATCGGACGCCGCGCGGAAGTTTCCGCCATGAAAGCGGCGCTGGCGGCGCAAGGGTTTCGCTCGCTCCGGGAGAACGCGCTGCGAAATATGCTGGCGGGTCATACGACAGCCGATGAAGTAATCGCAAACGCGCTGTGTTTGGAAAATGACTGATGGAGAGAGGTGTGCGCGTATGGCGTTTTTTTCCTACCTGGCGATTGACGCGTCAGGCCAAAAGCGAAAAGGGCAAATAGAAAAGGACAGTATGGCCGATGCCACTGATTTTTTAAAAAGAATCGGTTTATTTCCGCTCAACATACGAAAAAAACGCCTCTTAGATCTGGAGCTTTCCGAATTGGAATGGCTGAATAATTCCGCCGCCCTGACGGACCTCGCTTCTTCATGCCGCGCCATGTCCTTTATTTTAGGCGCGGGCGTAGAACTGTCCGGCGCGTTTGCGATTCTGACAGGACAGGCGCCGGGCGCGATAACGGGCGGCCAGGCGATACGCCAGAAAGATCGGCGGTTTCAAAAACGCTTGGCCGAGATTTATGAACGGCTGCTCAAAGGTCAAAGCCTCTCCGCATGTTACGCCTCCGTTCCTTTTTTTCCGCCGCTTTTGTCTCATATGTGCCGCGTCGGCGAACGCAGCGGGCGTTTGCCGGAAGTGATGGAGACTCTGGCCGATTATTACGAGCATGAGTTAAAGAACCGGCAATCTCTGCAAGGCGCTATGATTTATCCTGCTATCGTATCGGTGATGATGATCGGCGTTATTATTTTGACGCTGCTGTTTGTCATACCCAGTTATGCGCAGATTTTCGAAGCGGAAGATCTGGCTCTGCCGTGGCCTACGCAGATCATGATGTCTCTGAGCCAGTTTTTGACGGCCTATCCGGCGCCATCTGTGATGGCCGCGTTTGCCTCCGCCGCAGGGCCGATTGCGTTTTTCAAGAGTGGAAAAGGCAAAATGGCGATAGAATTTTTGAAAGCGCGTCTGCCTGGCTTAAAGGGTTTCTGCCGCCAAACGATGAACTTGCGGTTCTGCCGTTGTCTTTCCATTATGCTGGGCGCGGGAGAAACCCTGCCCGCCGCCGTGGAAACCGCCGGGCAGGTTCTGGGCGGTTCTTATTTCACGCCGATTTTTCAGTCTATTCGAGTCAGCTTGGAAGAAGGCAGACCGTTCTGGGCCACGCTGACTCAGTTTGACTGCTTCGATCCGATGCTGACGAACATGGCGCGTATCGGGGAAGAAACAGGACAGCTCGCAGAGACCTTGCAAAAATGCGCCGCGTATTTCCAAAACAAGTCTGATCACAACACCGCGCTTTTGAACCGATTGATAGAGCCTGGCGTCATTCTTGTCTTAGGCGTTGTACTGGGTTTCATTACGCTTTCCGTCATTTTACCGACTTTCACGCTGACCTCTGCGATGTAATCGCCAGCGGCAAACAAAAGACACAGTTCAAATCCTTAAAATCATGGAAAGTTTGAAGAAAGCAAAGCTAAAGAAATTATTTTAGGATAATAACTAAAAAATCCCCCAATGCACAGTGTTTCTAAAAGCTTATCATAAGGCCATATTTTAGGCGTAGAAGTCTCTATAACGTAGCAATTTCGGATTTTGAAAAGCCATTTTTATCAGCAAATC
>JAITPB010000103.1 GCA_031289625.1 Clostridiales bacterium | reverse complement strand
AGAAACGCTGATCTATATTATTTTTATGATTCATGGAAAACTTCTGAAGTGGTCTACGGCGCGGGAGAGACCGTGTTTTCCGTTTCATCCTCGTTTTTTTCTTATCATGGTCTGCGTATGCGCTTGCTGGGCGAATACCAAGTTTTTAACGCGTCCCACGCGTTGCTGTGCGTGGAAGTTTTGCGCCAGAAGGGCCTTTTCATCTCGGAATGTCATATACGGCAGGGCCTTTGGAAAACGCTTTGGCCCGGCAGAATGGAATTGCTGCGCACAAATCCCCTGTTTTTTTTAGACGGCGCGCACAACCCGGACGGCGCGCAAGCGTTTTGCCGTTCCATACAGCCTTATTGCCGCCATCACCGCCTTATTCTCATCATCGGTTTATTGGCCAAAAAAGAAGCCGCCTCCTTTATCCGGGAAGTGGAAAACTTTGCGGATGTCCTCTGGCTGACCCAGCCGGTGAGCGGCAAAGGCACGCGCGCGGAACAATTGGCGGAAGCCGTATCGGCAAAAGACAAGCCGCTGTTTGTGGAACCGGATTTTCGCAAGGCCGTCCAGGGGGCTTTGGCCATGGCGCGGGCACAGGATGTCGTCGCGGCGGTGGGATCGTTATACTTGGCCGGCGATATCAAAAAATATTTCACGGAGGCGTATGAAGATGATTGATTTCAAAACGGAAATTCAAAAATATAAACCTGTTTTAGAAATAGACAAGACAGATTCTGAGCCTGGCGAGGTGAAGGATATTATGGATATGCTGCAGTACATCACGCAAAAGGTGACGACAATCACAAAGGAGTAGAGACGCGTGCGATGCCCGAATTGTGATTTTACGTTTGAAAGCGGCCACGATCGTGGCGGCGGCAATTGCCCCAATTGTCAATTTGACCTGGTCTTGTACGCCAAAACGGTTCAGGCTTCCAACGCCCTTTATAACCAGGGGCTGTCGAAGGCGCAAGCGGACGACATGACCGGCGCCGCCGAATGTCTGCGCAGAAGCCTTGAGTTGAATAAAAACAATCTGACGTCACGCAACCTTCTCGGCCTAGTCTATTTTGAAATAGGCCGCGTGGGCGAGGCCATGCTGGAGTGGGGCGTCAGCGCCTCCGGACGCCCGGAGCCTGATCCGGCGGCGGATTATCTAAAGCGTGTCCGCGAGAATCCACGCGATCTGGAAAAATTGGATGCCGCTATCCGTTTTTATAATCAGGCGCTGACTTTTGTACGGCAGAAAAACGACGACATGGCGTTGATTCAACTCAAAAAAGCTGTGGAAACAAGCCCGAAATTTGTGGACGCCTTAAATTTACTGGCGCTTTGTTTGCTGATGCAAAATGATCGGGAAAGAGCGCTGGCCACAGTGGAAAAGACGTTGGCCGTAGACGCCGGCAACCCCACCGCGCTGCGTTATTTAAGCGAGATCAATCCGGCGAAAGGCAAAGCGGAAATGATACGCCGCGGCAAAAAAGCCGCGCAGACGCTTACAGCCTCGAGTGCAGCCACAAACGTGGCCACAAACGTGGCCACAAATTTGGCCTCCAGTGTGGCCGCGACCGTGGCCACGACTGTGGCCAAAACAATTCAGCCGGGCCTCATGGGGCTGTCGCGTGAGGAGAAAAAAGGTCTGCGCGGCGCTTTTCCCGCTGCGGAGATCGTCGCGTTTATTGTAGGCGCGCTGTGCGCGTTCGCCGTTTTGTACATTTTGATTATGCCTGCGCAAACCAGCGCCGCCCAGAAACAGATTGAAACATTAGACAATGAAAAAACAGCACTGGTTGAGGATTTGCAGGATCAGCTCGACGGCGCGCGGGAAGAAATCCAGCGCATAGACGATGGCAAAAAACAGCAGGAAGTGGAACTCAATCAATTGAAGGCGGAAATTGCGCTGAGAGATAAAACCGCGGCTGTGACGGACGCGCAATCGAAATTTGACCGCAAGCAATATCAGGAAGCTGTGGACGCGGTGACGCTCATGGACGAGGAGACGCTGCCTTCCGAACTGGCGGAGAGCGTCCGCGCTATCCGGGAAATGTCTTATCCCGAACTGGTCAAACAATATTATCAGACGGGCATGACAAATTATAACAGGGGCAATTGGGAAACGGCCTTCGCGGAAATGGAAAAGGCGCTTCGATATATTCAGCCTGAAAACACACAGTCCGCAGACGTATTGTATTATTTGGGCAGAACAGCCGAGAGATTGACCGACACCGAGACGGCGCGAAAAAGTTACCAGAGGATTTTGGACGAATATTCAGGCTCCCAGCAGATCAGAAACGCCAACACCAGGCTGAATTTATTGGGGTAGGGGCGGCCCCATACTTGGTCAATATTTTTATTTTTATTCGGGAGTATAGCGATTTGAAGCAAGAATGGAGGCGGGGAAGAGGCTGTGGCTGTGATGAATGAATTTCTGTTTGAAAGCACAAAGACGGCGGCTTATTTTTTATGGGAAACCACCAAATGTGACAACACGCTGACGCTGTGGAACTGCGCGGAAGACATCGCGTGTTTTCTGGAACAATCTGACATTCTATCGCCGGCGCGCATCACGATCATTCTCGGCACAGGCGTCTATGATATGGGGTATATTTCTTTTGTGCGCCATATCGCCTACCGCATCTATATATACACCGGCCGGGAAGACAGCCTGAAGAACTGGTTTGACGCGGAAGCGCTTCTCAACAATATAGAATGGCGGCAGGCCATTACGCGTATGGCGTATATTTATAACCGGGATAAACATAAGGCCGACGGTTTGTCAGCATTACATTGCGACCTGATCAAAAATTTTTACGAAGGGGAAAACGGTAAATTTTAACGCCGCGGATGCAGACTGATTTGCTTTTCCTCCGTAAATAATAATGTAAGCGGCGCAGTAATAATTTGATTACAGGAGGGATATAATGTCTGGAAAATCTGTATTTGGGCTGGATGAAAAGACGTCCGGCGGTCTATGTTACGTACTGACATTCGTGTCAGGGATCTTTTATCTGCTGGTGGAAAAGGAAAATAAATTTGTCCGTTTCCACGCGCTCCAGTCAACCGTCTGGTTTATCGCGGCGTGCGTCGTGAGGTGGATCTTCGATGTTCTATCGTTCATCCCGGTTTTGGGCGCTTTGTTTGGCGTGCTTAGCTGGCTCATCACGCTGCTGATGTTTGTGAGCTGGATCTATCTGATGGTCATGGCTTTCAAAGGCAACCGGTTTAAAATTCCCGTTTTGGGCGATGCCGTCGAGAATTACCTGAACAAATAATGAGAAGCCGCGGGCTTGCGCCTGGCGGCTTTTTTTATCATGAGTTTTTATTATGAGAGAGAATAGGGAGAGGCTGGGGGGCTGGCTATGATGGACTTTAATACTCTAGGGTATCCCATTATTATCCGCGAAGATTTTGACGGGCTGGCGGAGGCGCTGCAAAAAGCGGATTTATGGAACCGAAAAATTTGCGTCATATCGGATGAAAATGTGGCGGCGCTTTACGCAAGGGATGTCAGCGACCGGTTGGCGGCTTTTTCCCAAGACGTGCATCTGATCACGTTTCCGCCGGGCGAAGGCAGTAAAAATTTGGAAACAATAGAAATGTTCTACCGGCGCATGACGGATCTGCAAATGGACCGGCGTTCCGTAGTGGCCGCCCTGGGCGGCGGCGTCACAGGAGACATGGCTGGTTTTGCCGCCGCGACATTTATGCGGGGCATCGCACACGTACAGATGCCCACGTCGCTTCTGGCGCAGGTGGATTCCAGCGTAGGCGGCAAGGTGGGCGTGGATTTCATGGGGCACAAAAATTTGATTGGCGCATTTTACCGGCCCGCTTTGGTTTACGTCGCCCTGCAAACGCTCGCCACTTTGCCAGAGGTTCAATTGGCTTCCGGGATGGGCGAAGTGATCAAGCACGGTTTGATTGCGAGCAAGGCTTACTATGATATGCTGGTACGGGATAGAGAAAAAATCCGCGGGCTGGACATGCACTGTCTGCGCGCGGTGGTGGAAGGCTCCTGCCGGATCAAATCCGAAGTCGTCAGCCAGGATGAAAAAGAATTGGGGTTTAGAGAAGTGTTAAATTTCGGGCACACGTTTGGGCACGCCATAGAAACCCTCTCGCAATTTCAATGGCCTCATGGACATTGTGTGGCTGTGGGCATGACCGCCGCGCTGTACGCGTCTATGCAGCGTGATCGCGCGGGCATACAGGTTTCGGATCTGGAAGACATAAAGGAGCTGCTCCAGTTTTGGGCGCTGCCGGTCAAAGCGCCTTATGCCCCGGCGGACATTTATGATCAAATGCGATTTGACAAAAAAAATAAAGAAGGTAAAATAAATCTTATCCTCTTGCGTGCCGCCGGGCAGCCCTATACGGAAAAAAACGCGCGGGACGATGAAATCTTGGACGCGCTGCGGGGCATTACGCAATGCGGAGAGAGGGATGTATATTGATTTGGAGCCTCTTCATTTGCGCTGCGCTCGTCGTACTGGATCAAATTACGAAATTCTGCGCGGTTTCTTTTCTCAAACCGGTGGAGTCCGTGACATTGGCGCAGGGCATATTGGATTTGACCTATGTGGAGAACCGCGGGATGGCTTTTGGATTTTTGCAGGGCGCGCGCTGGCTTTTCGTCGGTTTGACTTTGCTGATTCTGGTGGGAATCGCGATCTACTATGTCAGGCTTCCGCGCGGACCAAAATACCGGAAGGTAAGGTTCGCGCTGATTCTTATCTCGTCAGGCGCCGCCGGAAATCTCATTGATCGGTTTCGGAACGGGTTTGTGGTGGATTTTTTTCATGTGCGGTTTGTAGACTTTCCGGTGTTTAATATAGCGGACAGTTATGTGGTGGTGGGAACCATTTTTTTTGCGCTCATCATGATTTTTTTGAACTGGGAGGACGAGAAGCCTGTTGTGTAACCTGTTGGTTCCTGAAACGCGTCTGCTGACCGTCGATCCGGCGGAGGCCGGTATGCGGCTGGACGCCTTTGCGGCCCAAGTCTGCTCGGAACTCACGCGCGCCGCCGTTCAAAGGCTGATTGCCTCAGACGCGATACGGCTTAACCAAAAACACGTCAGCAAAAGCGGCCGCGTTAAAGTGGGCGACCTCGTGGAGATTCATTGGCCCGCGCCGGAACCGGCGGCGCTTCAGCCGGAAAATATTCCGCTGGATATTTTATATGAAGATGATGAATTGATTGTCGTCAATAAGCCGCGCGGCATGGTGGTTCATCCTGCGCCGGGGCACTACAGCGGCACGGCGGTTCACGCGCTTCTCTATCATTGCCAGGGCCGGCTTGCGGGGTTAAACGGCGTGCTGCGTCCTGGCGTGGTGCATCGGATTGATAAGGATACATCCGGCGCGCTGGTTTTTGCCAAAACGGATCGCGCTTTTCTGTCTTTATCGGCGCAATTGTCCGCGCACAGCATGGAAAGGCGCTATCACGCTATCGCGGTCGGCTCTCTCCAGGAGGACAGTCTTATCATCGATAAACCGATTGGCCGCCACCCCGTGGAGAGAACGAAAATGGCCGTTACGGATAAGAACAGCCGATCCGCCGTGACGCATATCCAGGTACTGGAGCGTTTCGACGGTTTGACGTATGTGGAGGCGCGCTTGGAAACGGGACGCACGCACCAGATTCGCGTACATATGTCTTATATCGGCCGGCCCTTGCTGGGAGACGGGCTTTATGGCGCTCCTGCCGCGGCAAAGGTCGCGGCCCTTGCCGCGCGCCGCTTGCCGGATCTCAACGGGCAGGCGCTGCACGCGAAGGTTCTGGGTTTTGAGCATCCGGTCACTGGGCGGCAGATTACGCTGGAAACGGAATTGCCCGCGTATTTTCAAAATTGTCTTGCCATTTTGCGGGACGGGAAGGAGGCGGAGAATGGTAAAAAATAAAATTTTATAAACTGAAATTGTGTCCATACTAAAGGGTATGTTGATAAAATTTTTGATTTACGGATCAATGGGATGGATCATGGAAATTTTATGGACAGGGTTGAATTCATTGCTCAAAAAAGATTATAAGATGATGGGCACCACGTCTATCTGGATGTTTTTCATCTATGGGCTGGCGGTTTTTATGGCGCCAGTCTGCGATATTTTAATCCGCTTTCCGGTTTTGGTGAGGGGAGGATGCTACGTTTTGTGTATTTTTGTGATTGAATACATTACCGGAACGCTTTTAAAAAGAATTCACGTCTGTCCATGGGATTACAGCGCCAGCCGGTTCAGCGTGCATGGACTCATCCGGCTGGATTTCGCGCCCGTTTGGTTCGCCGCGGGGCTGATATTTGAAAAGGCGCATTTACTTCTGCGCTTGATATACACATCATGATAAAATACAATAAATCTCTTTCCCGATGGAAGGGGATTTTTTTGGAGGATACGATGGTGCATAAAACCGAGAATAAAATCAAAATACTGATTGTGGACGACGATCAGCACATTTCTGAATTAATTGCGCTGTATCTCAACAAAGAAGGCTATGAAACGCGGGAGATACACAGCGGCCAAAAAGCGGCGGAAGAATTTTCCGCGTATTCCCCGCATCTTGTTATCTTGGATCTCATGCTGCCCGGCAAGGATGGATATCAGGTCTGCGGCGAGATACGGAAAATCAGCGCCGCGCCCATCATCATGCTGACGGCGAAAGGGGAGACGTTTGACAAAGTGCTGGGGCTGGAACTGGGCGCCGACGACTACATCGTCAAACCTTTTGAGCCTAAAGAATTGGTGGCGCGGGTAAAAGCCGTTCTGCGCCGCTATGAGCAGCGGGACGGCGATGTGAGCAGACAAATCGTCATTCCAAACCTGACTGTCAACCCATCTACCTATACAGCGACGTACCACGGCAAAGTATTGGAACTGCCCCCGAAAGAATTTGAGCTGCTGCTCCATTTCGCGTCCCATCCGAATCAGGTTTTTACGCGGGAGCAGCTGCTGGACAGGATATGGGGCTATGATTTTATGGGGGACACCCGTACCGTGGATGTACATATTAAAAGGCTGCGGGAAAAAATGCCTTATGCAGACGTGTGGAGCCTTAAAACGATTTGGAGCGTGGGCTACAAGCTGGAAATGAAGTAAAATAAAACGCGATAATTATGCAATAATGTGGAAGAGAAAAATGGTTCGTTTTGCGCAAACGATTGCCTAAATTCTTATTGCCAAGAAAAAAAGGGCAACGTATAATGAAAACTATATTACTCATATACACATTATAAAAATTAAAGGAGAAGTCACGATGAGAACAACAAATACGCGCACAAAGAACAGGCGAACGAAGAAAACGCATCGCGGAAAGATGTTCGCGGCTTTGCTCTTTGCGCTGAGCGCTTTCGCCGCGCTGACCGGCTGCTCATCTAAAACCGCCCCCACAGACGGCGCTTCCTCGGCTGCGCCGCCCGCGGAGGACGCCGCCCCGGTAAGCGAGGCCATTCCAGAAGGCGAGAGCCTGCCCGCGTCCGAAGCGCCGGTTGCTGAATCCGAACTTAAAGCGCTGGAGATCACCAATGTATCTTATGACCCCACCCGCGAGCTTTACGCGGCCTATAACGAAATTTTTGCGAAACACTGGAAAGAAAAAACGGGGCAGGATGTGACGGTTACGCAGTCTCACGGCGGCTCTGGCAAACAGGCGCGCAGCGTGCTGGAAGGCAACGAGGCCGATGTGGTGACGCTTGCGCTGGAACAGGATATCAACGAACTCGTCACCGGCGGGCTGATTGAATCCGGCTGGGTCGGCGAGTTTCCAAAGAACAGCGCCCCTTATACTTCCACGATCGTCTTTCTCGTGCGCAAGGACAATCCGAAAAGTATTAAAGATTGGGACGACATCGTTAAACCGGGCATCGAAATCATTACGCCAGACCCTAAAACCTCTGGCGGCGCGCGCTGGAATTTTTTAGCGGCGTGGGGCTTTGCCCTTGACCTTTATCAGGGCGACGAAGAAAAGACGACGCAATTTTTAAAAGACCTTTATGGAAATGTTACCGTGCTGGATTCCGGCGCGCGCGGCTCGACGACGACATTTGTAGAGAACGGCCAGGGCGATGTGCTGCTGGCGTGGGAAAATGAAGCGTTTCTTTCTCTGTTGGAACATCCGGACGATTTTGAGATAGTCACGCCGTCTATCAGCATTCTCGCGCAGCCGTCCGTCGCCGTTGTAGACGAAGTCGTTGACAAACGCGGGACCCGCGAAGTGGCCGCCGCGTATCTCG
Organism: Clostridiales bacterium; assembly: GCA_031289625.1. Classification (GTDB taxonomy): domain Bacteria; phylum Bacillota; class Clostridia; order Lachnospirales; family WQUN01; genus JAITPB01. Next base: position 12,268 of record JAITPB010000103.1, on the reverse strand, counting down.
AATTTCTGTATTCCGATGAGGCACAGTTTTTGGAAGGGCAGAATTTTTACCGCCCATCCAACCCCGATATTCTCGCCGGGTTTGCGGATACATTTGATTTGAATCTTAAACTGGTGAATATTGACGACGATTTCGGCGGCTGGACTGCGGCGACCGCTAAATTTTTCGCAGACGACGCGATTTTTGATCAAATCTATAAACAGTAAAATAAAATCAGATAAAATAATATGACAGCAAAAAAAAGGGGGACGGCGCGATGGGCCGTGTGAAAGCCAAGGGAATCATTCCAGGGTTCGGGATTTCTATGGGCATTACTGTCTCCATGCTCAGTTTGATCGTGCTGATCCCCCTGATCTCCGTGTTCCTGAATATGCGCGGGATGACCTTCGCGGAATTTTGGCACGTTATTACGGACAAACAGCTGGTGTCGGCCTATAAAATCAGCTTGGGCTGCTCTGCGCTGGCGGCGTCGATCAACGCGGTGTTCGGCGTTTTATTGGCGTGGATTCTGACGCGCTATCAATTCCCGGGCCGGCGGCTGCTCGACGGGTTTATTGAACTGCCATTCGCGCTGCCCACCGCTGTCGCGGGCATTGCGCTGACCACGCTCTATTCGGACAAAGGCTGGGTAGGCAGTCTTTTCGCACGCGCAGGTATTAAAATTTCCTATACCCCTGCGGGCATTACGATCGCGATGATTTTTATCGGCATTCCATTTGTCGTGCGCTCTGTGCAGCCGGTGCTGGAAAAGATTGACCCCAAATGTGAGGAGGCGGCGGCGATGCTCGGCGCGGGCAAATCGCGGACGTTTTTCAAAGTTATCTTGCCGGAAATTTTTCCCGCCGCGCTGACGGGCTTTGGACTTGCTTTCGCCCGCTCGATCGGCGAATACGGGAGCGTCGTGTTTATCGCGGGCAATATTCCGTATAAGACGCAAATCGCCCCTGTGCTGATTGTCAGCAAGCTGGAGCAGTTTAATTACGCAGCGGCGACTTCTATTGCGCTGATCATGATTCTCTTCGCTTTTATCCTTTTGTTTGGCCTCAATTTAATTCAGGCGCGCATCGTGGCAAGGTCGGGGGGAGGGGAGTGAATACATGGAAAAAGCTGTGAAAGGCGCGCTGATAGCCGCCGGCGCCGCCTTTATTTTTATCATGCTGATTCTGCCGCTGGCCACCGTCATTGTCTATGCCTTCCGGCAAGGGCTTGAAACATTTTGGCAAGCGGTTTCCGAACCCTATACATTAAAGGCGCTTCAACTGACTTTACTGACGACGGTTATCGCGCTGATCGTCAACACCGTCTTTGGCATTGCCGCTTCCTGGGCCATTACGCGTTATCATTTTAAGGGAAGAGGGCTTTTGACCACGCTGATAGACATCCCGTTTTCGATATCGCCCGTCATCGCGGGGCTGACGTTTATTCTCGTGTTCGGGCGCATCGGCTGGGCGTATCCGTTTCTGCAGGCGCACGATATCAAAATCGTGTTTGCCGTTCCGGGTATTGTCCTGGCGACGATTTTTGTGACATTCCCATTTGTGTCGCGCGAGATGATTCCTCTCATGCAGTCGCGCGGGACAGATGAAGAGGAAGCCGCCGCTTTGATGGGCGCAAGCTGGTTCACGATTTACCGCAAAATCACTTTTCCGCATATCAAGTGGAGCCTGTTGTACGGCATTATCCTCTGCACAGCGCGGGCCATGGGCGAGTTCGGCGCGGTTTCCGTGGTTTCCGGGCACTTGCGCGGGAAAACGAATACGCTGCCGCTTCATGTGGAGATCCTGTTTAACGAGTTTCACTTGACGCAAGCGTTCGCGGTATCGGGCATTCTGGTGGTGATTGCAGTGATTGTGCTGATTGTGCGGAATATCGTGGAATACAAACTGGAAAAAGGCGATGAGCGCTGAATGTATGTAGAATTGAAAAGCATCTATAAATATTTCGGCGATTTCAAAGCGTCGGACGACGTATCTTTCTCCATCGAAAAGGGAAAGCTGGTGGGGCTTTTAGGGCCTTCCGGCAGCGGCAAAACGACCATCCTGCGCATGATCGCGGGGCTGGAAGCGCCGGACTCGGGCGATATTTTCGTGGATGGAAAACGGATAAACGGCATACCCGCCGCCAAGCGCGGCATCGGGTTTGTGTTTCAAAACTATGCGCTGTTCCGCTATATGAATGTGTTTGATAATATCGCTTTTGGTTTGGAAATCCAAAAACGGGATAAGAAGTACATACGCAGCCGTGTCGGCGAGATGATCAGCCTCATCGGCCTGACCGGCTTGGAAAAGCGTTTTCCCTATCAGCTTTCCGGCGGCCAGAAACAGCGCGTGGCGTTTGCCCGCGCCCTTGCGCCGAATCCGCAGCTGCTGATGCTTGACGAGCCGTTCGCCGCCATTGACGCGAAAGTCCGTAAAGAGCTGCGCTCATGGCTGCGGGAAACGATCGCCAAGGTCGGCATCACGTCTATTTTCGTCACGCATGATCAGGACGAGGCGATCGAAGTGGCGGATGAAATTATTATAACAAACCTGGGTAAGGTTATACAGTCCGGTTCCCCGGCGGAGATTTACCAAAACCCCCGCGCCCCGTTTGTCGCGCGGTTTATCGGGGAGTCGGCGGAGATTGAAAATTATTCTGTTTTCAAGGGATTTTTTCCTGTAGACGGATTTGAGCGGGCGTTTATCCGCCCGGAATTTGTCGGGCTTTTTGAACTCGGCACAGCGCAGTATGCCAACAGTGCGGAAGAGGGCATAGTGGAAGACGTGTTTTTTCGCGGAGGCGAAATGGAACTGCGCGTCAACGTGAAGGGCATTCGGGTTATCTCACGCCGTTCGCCCGCCGAGCTTGAAATGCAGGTGGGCGAAAAAGTCAGCGTCATTGTTTACCGTCTGTACCTGTTCAATGACAGCGAAGTCAAATTAGTGGAAAACGAAGGCCTGATCGATCGCGAACCGGTATTTATATAAAACTGGGCTGGCAAGAATGGTTGCCCGTGCAGATTGTTCTCTACACCCCAGTCCTCCCCCGGCTGATTGGGCGAAATGAACGATCGAGTCAATGCTGCATAGCGCGTTATTTTCTGCGCATAATAGCAATAAATGATCGGGGGGATAAATGATGCGGCAATTTACAGCGTTCGGCGCGGCCTTAATGTATTTCTTGCTATTTTTTTTCTGTCTCTCAGCCAATGCCATGGAAAGACCGAATCCTATCCGCGTCGGCTATGTCGAATCCGAAGAATACAGCGCGTTTGCCCGTAACCTGTCCGGCATCGCGCTCGGCTTGCGTGAGATTGGCCTGATTTCCGGCTTTCATCCCGATATGGATGAATCAAATGCGCGGACGGTATGGTCGGCGCTCAGTGCTTCCTCCGGAGGCAATTTTTTGTTTGCGCCGGATATGTTCTTCTCAATGAAGGGTATGGATGAAGCGGAGTACAGCCAATTCACCAATCATAAAGATGTGGATCTGCTGATCGTGATGGGGACGGCGGCTGGCGTATATATGACCGGACATGAAACCCAAAATGACTATATGGTTTTCGCCGCGGCTAACCCTGTCCTTTCGGGTATTGTAAAAAGCGAAACCGAACGTTTTAAACCCAATTCTTACGCGTATATAGACCCCAGCCGGTACAGGCGGCAGCTTGACACGGCGTTTAGGGTTTTTGAGATAAAAAAACTGGGCGTTGTATATGAGGATAACACCTTTGCGTACGCGTATTCGGGCGTCGCCCAGGCTAAACAGTCAGCGGCTGGCCATGGATTTGCTTTAACCGAAAAACATGTAGCTGAAGCGCTTGACGACAGCGATAAAGGCCGATACTACCGCGAGATGAAAGCGGCATATGGAGAGCTTATCGCCGACGGCATAGACGGGTTATACATTACAACAGCAACCACAGAGGATTACATGCTGCCATGGCTGCTCGCGGATATTACAGCCGCCGGCGTCGCGACGATCTCCCAAGTTGGGGAAAGCCAAGTCGAAAACGGCGTCATGCTGAGCGTTACACTGGAGGACGTCATTGACCAGGGCCGGTTTGCGGCATATCGGTTGCGGGAATATAAAGACGGCAAGCCCATAGACGCATTGGGGCAGGTGTTTGAAATTGTCCCCAAAATATTCTTAAACTATGACGCCTGCCAGATGGCCGGTATTCATCCGCCTTTTAAAACGCTGCTGTCAATGGACGGTATAATCCGGGCCAGAGGCGGCGCGAAACCATGACCAAGAACAGATGGATTAAGACAGGACTGGTTCTCACAATTTTTTCGCTGTTCCTGTCCGGTGTTTTAAATATTATTTCCCAATATAAAATGTCCGCCGAGATATTTATGTATTCGCAAAGGCTCGCGGCCGCCGGTCCGGTTGAAAAAATTGAATTCGCCTTATGGCTTGGCAAACCGATGGAACGGTTCTACGGCGCGGAGGACATCCTGCGTCAAATAAAGGAATCGTCCGACGGCATCATTTCTGTAAAGCTGTTGGACGCAGAGCGTGAAGTGTTGTACAGTTACCCTCCTGGATCCCCGGATAACTTACCCGCCTACGATGTGAATACAAGCGCAAGTTATTATACAGAACTGCCCCTCTCTAACGAAGGCACGGTTTCATTGCTGCTGAACCGTGAAGAACCGGACGCGCAATCGGCGAGGTACGCGCGCGCAATCATATATATGGCGCTGTTATTGGCAATCGCCGCTTTTATCGCGTTATATACGGTTGTTGGCCGTATGAGTCACGGCAAGCGGGCGGTTATGCTTGTTACAGCCGCCGCGCAGATTGTGTTTGGGCTGTCATTGGCCTTTTTTTATGAAAACGCGTATCTCGAATCACTCAATATCGCGGGAAAAATCATTGGGAGCTCAATAGAGCGTGATAAATCCAAGCTGATATCGTATGGCATAAATGAAGAGTCGTTTGTTGGCTTCGATGAATATTTGAATGATATCTGCGGAAACATTCCAGACATTGAACGCATATCGTCCGAGGTAAACGCCGGTGAAAGGTATGTGGACTTAGGCGGCGGCTTATACGGCGTTATTAATAACAATCGGATCTATCAAAAATTTCTGGGTTTTCTCTTAGAAACAATCAGTTTAACCGCCGTTACGCTCTTTCTGGCGCTGGAGTTTCTTTTTTATATGGACATCGGCGCCAATGCTCAAGAAAAATCGTCAATTAATACGCAAGCGGCGCGCCTGCTGTTTTTTCTGTTGTATTTCAGCATCAATATGGGCGCTGTTATCATAGCCGCGGCCTCGTATCAGCTTTGCCTTCAAAACAACGGATCCGGATTCTTAGTGGGTATCCCGGTGACGCTTGAAATGGGCGCGGGGCTGGCCGCGGTGTTACTCAGCGGCGTAATCCTCAACAAAATCGGTTACGCTAAAACACTTTACGACTGCATAGCCATCTGCGTATCCGGCCTGATATTATCCGCCGCCGCGCATAATATCTATATCTTTGCGCTGGCCCGCGCCATAACCGGGTTCGGCTTTATGCTTTCCACCATAACAGGCAGAATTATCGCCTCAAGCCAGGCGACCGAGCAGAGCCGTTCACAAATGCTGGCCGATTTAACCAGCGGCACGCTGATTGGTTTTTGCTGCGGCGCGGTCATTGGCGGGCTTCTGGGGGATCGGTTCCCTTTCTCCCTGATATTTATGATCTCCGCCGCCGTAACACTGTGCTGTATACCGATTGTTCATATATCCAGGTTGCCCCACGCGGCGGAGCGCCGTTCTTCCAATATCATAAAAACGCTGCGCGGCCTGATGGTTTCCCGCCAAGCGTTGGGATACCTAGCGTTCATTATATTTCCGCTGTATGCCGCCGGAATGTTCATTATATATGCAGTGCCCCTGTATGGGGCGCAAATCCAACTGCCAACCGCGACTGTTTCAGCGTTGATTATGGCAAACAGCTTAACCGCGGCTTATTTGTCGCCATTCACGACACGATGGGTGCATAAGCGTATGGGCGCGCAAAACGGAATCATTTTATATGGTCTGCTGACAGGCGCTTCCATCGCGGTTTTCTCCCTATGGCCTACTTTGCCTGTCATACTGGCGGTTATCGTGATAATGGGTTTTGCGGACAGTTTTGGTTTGGTTTTGCTGCTGGAATGCTTTATGGATCTGCCTTTGTTAAGGCATCTGGACAAATCCAATGTGATGATCGCGGTTACGCTGGCTGGAAAAGCGGGTCAAACATCCGCCCCCGCGTTGCTGTCCATAAAAGAAGGCTCGCCGCTGCTATTAGCGGCGTTAACATTGGCCGGCACATTCATTTATTTATGTATGTTTTTGAAACCGGGGACAGAGGCTTAAACCCACTCTATCCCCTTGTGTTTTCACGATACGCTCAACAGCTTCCGCACCCTCATGCGATCCGCTTCCTCCGTCACATACGGTTCGGCCGCTTCCACAAAAGCTTTGTTTCCAAACAGTTCACGGCACAGATGGCACGCGACGCAGTAATTCCCCTGCAGCGGCACATGCAGCTTCCGCGCGAGATCCGTAAAAAACGCGAACCCTTTCTGCAGCAGCACATATCTAAAATCATTATCGTTAAAATTTTCTACAATGTCCAGCAGTGCATCTGTCTCAAAGCGCCCCAAATATGTCATGGGTATATCACGGCTGAATTGGGAACAGCACATCAGCATAGAACCATCGAACATGGTAATAATATCGTTATTATACGGGCAAATGGCGGTATCAGGCTTGCAGGCCATTATAAACTGATCCTCCGGGATATTTTCCCCGGCAGCGCCCGCCGGAAAGCAAGGGTAAACGATGATATCTTTTCCGTAAATCTCGGGGCGGAGCCTATCCATCACATCATAAGAACTTTTACCATCCGCTAAATCCATGGCTGTCAATGTGGACAGGACACCCAGTTTCTCCGTAATACGAATCGCGTTTTTAACCGCTTCCAGCGGCACATACTCCTGATGGAATTGATCCACGCTGATGGATATATCACTCAAGCCGGCGTTTTTTAAGCCTTTCATCATTTCATAGCCTTTATCGTAATCCGCGCCCCAAAAGCCGTTGCTGACCAACGTAGACTTCATTCCGAAGGATTTAGCGTACTCCATGCATTCCTTCAACTGGCCGTAATAGAGGATCGCTTCCCCGCCTGAATACGAGACTGTATTAAATGTGCCGATTTCATTCGCCTGCCGTATATATTCTTTCATACGCTCTTTACTAAGTAGTTTTTTACGATTCGGGGTGCATGAGAAACAGCAAATTTTACAAGCGGCGCTGCATTTATCCGTCATTAAAAAGACCAATGTTTTCATATCCATATCAATATTTCCCCCTTCAGGCTCTCATAAGCAATTTATCTACTGACAGGCGCCCGTATTCTTCCGCAATCCATTCATTGAGGCGCTGTACGACGTCCTCGTCATTCTTAAACAACATGCCGCAGATTTCACAGCTTTTTGAACATTCCGAAGGGAAATCGAGTCCCAGTGATTCTTTTGCCGAATCCATCAGAAAATCAAAGCCCATGGCTTTTATAACCGATAATTTAACATTGTTATCCTCCGCCGCGAGCAGATCCTTTATGGTGGAATTTTTTACGTTCCCGAGGGACATCGCCGTATCAAACACCAACTGTTCGCAGCACGGGAATACCTGGCCGTCATACCGTACGGAAATCATGCCGCGCGCCGCGCAATACAATTGCTGTGTCGGGACAGGACGGATAAACGCCTCGTCCGGCAGGGCGGCCGCGCGGCCGGCGCGTACAAAAGGATATATGGTATAGTTGGTCAAATATTTGTAAGTGCCCAGGGATTTAAAATATTCAGCGGCTGAAATACCTTCTTTCGTCTCGCCTATGCTTAGCTCTGTCCGGATACCCATGCTTTTGGCCGCGCTTACCGCCTCCGCCAGGACGGCTTCGGATACATATTGCGCGTGGTAGTAATCTGTGCTGATAAAAATAATATTTGGCTTCAGGCAGTGGAGCGTTTCCTCTATCCTTTCACGCGGCCAAGCGCCCCAGAAGCCGTTGGTGGCTATCGTCACGGTATGCCCGCGTTCTTTTGCGCGTGTAACGCCCTTGAGCAGCAGCTTGTATTCCAAAAAGGGTTCGCCTCCGCTGAAACCGATATATTCCACGCCCTCGGCGGCGTCTATTGTGTCCAGCATTAATTGTTCGTCCATCACCTGATTGCGTTCCGGTGAACATGAAAAGCAGCATATATCGCATCGCGCCGTACAACGGTCGGTTAATATCAAGCAGATTCCATTGATTTTCATCTTAATTCTCCTATAAAAATCAGAAAAAGGCAGACGGCATATCGCCCCCAGCCTTTTTTGAATATTCACTGTTTATTTTTGTACGAAATAATTCTTCGCAAAAACAGTGCCTGTCGATACAAAATAGGTTGACGCCAAAACGTCCGCCCCGCCGACTGTTGATTTAAGTTCGCTGTCTGATAATTCCGTGTTGTTTCTCACATCGTCAACCGTAAAGCTAAAGCCTTCCTGATTCGCTAACTTGACCAGATCCTCTGGGGTCTGAACGCGTGAAAACTTATTCGCGAATGAGGTATCGCTTGCAATTCTGTCTTTGAATTCTTTTACACCCATTCTAAAATCCTCCTGAAATTTATAATGATTACAGACAGCAGTGAATTGTTGTCTAATGTTAATCTTCCCCATAATTATAAAACTATTCTTAAATTATAGCCGCATAAAATTCATCTGTATGCGCCGACAATAATGCAGCCGCCTTTTTTGTCGATTTCACCGAACACGTTGCATCCGGCGTTGGAAATTAAGCAGCCGCCCGCGCCGCCCGCAACTGTCTGAAGCTCGCTATCGCTCAGTTCGCCTTTAGGCGCGTCAAAATCGCCGCGTGAAAGTGTTGTGCCATGATTACCCGCTATAGATATGATTTCCGAATATACTTTCTCCCTATCGGGATTTGCGTCGCCTTTATACTTGTTGTTTGCAGATTCAAGGGCTTTTCGTAAATCGCCATTTGTTTCAGATTGTTTGTAAAAATCAGATAATTTGCTCATAGCGGTTCTCCTTCAGTTATGATTTTATTTTTACCTATTTCTGCCGGTACCGGTTCTGCCTGAATATGTCGAACCTCCGCCGATAAAACCAATAATGTCTTTGGCTACGCCATATACAAACGCGGGATCAACGCCGCCGCTTACGGTTCTCAGCGTAGATTCATCCAATTCAGCGGAACTTAAATCGATTGAACGCAGTTTTTCCTCTGTTAAATCGGGGAAATGCGTCTCTATCAGCTTTACTCTTTCTTCGCTGGAAGCATTTTTGAAGGCGTCCGTTAGGTCGGGCCTGCTTTGCAGTTTTTGCGTTAAGTCCATAAATGTCACGAATCCGTACCTCCCTTCTGATATAGACCATGCGCGAACAGTAAGTACATCGCCGCACGGTATGTACCGCGGATGCGGGAATCCGGTTAATATTCCGCCGCCGCAATCAATTCGCCGACGCGATCGCGATATCCTTCTTTGAAATACCGGCAAACGGTTTTGTCGTATCCCATTTCCCCGTTTCCGCTGAATATGGCGCACGCCCGGCAGCCACCGCCGCATTCAAAGCGATACTCGCAGGAAGCGCATTGATTGCCGTATACTACGTCTTCCGCGCGTATATTCGCCAGCCTGAAAAATTTGCCGTCAAAATCGCCGTAGACCTCCGCAATCGTCGTACTTAACATGTTCGGCATATCCCGCTCGAGAAATGTATCCGTCATGGACGGGCACGGGATCAGCCTGCCATCGGGCAAAAGATACGGGTGTGTGCGGCAGCTTAGGCACGAATGCGACTTTAAGCCCTCAGGTGTAGCGTTTGAGCGCACATAAGGTATCTCGCCTCCGCCGCCTTTGCGTCCGGCAAAAAATCCGTCAAGCTGAATATTAAACGGCTGACCGTCCGCCAGATATTTCTTGCACAGCAAAAAATAATTTGTATAGAGATCCTCCAGCGCAAGCTGAGAGACTTTATTTTTTCTCCATTCGCCCGACTCGTAGGTTAAAGAAGTTTTCCAAAAGTGTACGCCGATTTTTTTCAGTAATTCATAAGTTGGAAGCAGCTGATTGATATTGCCGCTGTGAAGCGCCGTTTCAACAGATACGATATGCCCTTCGGCGCACAGCCGGTTAATAATGGCGACTGTCTTTTCCTCCGTGCCGGATATGCCGCGCATCCAATCGTGGCAGCCTGCGCAGTCGAAACTCAATACAAACGCGAAAGAAAGACCGCGGCGGCGCATATTTTCCAAAAAAGCGCTGTCGATCAATAAGCCGTTTGTGTATAACTGACTTAAATGAATATGGGCTTCTGTAAACGCGTCGATTAACCGCCAAAAATCTTTTCGCAGAAGCGGCTCGCCGCCTGTAACGCTCACCTCGGATATATTCGCGTCCTGCATCTGACGGATAACCGTAAGACATTCTTCCGTACTCATATCGCTGTATCTGCGCCCCGGGGCGCCCATGTAGCAATGTCTGCACTTCAAATGGCACATGCCTGTAATGGACCAATGCAATGACTTCACATAAGCTCCGCCGCTTTTTTTATATCGCTGATACGGAAGAAGCGGTATCGGCTTCTCATGGCGTTCGACAGTCCCTTCCTCGAGCAGCCGCGCCAAAAGTTCACGCTGCATGGGCGTCATTAAAACCACATCTAAATTGGTTTCGCCATCGAGGCAGTCAAAAAGCATGTACGCTTCATGCGTTAAAAATTTTATGTCAGCCGTCTTAGTATCGATCAACGCATATGGTATCGACTTCCAGCCTCTGAGGACGTATCGCTCGGTTAATTTAGCGTACATAAAATGATCCCTCGCTCCATGTTCCGCGGTTATGGCCAAATTCTTGATTTCCATGCGCCGCAAAATCAGCGCGTCTCATTTTCCCATTATTTTTAATAAAATAATTATTTCCGTGTTTTCAAAAAACTATGCGTAATCATTACCAGCATAATAAAAAATATTGTATTCACAATAATACTGTAAACCAACTATATGAATCGTAAAAGGATGGGTAACGTTGATTACCAAACTGGACTTTGACGTAAAGCGTTATGACGGGCAATACGCGGATGCGCTGGTAGCTTTAGCCAACCGCAGTTTCGGCCAAAATTATTTGTCTGAATCGCGCTTATCCCAAATGGCCAGCCAAGACGGCGTTTTTCTCACAGCCGAAATAGACGGTTCGCTTGCGGGATACTGCGTTTTTTTATATGTCCGCGCCTATACCGCCTCAAAATTCTTAAAAATACCCTATGATATCATGGCGCGATATGCCGGCGGAGACGGCAGAATCTGCTATATGAAATCCATGGCCGTGGAGAGATCGTTCAGAAGGACAGGGCTGTCAGATCAACTCTTTGCCGGCTGTTTAGGAGACGCGGAAATAAGCGGTATCGTCTCGGCGTGGGGCAGCGCGTGGAAGCAAGGCGACAAGGTTCCCATGGACAGAATAATGAAAAACAACGGATTCAGCGTTTATACAGAGATCCCGAATTTTTGGGCTGACGACAAAGATACCATTTGCCCTGCTTGCGAGGGGCCCTGCCGGTGCGCCGCTGTTATTTATTATCAAATATTCGCCGGGAGGGATCCGCAATGAAACAATGGACAAAACCAGCCGCGTTGGTGTGTTTACTGACGCTTATTTCTTGTTCGTCCGCTGATAAAGGGGAGGCCTATATAATCGCGGCGCCGGTTCCCCTGGCGTTTGCCCAGCAGAATACCTGTTTTTTGGATGGCGTGAAATTAGCGGAAGAAGATATACAGTCAATGGATTTACCGGTCTCCCTCCAGGTTCAAGTAGACGACGATAACGCGGATTTCAGCACGGCTATCGCCTTGGCGCAAAAATACATCAGCAACCCTTCCATTATCGGCGTGGTTGGGCATTGGTACTCGGACATTTGCCTGCCTATCTCTGAACTCTATAAAAAAGGCGAAAAGACATTGATCGTCCCCACGGTTTCCATATCCGCGCTGACCAATCCTCCGTCTGACTATCTGTTCCGCAATATACCCGACGACAGCCAAATCGCTCGGAAAATGTGCGACTATGCGGTGAACGGCGGTGTAAAGACAGCCGTCATTTATTATGAGGACAGCACGTATGGCTTTCGTATGTCCGCAGGGCTTGAGTTGTACGCCAACTCAGCAGGCATAGACATTGCCGACCGCGTATGCAATCCATCTATGACGCGCGATTTGCCCGATCTGCTGCACAAAT
>JAITPB010000099.1 GCA_031289625.1 Clostridiales bacterium | reverse complement strand
ATCAAAAAACTCCCTCCGCATCCCAAGAGCAATTTCGTCATCCAATTTTACATGGAAAAAAACGTCCTCTCCATTCATATGCAGATTCAAGGAACCCTGGCCGCCAGCGCGGAGGAAATGAGCCTCGTCATGATCAAGGCGCTCATGGATGAATTGGACATATCGACGACGGACGAAAACACGGTGATTGACATGAGCAAAAATCACAAAATGAATTTGTTTGAATGAAACGCCGCAAAGAGTGTGATCGTATTGGAACAGAAATTGGAACTGCGCTTCGCCAGTGAAATCTATCATGTGAAACAAATTCTCTCGCAAGTCTTAACCTTTATCAAGACGAGCGTTCCGGAATTGTCCGCGGAAGATTATATGGATCTGCGGCTCGTTTTTTCCGAACTGCTTTACAATGCGGTCGTCCACGGCAATAAAAGCGATATTACGAAAAATGTGCATCTGATAGTAGAAATTTCAGATGACATGCTGTTTGCCTCCATCGCGGACGAAGGCGTGGGTTTTGATTATTTGCGGCTGCTGGCCCATATCCGTGAAGAAGACAATCTCATGAGCGAAGGCGGGCGGGGCATTCGCCTGGTTTATTCCCTTACGGACAAATTGGCTTTTAATGTGACTGGCAACGCGATACATTTTTATAAAAAGGTGGCTCCCCATGGATAAGATCTTGATTGTGGATCCGCTCGCGCAGAGCGCGGACTTGATCAGACAATGCCTTTCCAGCACCGGGTATGAGATCTACACGGCTGAAAGCGGGCTGAACGCGCTTGCCAAGGTGACTATGTTCCTGCCCGATATTATTCTGCTGAACGCGGAGCTGCCTGACATCAGCAGTTTTGACCTGTGCAAAAAAATAAAATCCAACCCGGATACGGAATATACTTTGATTTTATTCATGAGCAGCCTGGACACCAGAGACTCCCGCGTCAGAGCGATACAAGTCGGGGCGGACGACTACATTGAGAAAAATTTCGACGCCTATCTGTTGATTTCCAAAATCAATTCCCTGCTGCGCGTCAAGCATTTGAGCGATCAGCTTAAACAAAAATATGTGGAGTTGGAAGAGAAGAATCATATCCTGGATTTGCAGCTCAAAATGGCGCAGCAGGTGCAGCGCTCGCTGATACCGGATATTGACATGACTTTCGGCGGCATCCGCTTTACCAGCCAGTATATGCCGGCTATGGACATCGGCGGCGATTTTTACGACGTGCTGCCGCTGTCAGGAAACCGCATTGCCGTTGTGCTGGGCGACGTGTCTGGGCACGGCATATCGGCCGCTCTGCTGACTGCCATGCTCAGTATGATGATCCGCAATTTGGCGCCGCAGCATCTCAGCCCGGAACAAATGCTGTTTTATCTGAACAATGAAATGAACTCCATCTTTGAAAACAAAGTCCGGGAAATGTACGCCTGTGTTTTTTACGCGGTGTTTGATACCGTGGAACAAAAAATTACGTATTCCAACGCCGGACAGGCTTTGCCGGTGATGATCCGCGCCAGCGCGGACGGGGACGGCGCGCTGGAATTAGACGCGGCCGGTCTGCCTGTGGGGATGATGCCCAACAGCTGCTATGAATATCACGTGATTACTTACGAGCCGGGCGATCTCCTGGTGTTTCACACGGACGGATTGTCGGACACGTTTTATAAAGACAGCCCGGAGGAATTTAGCCGCCGTTTTAAAGAGGCCCTGATGGACGCCAAGCCGCTCGCGGATCCAAAAGAAATCATAGAGCTTATCCTGAACGCGTTTTATAATTATAACGCCAGTAAAAATGAAAAATTTGAAATGGACGATATGAGTCTGATTGTTTGTAAATTGTGATTAGCTTCTTACCTGTTATTATGGCAGTCCTTATGAATTTTTTTTGAAAACTATTTTAAAATTTGTATTTTTGATATACACTTACAGGAAGCATATCTCAATTCAAATCCAAAGCAAAGGAGTGGAATATTTGCTATCCAATCAGATTCTGCAAACCACCATTGACGGGCTCAAAAACATCACGCGACGGGACATCAGCGTCATAGAGAGCGAAGGCAAAGTGGCGGCCACCACGGAAAGCGATATGATCAATAGGCAGATCGAAGGCCTTGACACTTTTATCGCTTCCCAGGCGGAAAGCCAATTGATTCAAGGATATCAGCATTTTAAAGTATTGGACAATGGCGTGACGGAATATGTAGCTCTTATCAAAGGCGAAGACGAGGAGACATACCGCATCGGCAAGATCACCGCGTTTCAGATTCAAAGTCTGCTCATTGCCTATAAAGAGCGGTATGATAAAGATAATTTTATTAAAAATTTGCTGCTGGACAATTTGCTGCTGGTGGATATTTATGGCCGCGCCAAAAAACTGTGCATGGAAAATGACGCGCGGCGCGTGATCTATCTGATCGAATCGGACATGGAAAGCAACGCCAGCATCGTCGAAATCGTCCGCAATATGTTCCCAGCGAAAATGAAAGATTTTGTCACGGCGGTCAATGAAAAAAATGTGATTCTCGTGAAAGAGCTGCGGGAAAAAGACAGCGCGGACGACATCGAAAGAACTGCGCGGACGATTTGCGATACGCTGAACATGGAGGCGATGAGCAGCGTCCATGTGGCGATCGGTACGCCTGTCAGAGATCTCAAAAATGTATCCGCTTCCTACAAAGAGGCCAAAATGGCTCTGGAAGTCGGGAGGATTTTTGAAACCAGCCAGAACGTCATCAACTATGAACGGCTGGGGATTGGCCGCCTGATTTATCAATTGCCGCTTCAGCTCTGCAAGATGTTTATCACCGAAGTTTTGCGCGGCGTTACCATGGATCATTTTGACGAAGAGATTCTGCTGACTGTCAACAAATTTTTTGAAAACAACCTCAACGTTTCGGAAACCTCACGCCAGCTCTATATCCACAGAAACACGCTGGTCTATCGGCTGGATAAGCTGCAGAAACTGACCGGGCTGGATCTGCGCATATTTGACGACGCCATCACATTCAAAATCACGCTTATGGTCAGTAAATACATGCGTTACAAAGAAAACTTCCTGTTTTAACAGGAAGTTTTTTGATGTTTTTTGAGAGAGCGCGAAAATTTTTCCCTTCTGAAAGTTTTTTAACCGCATCTTAATCTTCTAACTTGATTTTCCTGGACAAAGACGGTACAATAAAAGAAATGTTACAAATTTGTTTCTTATCACGCTTCTGTTCTGAGAGGATTCTATTCATGATAATCGCGGAGAACCTGACGAAAATATATAACAATGGGGCGCGGGGCATCGACCATTTGTCTTTGCGGATTGACGACGGGGAATTTGTTTTTATCGTTGGCAGCAGCGGTTCAGGCAAGACGACTTTGATCCGGCTGCTGCTCAAAGAGGTGGAGCCCACGGAAGGCAAACTCTTCGTCAACGGTGATGATTTAACGATTTTACACCACGATCAAATGCCGTATTACCGAAGGCGGATGGGCGTGGTCTTTCAGAATTTCCGGCTGCTGCCCAATAAAACCGTCTACGAAAACGTGGCTTTTGCCATGCAGATCGTCGGCGCGTCCAACCGGGAGATCCGCAGAAGCGTTCCGTCTGTCCTCGCGCTGGTGGGCTTGCAGCGCAAAGCGAAGGCCTATCCCGATCAGCTTTCGGGCGGGGAACAGCAGCGCACCTCCTTGGCCCGCGCTATTGTCAACAAGCCGCCCTTGCTGCTGGCGGATGAGCCGACCGGCAACCTGGATCCGACGACGGCTTGGGAGATTGTTTCTTTGCTGGAGGATATCAATGACAGAGGCACGACGGTTGTTGTGGCCACGCACGCCAAAGACATTGTGGATCAGCTGAAAAAACGCGTCGTTACTTTGCGCAATGGATCTATTTTGCGCGATATTAAAAAAGGCAGGTATACCAATGACCTTTAGAATTATTCGCTATTCCTTGCGGGAAGCGATGCGCAGTTTGATTCAAAACCGGCTCATGACCATCGCGGCTGTGATTACGGTGGCGGCCTGCTTGTTTATGGTGGCGATCTCTTTCAGCCTGGCGGCGAACCTGGACTATATCCTGCAGCAAATGGAAAGCTATATGAGCGTCACCGTATACATCCAGGAGGATAGAAGCGCGGAGGCAGTCAGCGCCTTACTCACAAAAGTGGAGGCCATTCCTCACGTCACAAGCATTGAATATATTTCCGCGCAGGAAGCCCTCGAACGCTTTCAAAGCAGCCTGGGAGATTCCAGCGCCATTCTGGACGGCTTAGAAGAGGATAACCCCCTGCCGCGATCTTTTATTTTGGATGTTGATAATCTGGTCAATCAAGAATATGTGGTGGGCCGGCTGAACGATATGACAGAAGACGGCGTGGACGTCGTCAAACACGGCGGGCCTACCGTCAACGCTTTTATGACCATTAATAACGTGCTGCGCGTCATCTGCCTCATCATCATCGCCAGCCTCGGCGTCATCTCCATCGTGATCATTTTCAATACGATACGCATCGCAGTAAACGCCCGCAAAACGGAAATCAATATCATGAAATACGTAGGCGCCACTGATTCTTTTATCCGCGCGCCTTTTCTCATGGAAGGGATGCTCATCGGCATAACGGGCGCGATTATTCCGTGCGCCGTTTGTTATACGATCTACAAACCGCTCATGGATTTGCTTCAGGAGAACCTGCCGGTGATCAATTTTGATTTCCGGGCGAGATCCTATATTTTTTCCATATTGCTCCCTTTATCACTGATCTTGGGCATTATTATCGGCGTTGCGGGAAGCGCGACTTCCATCCGCCGCCATTTAAACGTATAGGAGGCGCACATGCGCAGACGAATTTTGATTATGGCTGCGGCCGCGGTCTCTTCCGTGCTTACGGTTTTTTCGCTTCGCGCGGAAGAGATTCCAGATTTACAGGAAAGACACGATCAGGTGATTCAAGATGAACAAAATACACAGCAGCAGCTGGATGAGACGAAGCAGCAAAAAAGCCAGACGGAAATAGAAATGGAGACCATTGACGGGGAACTCAATAAAGCGACTGAGGCTCTTTTGCAGGTCAATGAGAAACTGGACAAAACCAACGAGGAGCTGGACGCGACAGAGCAGGAACTTGTGTTGGCGCAGGAGGAGCGTCAGGCGCAGTATAACGCGCTGAAGAAACGAATCCGATATATGTATGTGAACGGAAAGATAGGCTACCTGGATGTGCTCTTTGAAGCCAAGAGTTTCGCGGATTTTATCAACCGGGTAGAATACATAAATCGAATCGTGAAAAACGATAACACGCTGATGGCCAAAATGGTCAGCGCGGAGGCGCTGATCACACAGAAAGTGGAAGAAGTGGATAAACAAAAGTCCAGCATTGAGATCCTGGCGTATGAGCAGGAGCAGAAGCAGACCAGTTTACAGGATACACTGACCAAGAAACAGGCGCTGTACGATCAATTGGACGGCGATGAAAAAAAATATCAGGAAAAATTGGCATCGCTGGAGCAAACGCAGCGCGAAATTGAGGACTTGATCCGAAAAGCGCAGGCGGAATCCGGATTTTCCCAAAACACGCAATCGACGCCGGGCGGCTACGCGAGTTCCAGCGTCAACAGTTCGCCTTACAGCGGCCGGATGGGCTGGCCTGTGGTGGGATACTTTAAAATCAGCGATACGTACCGTGTCAGGAGCAACCCTGTCAATGGACGGCGCGAGCTTCATACCGGCTTGGATATTCCAGCGCCGACCGGCACGTCCATCGTCGCCGCGGAGGGAGGCGTTTGCATCTATTCCGGCTGGAAGAACGGGTATGGATATACCATTGTGCTGGATCACGGCAACGGCATTAGTACGCTGTATGGCCACAACTCCAGGCTGGTCGCCAAAGTGGGCGAGTCCGTTCAAAGAGGGCAAATCATTTCCAAAGCGGGCAGCACCGGCAATTCGACCGGGCCGCACTGCCACTTTGAAGTGCGGATCAATGGGGCCACGGTCAATCCCACATCGTATCTGAACGCATGACCCAAATAATAATTGAATTCGGCTTCCGCACAGAAGCCAAGGCTCTTGTACAAATATACGCGGCGGCGTTTTCCAGCGATACCTCCAAGTGAATTTTGGGGAATCCAAACGCGGCCGCTTCTTTCGCTTCCTGATCCGTAATCTTTTCTTTAATCCCTAATCTTTTCTTTCAAAGCGGCCCCGTCAGATCTGCCCGCCTCCTCTTTGACTTCAAACTTTCTCCCCCTTATGGGAAATATTTGACAAAAAAAATTGCTCTTTGCCGGGCATTCTATTATAATGAGGATAATATATTTGGCGATAAGGCTGTGTAAAGCCTTTCAACACAACCATTGGCTGACCAGCCCATCGGCTGCCAGGAGGTAAAAAAGTGAAAAGGATACGTTGCAAACAAGAGCGCGCCCGCCGGACATTTTGGACAAATGTCCGGACATTTATCCGGACCGCTGTCATAACGGCTGTTATGATAACAGCAGCGGCCCTATCCTCTGTCCGTGCAGAGGCCGCGTCTTTAGATGGAACGTTTTCGGACGTGCCGGGCGATCATTGGGCTTTTACAGACATTCAGACATTGCGTGAACGGAATGTAACGGAAGGGCTTGGCAATAATATTTTTGGCTTGGGCAGGACGCTTACACGGGCGGAATTTGTAACTTTTATGGCCAAACTTTTTTCCTGGGATTTAGAGAGCGCCGCGGAGGAAGCGGGCTGGTACGCGCCTTATGTGGATGCGGCGGCGAAGCAAGGGGCTGTGACGGCAGGCGAAAGCCAAAATTTCCGGCCCAATGATCCCATTACGCGGGAAGAAATGGCTATCGTCCTCATCCGATCCATGGGATACGACGCGCTCGCGCAGCAATTGAACAGTTTGCCGCCGCCGTTTGCCGATGTGAGCGAGAACACGGGCTATATTATTATGGCGAAAGATATCGGCGTCATCGCGGGGATGAGCGCGGACACATTCGCGCCAGCCGCTACCGCGACGAGAGAACAGGCGGCCGCTATGCTGACGCGGCTCTCTTATAAACAGGATCGCTTGAAGGCTGCGGACAGCATGGTTCGCCGCTTTAACGGTTTTTACGCGATTCATTCCGCCGGTCAGAGCCATCTGCTGCCATTGATGGACAGCGTGAGTTTCGGCTGGAGCCGCTTGGAACTGAACGGCGCCGCCGTCACATTGAATATGACCAGCGCCAACAACAATGAATACGCCAGGCCGGACGGTTATGAAGAAGTCCTATCCAGCATCAAGGCGCAAAATAAAAAAGCGCTGCTAATGATTCCCCTGCTGGGCGATCCGGCGCGGCTCATCTCGGAGGAACCGCTCCGCCGGGCGGCTGTTGAACAAATCGGCGCGGCGCTCGGCGAGTACGACGGCGTTGTCATTGATTTTGAAGGATTGAGAGGTGCGGAGGCCCAATCCAATTTTACCCGCTTTTTGTCCGAACTGAAAGCCTCCGGCGCGATGCAGGGCAAAACGCTTTCCGTGGCGGTGCAGCCAGCGCGTCAGCCGGGTCAGGCATACTTTGACGGGTATGATTTCAAAGGCATCGGCAACACAGCCGATCAGGTCATTCTCATGGCGCATGATTATCAGCCTAAAAGCCTGACGGCTGAGGAGATGGAGTCGGGGTTTAACGTAACGCCGCTGTCGCCTATCCATGAAGTGTATTACGCGCTGCAGGCGATTACGCACTCGGACACAGGCGTCGCGGATAAGACCAAAATACGGCTGCAATTTTCTTTTGACTCGGCGCAATGGAAATCGGTAGACGGAAGAATTACCAACCAGACGCCTTACCGGCCCGATTACGAAGCCATACGCAGCCGCGTCGCGCAGGGAGCGTCCGAGCGTTATTCCACAAAATATGAAAGCCCGTTCATTACTTTTTTCAGCGGAGAGGATGGCTCGGAAAATATCATCTGGTATGAAAATCAAAAAAGCATTGAGGCCAAAATGAAAATCGCCGCTCTGTTTGACGTATATGATTTTTCGCTTTGGCGGATTGGCTTGATACCGGAAGAGGTTTTGCCGCTGTTTCACTGGCCTCAAAATTGACTTCTTGCGCCTACGGTGAAAATGGTTGTAAAGAAATGACCGCCGGAATATACTATCCAATAATAAAAATTACCGCGGGAGGATTTCCGGATGCGTTGGGATGAATGGGTTCATGATAAAAAAAGTTTTGTATCGGGCGTGTTGGCCGGAATGGCTCTGCTCGTCCTTTTCAATACCGCTTTTCACGGCTTTAAGCTGGTCTTTGATAGAATGGCAAACAAGCCCATGGCGTTCAGCGTAAAAGTAAATGAACTCCTGAATGTTTTAGACGCGCATTCCATTAACCCGTATAAAAAAGAAGACTTGCTGGAAAATATGTACCGCGGCCTAGTGTCTGGCGTGGGAGATCCCTATACGTATTATTTTGATAAAAAAGCGCTGGCCGATTTTATGCAGCAGACAGAAGGCAGCTACGCGGGTATCGGCGTGGTCGTCACCAGCGATCCCAAGGATCACCTTGTCACCGTGGTGACGGCTTATGAGGGATCGCCCGGCGCCGCCGCGGGGCTTATGCCCGGCGATAAATTTATGAAAATCGACGGCCTGGACGTCTCCAGCGCCAGCTTAGAAGAAGTCACGGCCATGACAAAGGGGCCGGTCGGCACAACAGTCAAAATCACGATTTACCGCGGCAGTGAAAAGCGCACCTTTGATGTCGAAGTCATCCGGCGCAAGATCGACATTCCCACCGTGACCAGCAAAATGCTGGCCGATCAAATCGGATATCTGCGCATTTCCGCGTTTGACCGGGTCACGCTGGATCAGTTTAAAACGGCGTACCAATCGCTGTCCGATCAAAAGATGCGCGGCTTGATCGTTGATCTGCGCAACAACCCGGGCGGCCTGTTGGACGTAGTGACTAAGATCGCCGATATTCTTGTGCCCCAGGGTACCATTGTCTACACGGAAGATAAGTCGGGCAAAAAAGAATATACCTATTCCGACGAAAACGGTATTCCGGTTCCGCTGGCGCTGCTGGTGAACGGCGCCAGCGCCAGCGCCTCTGAAGTGCTGAGCGGCGCGGTGAAAGATCTGAATGTTGGCGTTCTCGTGGGGACAAAAACATTTGGCAAGGGCATTGTACAGAATCTCTATACGCTTTCCGACGGAAGCGCCATCAAAGTGACTGTATCTAAGTATTACACGCCCAGCGGGGTTTGTATTCAAGGAGACGGCATCATACCGGATTATGTAGTGGAAATGTCCGACGAGCTTACGGCGAAAATCAGTTCTTTGTCTGAAGAGGAAGACATCCAGCTGGAAAAAGCGGAGGAGATTATTGAACAGCTGATTAAAGAACAGACTTGACGAAAGAACGGACTTGACGGCTAAAATACGGAAAAGAAAAAGCGGGGAGAGTACACAACATGATAACAGGCTCTGATTGGCCCGGCTTCAAGCGCTTGTGGCCCGCGTTTTTAAGCGGCGTGCAAAACAGGTGGTTATTGATTTTTTCTATCCTTCTCGCCTTGGGCGGGTTTGGCATTTCCTTATTTCAATATTTAAACCTGATCGCGGTGGATAAAATATCGTGGATATTTTGGCTGGCTTCCATAGCGCTGCTGTTTGCCGCGTTTTTGGAAAGAGGCCAGATCCGGCGGTATCCCTCCAAAATACGGAAACAGGAGATTGTTTTATTCGCGCTTCTGACGCTCGTTTATTTTATCACCCGCCTGTTTCGATTTGACGTCGCGCCGTGGAACTTCTTCAGCGGTCTCTTTGACGACGCGGCGTGGGACATTTATTTCGCGAACGAATATGTGACGTCAGGCGCGCATTCCTTTCAAGTTATTTTTTTGGACGGCTTCGCCGGAATCAGCCGGGAGCTGCTGTTTCACTACTATATCACGGCTTTTTTCAAACTGTTTGGTTATAATTTATTTGTCTTTAATATTTCTTTATTGGTTCTGGGGTATATCACCGTTTTATTCACGGCTTTGACAGTGAGCAAACTGCTGAAGAGTTTTAGCGTTGGACTCCTGGCCGGCGTTCTCCTGAATTTTCTTCCCTTTCATGTAACGCAGACGTTTATGGGGCACAGATACGCCATCTGTCCGCCCCTGATGATGATCTCCCTGTATTATTTAACCACCGCGTTTCAAAACAAGTCTTTTCCCCGCGCCGTTTTAGGAGGCGTGTTCGCGGCGTTCTGCCTGGAGAGCGCCATTATGGGAAAACAGTATGTCTATTCCCTGGCTGGGTTCGTGGTATTGTATACGGCGTTTCATTGGAAAAAAATTGTGAGGGGGGGGGGGGCAACCGATA
>JAITPB010000078.1 GCA_031289625.1 Clostridiales bacterium | reverse complement strand
TTTCCGCGTTTTGAGATATGTTTGTGTTATTGATCGCGTTAAAGAGTTCGATGACTTTTTTTGCGTCATAGAAATAGTTACTGAATAAAGAGTCCTTGAATTTGCGGTTCGCGGGTATGGTCAACATCCCCCTTTGACTATAAATCCATTATAGACGAAAACCCACGGGGATCAATACTGGCTGCTGACACAGCGTAAAATCCCCCCGCAAGACGCCGAAGCTGGTTTGTCACACAAATAACTTTCCCTGTGCCCATTCCGGAAAACTAATAAAGTCTCCGCGCGGTAAACACGCCAGGAAGCTTTCTATTCGTATATTTTTTTATAGATAATCAAAAGGTTTCAGGAACCGTGTTATACTCACGAACGGATAGATTTGCCAAGATAGCTGAGTCTCAGTTTTTATTTTCACGAACTAAGTCTTTTGAAAAATTCTTGTCCAATTTTATGAAGCCATTATAGAAGTGCGTTTGAACACCGGCCAGGGCTTGCTTACATATTCTATATAGAATTAGTGCGTTAAGGAGGGAGGAAAGGCGTCTGATGAAAAACGGCGCGTAAAATATGGAAGTAGGAGATATCGTCGGGAGAAAATCATATGGATGCGATGTTTTCTTCCGAGTGACGAATATATTGAATGAGCAAAGGATAGTGCTGACCGGCGTCAATTACCGGCTGCTGGTCTGCGCCGAAACGAACGATTTACGGCCCATCCGGCTGGACGTCCTGCGTGATTTCCGGATGCGGTTCATTGACGACGCGGAGAGCCGAGTGCGGAAAATTATACAAAGCAGGCCAAATCGCGATGATTGCAAGGCAGGCAAGGTACTGCACATAGATTCGGATCCCGAGTACCTGAAAATCTGCCTGCACTATTACGATCAGCTCGCCGTCCCGGCGATAGGCGAAAATATTGTGGAATACCAGCAAGCGAATCAAATCGTACAATATCTGGAACGGGATTTCCCAGATATTCTTGTCATCACAGGACATGATTCCCTGTACAATAAAAAAGCGCCAGGCAATATGGAAAATTATCGCAGCTCAGGTTTTTTCCGCGAGGCGATTCGCGCGGCCCGCTGTTTCAATCCTTCCAAAGACAGCCTGGTAATCATTGCCGGCGCGTGCCAGTCCAATTATGAGGCGCTGATCGAAGCAGGGGCGAACATCGCTTCCAGCCCTGGACGCATTTTGATCCACGCGCTCGATCCGGTTTTCGCCGCAGAAAAAATTGCCTTCACCTCCATCGAAACGGTGCTGGATATGGAAGACATTTTGGAAAACAGCGTCACCGGGCGGCAAGGTTTAGGGGGATATCAGACGAGAGGCGTTATGCGCGAAGGCTTTAAAGCCCGAATGGCTTAGGTGCGGCTGATCACGGTGAAAAACTTCCGGCTGGCGGCCAATCGGATCAAGGAGGCCTGAATGGGCGCCATCAGTAAATTTTTTGTCACGCGCGCCGGCAGCAACGCGATATAGCCTTTACCGGTTATCATTTGCAGCCATGCCGTATTTAACCCAATATTCAGCGCGATGTTTACGACGCCTACGGCCAGGCATACACGAAGCAGACTTCTTTCGTGTCCATATAGAAAAACGCCATAAGCGGCGCCTGTCAAAAACGCGGTCAGGGTAAAACCGGGAAAAAAAGCCCCCGCCGGAAACAGCGACGCTCCCAGCACGTCAGCGATAGCCGCCGCGATTCCCGCGTAAAATGGGCCGTACAACATGCCGGTCAATGCCACTGGAAGAAATTCAAAACCAATTTTCACAATCGGCGTCGTAATGGATCCAAAACGCGACAGAACGATCTCCATAGCGATGAGCAGGGCTGTGACCGCCAGCCTTTTGGGATGACTTTGGTTCATAATGCTCCCCTCCTTATTTCGCATTGGCGGCGGCTAGTATGGTATGTAACGCCAAAACCGACGTTGTCACAGTTCCCACGCCGCCGGGCACAGGCGTTATCGCGCGGACAACTGGCTCAGCTTGCGCGAAATCCACGTCGCCGCAGAGCCGGCCGTCTTCGCCTGTATTGATCCCCACATCGATAACCGTTTGATTTGCGTTAAAAAACGCGCTTCCAGCCAGATTTCGGCGTCCCGCCGCCACAATGAGTATTTCCGCTTCCCGGCAGACTGCGGCGAGATCTTTCGTCTTCGAATGGCAGATCGTGACGGTTGCGTTTTGCTGGAGCAGCATCATGGCCACCGGTTTGCCCACCACAAGGCTGCGCCCCACCACCACCGTTTTCCGGCCAGCCGGATCGATCCCATACGCGGAGAGTATCTCCATGCAAGCCCTCGCCGTACACGGCGGAAACCCTGCACTGCCCGCACCGCCCGAAAAAACGGCGGCAAATGATCCGCTTGTGACGCCATCCACGTCTTTGGCGGGCGCAAGCGCCGCGCAGGCCGCGTTTTCATCCACGCTTGATGGAAACGGCCTGAGCAGCAGACATCCGTGGATAGAGGAATCATTGTTGACGGATGCAATGATAGCCAAAAGTTCGTCTTGCGCCGCGTCTTGCGGCAGGGTAAGACGCTTGACCGACACCCCTGCGCTCTCACAGCGTTTGACCGCCGCGCGCTCATACACGGCGTTGTCCGCCCGCTCGCCCAAGCGGACGATCGCGAGCGTTGGCGTTACGCCTGCCTTTATCAGCGCCGCCGCTTCAGCACACGAACGTTCATCTAAAGCTTTAGCCACTTTTTTTCCTTCTAATAAGATTGCCATATAAGTTTTTTGCTCCTCCCCATTCATGTTGGATGATATACAGCATCATATCACAGATCGGAAGGCTGGATCAACCGAACCGCAAAAGCCCCGTCGCGCTTGCCGCGTTCGGGGGCTTTCCGAATCAAAAATTCTTGATCAAGTGATCGAGAGGGACGGCAAATTTCCAAGGTTGTTGCTTTCTGTGCCGTCGGGGATAGATTTTAAATATTCGCCGCCCCTGTTTTCAGAAATGCCAACGCCGGCTATGCCGCCCGCTTTGGCCAGTTGAAGGCCTTCTTCTTTCGACAAGAGACGTCCATCGGAAAGCTGATAGCCGGATACCCGGCCTTCCTCCTTCACCAGGGCTGTGATGTGTGCGGCGCCCGCAGCGGGCTGAGGAATTTCTTTCATGGCCATCATGGGCAAAGCGTGAGTGTTGACCGGATTTTCATTCATCAAGAAACCTCCGTGAATCGAATCGCATTGAATCGAATCGCATCAAGTTTTAAAATACGGGTATAGTATCGCTCGCTTGGCTGGCTTTTATTCTGGAACTGACTGAACCTTGACGATCCTGAAAACATATGCTATATTATTTTAGAAAAGAATAACAAAAAATTTGAGCTTTATGATTTTATAATCCATCGTTTTTACCAAATATACAGAATGGAAGAGGGGGATATTTTGACGTGTTTCCATCAACAGACAGCTACGCAGGTATCTGTCTGCAGCATTCTTGCCAATGTCTTTTTATCCGCCATAAAACTCTTCGCGGGGTTTTTCGCGCAGTCTACGGCCATGATATCGGACGCCGTCCATTCGCTTTCGGATGTTTTCAGCACAGTGGTGGTTATCATAGGCGTAAAAATGGCGGCCCAAGCGCCGGACAAGGATCATCCCTACGGGCATGAACGCCTGGAATGCGTGGCGGCCATTTTACTGGCAGGACTGCTTTGTGTCACTGGCCTTGCTATCGGTTATGCAGGCGTGCAGAAAATAATGCACGCCGATGAGCAGCCCCTAATGATCCCTGGCGCTTTGGCGCTGGCAGCAGCCATTATATCCATCCTGCTGAAAGAGGGTATGTACTGGTACACCCGGACGGCCGCGAAGCGGCTCTCTTCCAGCGCTCTTATGGCGGACGCCTGGCATCACCGCTCGGACGCGCTTTCCTCTATCGGCAGTTTTATAGGGATCCTTGGCGCGCGCGCCGGTTTCCTGATTCTGGATCCGCTCGCCGGCATTGTGATTTCCGTGGTGATCATCAAAGTTTCTGTAGATATTTTTTTGGACGCGGTCAGTAAAATGACGGATCGCTCCAGTGACGATAGTATGATCCAGGCCATTCATGAAGTTATCGCTAAGCAGGAAAACGTGTTGGGCGTGGATCAAATCAAAACGCGTATGTTTGGCGACAGAATTTATGTGGACGTGGAGATCAGCGCCAACGGCGAATCGAGCCTCAATGAAACGCATGAAATCGCTGAGCGTGTACACGACGCTATAGAGGAAGAATTTCCGCAGGTAAAGCACTGTATGGTACATGTAAACCCAGAATGTTTGGAAAAAAGTTGAAATGCACGGATATTTTTTCCTTTTTGAGGAATCCTAAACGAGTAATCGTATTTTATCCGTATTTTATCCTCAGAAGGGAGTACAAAAGATGAAAAAGACAGCGGCGTATCTTACTGCGCTGTGTCTGGCGACTTTGGTGACGCTGACTATGACGGCGGCGCCCGTGACGGCCATGAACATAGAGCCAAATGCTGGGCCTTTGCCGCCCAAAATGATGTGGGGCGAAATTGTAAAAGAACTGGACGACGGAAGCCTTGAGGTGAAAAATAACGCGAATGCCGAAGATCGCATTATCCTGCGCCTGACGGCTGAAACCTATGTAGCGGACGCGGAAGGCGGCGCTCCGATTGCGCTGAAAGATCGTAAAAATAACAATGTCGTGGCGTATTATGGCCCGGCAGAAACGAGGAGTATACCGCCGCAGAGCAACGCCGCCGCCATTATCCTAAATGTGTCGAACGACAGCCAGCCGCCGCGATACGCCAGAGTGGAAGACGTTAAAAAAGAAGACGGGCAGGTTGAAATCACCACGGATGGCGGCGCTATGATCGCCGTCATTGGAGAAGATACGCCGCTGTCCCTGTTTATAACCGGAAGCGCCGCCGCATTGGACGATATTACCGTAGGCGTGGATGTATTGCTATGGTATGATCAAGTGGCCATGAGCTTTCCGGCGCGGGCTGTCGTTTCCAAAGCCATGATATTGGGAAGGCCCGCCGGTTCCGTTCCAGCCGGGGCGGCAGAAAGCGCCTCTATTTTCCAGATTGATAACCGGCCGCTTCTGCCGGACGGCGGCGTAAAAGGAGAATTCCCCAGAATCACAGGTATATCCGATAAATCATTCGCGCAATCCATTGACGGCCTTTTGGAAAACGTTTATACGGGCGCCTTACAAGAGGCGGCCAGCACAAACAGCGATCTGACATTTTCATATGAAGTCAAGACATATCAGAATATCACCAGCCTTATCATCCACACAGTTCTTTTCGCGGGCAACACCAGCGCCGATCAGATTCATACGTTCGTGCTGGACAACCAGAAATACAAGCTCTATACACTCACAGATCTTTTGGGGCCTAACGCATATCAGCTTGCCGACACAGCCATTCAAAAACAAATTGCGGCTGCTGTGCCAGGCGAATATTTTACCGATGAAAATCGGTTTAAAGGCTTAACCTCTGAGCCCCATTTTTATGTAGACGAGCAGGGCGCGCTATGCATCATTTTTGATAAGTACAGCATTGCCCCCGGATCCGCGGGTGCGCCAGTGTTTAAAATAACACCGGCTTCTCTTGTCACCAGGGAGATAGTCTCTGAAGACGTGTATATTTACAACGAAACGCCGATGATCCCATTGCGGGGTTTGACAGAGTCATTCGGATTTCAACTGGCCTGGGACGCCGCCGTAAAAACCATAACCTTAACCAAGGGACTGGAAACGCATTTGATCCAAATCGGCGTTAATCAGTACGGGCAAAAGCAATTGGAAGCCGCGCCTCTGATCAAAGACGATACAACATATGTGCCAGTTACGTTTTTCGAACAGATTTTGGGCGGCTGTTATACGATCGGTGCAGAAAAAATCACATTTTCTTATTTGAAATAGCAGAGAGCAATTTTTTTTGTTTGAAGCAATAACAGAACTTAGGGCCGCTCGGATTCGCGAAGGCCCTTTTTGGCATCTGCCGCGGCAAAAAAGCCTACGCTTTTACAATTCTCTGTTGCGCCTTCCGCTGAATTGTGATATAGTCCAAAATCAGATGCACATGTGTACAAGAATGGAGTACAATGTTGTAAAAGGAGAGAAACTATGGCTGAGATTGCTATCTTGGGTTATGGAGTTGTAGGTTCAGGCGTGCTAGAATCGCTGCGAATCAACCGAGTCATTCTGGAAAAAAAAGCCGGGCAGCCATTGCATGTGAAAAAAGTATTGGATCTGCGTTCCTTTCCAGGTGATCCAGTTGAACCCATTTTAACGCGCGAGGCGCGTGACATTTTAGAGGATAAAGAAATAGATATAATAGCAGAAGTAATGGGCGGCCTGTCGCCTGCATATGAATTCCATCAAAAGGCTTTGTCGTCGGGCAAACACATCGTCACCTCCAACAAAGAGCTGGTGTCCCAATATGGCGCGGAGCTTTTGGCTTTAGCCAAGCAAAATCACGTCAGTTTTTTATTTGAAGCCAGCGTCGGCGGCGGCATACCGATCATCCGTCCACTGAATCAAACCTTGACTACTGAAAATATTTCCCAGATAGCCGGTATTTTAAATGGAACTACCAATTATATCTTAAGCCATATGCAGTCGCATGGCCTTCATTTTACGGAAGCTCTGCGGCAGGCCCAGGAAAAAGGATATGCGGAGCGAGACCCTTCCGCGGACGTAGAAGGTTATGATGCCTGCCGCAAGCTGGCCATTCTCCTCTCGCTGTCTGTGGGACGCCATGTGCGGTATGAGGACATTCATACAGAAGGAATTTCCGCTTTGGAAAAAGAGGACTTCCTCTTTGCGGATCTCTATGGCGACACCATCAAATTGATCGCCAAAGGCGATATTTTTTCTGAGTATGTGGAAGCCTCTGTGGCGCCGTCACTCGTGTCGAGATCTTCCATTTTTTCCTCTGTAAGCGATGTATATAACGCCATCATGGTCACCAGCAATATTACAGACAATATTCTGTTTTATGGCCGCGGCGCGGGCAAACTGCCAGCCGCGGGCGCTGTGGTCAGCGACATCGTCGAAGCGGCGCGGAACTGCCATGGTCACATTCGTCATGATTGGTCGCCAGAAGTCATGCCGGCCGCGCCTTTTGAAGAAGCGGTGGCTGTAAGGCGGATACGGATTTCTTATCAAGACGAAAACGTGGCGAAACGTGAAGCGGAAAGCATTTTCGGCTCTCTGGAGCGGTTTATCGTACACGAAGAACTACAGCAGGCGGTTTTTGCCACGCCGCCTATGAAAGAAAAAGATTTCAAGAATAAGCTGGCTCTGCTGGCGAGGGTTTCCGGCGTTTCATTTAAAAACGCTCTGCGTGTATTCGCAGACCGGTAAAGGCTGTGGTGAAAATGTTTAAGATACAAACCCCAGCGACAGCGGCCAACAAGGGTTCTTGTTTCGACTGCGTCGGAATGGCGTTTCAACTGTATAACACGCTGTGGCTGGAAACAGCGGAAAAACCGCACATAGAGGTCAGGCGGCAGGAAGCCGGCGAGGCCATCCCCACAGATGAAAACAATTTGATCTATAAAACGATTCGGTTTTTCTTTGAAACCATTGGCCGGACCATGCCAGGCATCCATATGATCCAAGAGGATCAAATCCCGCTGACGCGCGGCCTGGGCAGCAGCGCCGCGTGCGTTGTCTCGGGATTGCTGGGCGCAAACGCTCTTTCTGGAGCGCAGTTGAGCCATGAAGATTTACTGCAAATGGCGGCCCGGTTGGAAGGCCATCCAGACAACGCGGCGCCAGCCTTCCTAGGCGGCGTTGTGGTTGGCGCTATGGAAAACGGCATATTGTCTTATTGCCGTCTGGAAACCCCAGACCTCACTAAACTGCGTTTCGCGATGATGATACCAAATTTTCCTTTGTCTACGGAAATGGCGAGGCAGACGCTGCCGGAGATGTATTCGAGAGAAGACGCCGTATACAACGCTTCGCGGACAGCTTTGCTGACAGCGGCGCTGACCTCCGGGCGCTTTGATCTGTTGAAAACAGCTATGGCGGATCGATTGCACCAGCCATATCGCCAAAAAATGATACCGGGAATGAAAGAAATCATAGAAGAATGTGAAAAGAGCGGGGCTTTATCCGTATTTCTCAGTGGGGCGGGGCCGACGCTGGCGGCTGTAACGGATAACGAAAATTTCGCGCCGGAACTGCCGGACAATTGGACGCTGCGTTGGCTGACGCCAGATATGCGCGGCGCGGTCATAACGGCGGAATCATATTGAGGGGAATGATAAAATTGTTAATCGTACAAAAATTTGGCGGGTCATCCGTGGCGAACGCGGAGCGAATTTTTTGCGTAGCGGAGCGTGTCGTCGCTGAATATCAGAAAGGCTGCCAGCTGGTAGTGGTTTTATCGGCGCAGGGCGATACGACGGATGACTTAATCAAAAAAGCGCGAGAGATTAATCCCCATGCGAGCAAAAGAGAAATGGATACGCTTTTGGCGACCGGGGAGCAGCAATCAGTGGCGCTGATGTCGATGGCGATTCACAAACTGGGCTATCCCGCCGTTTCCTTGACGGGCTCGCAGGCAGGCATTCATTCCACTTCCGTACATGGCAGCGCAAGAATCAAGCGCATTCAAACTGATCGGATACATTCTGAGCTGGATCGCAATAACATCGTGATTGTGGCAGGCTTTCAGGGCATCAGCCGCTTTGGGGATATCACCACCTTGGGTCGCGGCGGGTCTGACACGACGGCGGTGGCGCTGGGCGCGGCGCTGGGCGCGGATCTCTGTGAAATTTATACCGACGTAGACGGCGTCTACACAGCGGATCCCCGGATCGTCCGCACAGCTCAAAAAATAGACGTCATCAGCTACGATGAAATGCTTGAATTGGCTTCTCTCGGCGCGAAAGTGCTGGCGACGCGGTCTGTGGAAATGGCAAAAAAGTATCAAGTCAATCTCGTGGTGCGTTCCAGCATGACTGCGGCGGAAGGCACACTGATCAAGGAGGATGTGGTAGTGGAAAACACTTATGTCAGCGGGCTGGCCCTCGACAAGGACGTGGCCAGCATTTCTGTAATAGGGATTAAAAATCAGCCAGGGATGGCGTTTAAACTATTTTCCATGCTCGCGAAAGAAAAAATATCGGTGGACATCATTCTCCAGTCTATCGGCCGCGACAAGTCCAAGGACATTTCGTTTACGGTGGCCAAATCGGATCTGCAAAACACCTTGGACAAATTGATGGAAAATAAAGATAGAATTGGTTTTGAACGCCTGACGCATGACGATAAGATTGTAAAGCTCTCTGTGGTAGGCGCGGGCATGGCCTCTAACCCGGGCGTGGCTTCCATGATGTTTGAAGCGCTTTATAACGCCGGCATCAATATTATGATGATTTCCACATCGGAAATTAAGATCTCCGTGCTGATTGACGAGAGAGACGCGGATCTCGCCGCCAATTATGCACATGAACGCTTTTTTCCGAAAAAAGAACCTTCTCTCATGGATATCGTCTAATCTCGAAAGGATGTTGATTATGGATATGGTTCGTTTGGCCGTCGTGGGCGCGACCGGGATGGTTGGCCGCGCTTTCCTGCGGGTTTTAGCAGAACGCGATCTGCCCATGAAACAATTATATTTGTTCGCGTCCAGCCGGTCAGCGGGGCAGCGGATTGATTTCCAGGGACAGGAATACACGATAGAAGAACTGCGGGAAGACTCCTTTGATCGCGGTGTGGACATAGCCCTGTTTTCCGCAGGCGGAGAAACCAGTATGCAATACGCTCCGATTGCAGCCGCGAAAGGCTGCGTTGTGGTGGATAACAGTTCCGCCTGGAGGATGCACGCCGATGTGCCGCTGGTCGTGCCAGAAGTGAATCCCGAAGACATCCTGAAGCATAACGGGATCATCGCCAACCCCAACTGCTCCACCATACAGGCGGTTGTGGCGCTCTGGCCGCTGCATCGGCGCTACAGGATCAAACGGATCATTTACGCCACGTACCAAGCGGTAGCGGGCGCGGGCATGGGCGGATGGCGCGATCTGGAAGAAGGCCTTCAAGGCAAGCCGCCGAAAAAATTTCCGCATCCCATTGCAGGCAATTGTCTGCCGCAGATTGACGTGTTTTTAGACAATGGCTACACCAAGGAAGAGGAAAAAATGATCCAGGAAACCCAGAAAATTATGCACGCGCCGGACATGAAAGTTACGGCGACCTGCGTACGGGTTCCCGTTTTTATCGGTCACAGCGAAGCCATTAACGTGGAATTTGAAGAGCCTTACGATATGCGGGACGTCATCGATATTCTGGAAAACGCTCCGGGCGTCCGGCTGCGCAATGACCACGCCAACGCGGTATACCCAATGCCCGTTGAGGCGGCGGATACGGATGAAGTCTATGTAGGCCGTTTGCGCCGGGACAGCACAGTGGAAAGCGGTCTGCATCTTTGGGTTGTCGCCGATAACGTGCGCAAAGGCGCGGCCACAAACGCGGTGCAGATTGCCCAACTGCTCTGCAAAAAGTGAAAGGGAGAATATCATGAGAAATCTCACTTTACTCACAGATTTTTATGAACTGACCATGATGCAAGGGCTTATGAACGCCCACATGGAGAACAAACAGGCTGTCTTCGATCTTTTTTACCGCAAGAACCCTTCCCGCAACGGATATGTCATTGCGGCCGGCCTCGCACAGGTTATAGAATACATTGAGAATCTGCATTTTGAAGAAGATGAAATCGAGTATTTGAAAAGCATAGGCAGTTTTGACAATGATTTTCTGCTGCGTCTCAAAGATTTTCGGTTTACCGGCGAGCTTTACGCCGTGCCGGAAGGGACGGTGGTGTTTCCTCACGAGCCCCTGCTGCGCGTGAAAGCGCCCATACTGCAAGCCCAGTTGATCGAGACAGCTCTGCTGACCATCATCAATCATCAAAGCCTCATCGCCACGAAAGCCGCGCGCGTAAAATGGGCCGCGCAGGGGGACGGCGTACTGGAGTTTGGACTGCGGCGCGCGCAAGGGGCGGACGCCGGGCTTTATGGCGCGCGCGCGGCGATCATCGGCGGATGCGGCGGCACCAGCAACGTCTTGGCGGGCCAATTGTTCGGCGTTCCCATAAAAGGCACACACGCGCACAGTTGGGTCATGAGTTTTGACAACGAATTGGACGCGTTTCGGGAATACGCGAAAAATTTTCCACAGAATTGCGTTTTGCTGGTAGATACATATGACACTTTAAAATCCGGCGTGCCAAATGCCATTCAAATTTTCCAGGAGATGCGCGCGCAGGGCATCGTATTAAAAAACTTTGGGATTCGGCTGGACAGCGGCGATATCGCTTATTTATCCAAAAGAGCGCGTCAAATACTAGACGAGGCTGGCTTCCCCGATGCAATCATTTCCGCCTCCAGCGATTTAGACGAAAATTTGATCGCCCAGTTGAAGCTGCAAGGCGCGCAAGTCACGCTTTGGGGCGTGGGCACGAATTTGATTACCTCTGCGGATTCACCCGCGCTCGGCGGCGTATACAAGTTAGCCTGTGAATTCGCCGAAGACGGACGCGAGATCCCAAAGATCAAACTTTCCGAGAATCCGGACAAAGTGACGAATCCGGGATATAAAAAAATTTTCCGGCTGTATGACAAAATAACCGGAAAATTCAAAGCGGATCTGATTACTCTGGAAGATGAAACGCTAGACGGCGATCAGGACTTGACGCTGGTTGATCCCAACGCCACTTGGAAGCGTATGACCCTGCCTGGCGGATCATACGAAATCCGAAATTTGCTGACGCCGATTTTTATCAGCGGCGAATGTGTGTATCAGTCTCCTTCCGTGATGGAGATACAGGCTTACTGCAAACGCGAGCTCAATACGCTTTGGGACGAACATAAGCGCTTGGTCAATCCACAGATCGGTTACGTGGATCTGTCTCAAAAACTGTACGATTTGAAGCAGAACATGATCCGAACCCTGCGCGGGTAATCAAATCAGCGGGCGCCCCGCTTTGTCCCGGAAGAAGCCCAGTAAAATAAAAAGCAAATCCAGCAGCCAGCCCACGCCGAAAAAACCGCCGGTAAAAAACCAAATCAAGCCAGTTCCAATTTTGCCCACATAAAAACGATGAATGCCGAGATAACCCAGAAACAGACACAGCATCACAGCCGCCAGCCGGCTTTTATAAGGATATCTGTCGCTATAGGGCGCGCGCTGATTCCCATAGTGGCTTTCATAATAAGAAGAACGTCGCGATTTCAAAAAAGCGTCATTGATGTGGTCGCGGCAGTAGTACAGACCTCCAATTTCGCCCAGGCAATCCTGACAGTATGGCTGCCCGCAGCGGACACAGACACCCGCGGCAGGCGTCTGCGGATGATTTACGCAGTACATGGATAACCCTCCCTTCTAGCCAACATATATATTTTTGTGTGAATTTTCCGCAGCTGTATGTTGGATCGTTTGTGCAAAAATATACGATGAATTTTATCGGGTGTCTGGATCAAAAAAATTGAAGCATTCTTGATTGAAACCTTTAGGGGGCGTCCGCCCCGGCCGTCCGCGATCTGATACGCGGGCAACTGGGGCGGACGCCCCTGCTTTGATTGATAAACACATATTAACCTACTGACATTGGGGCTAGTGTCCTGTAAAGCTTAAAACTGTATCAAAAGAAAGTATAGGCCGGTATGGTATACTTATGTCATTAAACGACAAAAGAGGTGAACCATGCCAAAACTAAACAATACCGTCGTTC
>JAITPB010000150.1 GCA_031289625.1 Clostridiales bacterium | reverse complement strand
AAGACCGCTGTCTCTAAATCATTGAATGCCGAACGGAATCCTTGTTTTTCTATTTCTTCTATGTAAGGCACTTTCCGTTCACTTGCTCTGATGACGATTGTCTCACCGTCGTTATCTTTTATCTTTACGATTATTTCCATCCTCTTTGACATTTTACTCTCGCTTTCGTTTTTTGTACCTAATATACCACATTAAGTCTTGTTTGGGAAGATTTTGGCTATTGCACAGGTCGAATTTTTAATCGTCAGCACTGGGTTTGCTGCCTTTGTGACGCAAAAAAAGCCGCCTTGGAAGACGGCCCTGCGTTAATTATTGTAATCCACAGCCACGGCACTCTTGTTATAATTGGCCCGGCTCCAGAGAATATTCAAATCGGTCACGTTAATAAAGCCGTCGCCGTTCAGGTCGCACAGCGGATTGGCCGGCAACGCCGCTGGTTTATTATAGTTCGCCCGCGACCAGACGGTATTCAGATCGCTGACATTAATGAAACCGTCGCCGTCTATATCGCCGGTCAGCAAAGTCATGAGCTTGATCTGTGCCTGGCCGCTTTGCGTCAGGTCAATGTTTTGGTCAGTTACTGTAATGTTGTTTACGATATAGGAGGCGTGCGCGGATTTGGTTATGCGCAGCGCGTAAGTTCCGGGAGCCACGTTTTCAAAACGGAAATCCTGCTCAACCTGCCCAGACTCATCCGCGACGGCAATGGATGTTGTATTATATAGCACCGCATTATTTTGAAGAAGCTGAACCGTGGCGGCGCTGTTGGGATTATAGGCTTTGATCTTTCCCGAAAGGGAAACACCTGCGTCCTCGCGATAAAGACTGATCTCATCCGACCACGGCCCATTTGCGCAGACTTCTATGTCTCTGCTAAGCGCTCTGACTCGAAAAGTATAATCTCCAGTAGGGCCCATTTGTTCTTTCCATGTATCGTACGAGGTTTTGCCCCCGCCTTCATAGTCCCAAGAAGTATTACTGTAGAATTCTCCATCCTGTAATGCCTCGACTCGATACCCATCTGCGTTCGCAACCTGATTCCAAGTCAGTACGGTCGGATGCGCTGGATCCCATTTTAATCCTGTAGGCGCCGCCAGTACGGCGGACGGTTTTGTATAAACATAAGGCGGGCTGACTTCTGATATGTCTCCATCGGTCCCGGCCTGAACAGTAAATGTATATGTACCGCTTTCCATGATTTCCTGGTAGGACGATATTCCGCTGATCCGCCCTGTCCCCGAACCAGACATGCTCGATTGATAAATAAGCGATCCGTCTTTGTAGATGGTAAGGCGATACAATCCTGCTCCCGGAACGCTGTCCCATTCTGGCTGCCCATGTGTCGTAGAGGACCAAACCAGGTTCTGCGGCGTGCCTACTTTGGGCAGCGCGCTGTCCGCCGCTGGATCCGTATTCGCGGCTGAAACCAAAAATGGCGGCGTGATTGCCAATGTCAATAGCAGCGCCGCAATTTTGAAACCGTGTTTTTTCACAAATTTTCCTCCTCGAAAATATATACAATGAGCTATAGCCTTCATTCCAGCGTATATTCGCTTTTTGTCTTGCCTCTGCGTTTTTCCAGCGCCGCGTAAACGCTGTCCCAGGAAACGCCGGTGTAAAACAGCGCCACGCACAAATGATACAGCAAGTCCGCCGTCTCGTATACAATCTCGTCTTTCGCGCCGTTTTTGGCGGCGATAATGACCTCCGCGCTTTCTTCACCGACTTTTTTTAAAATTTTATCTACGCCGCTGTCCAAAAGAGCGTTCGTGTAAGAGCCTTCCTGTGGATGCGCTTTTCGATCGGCAATCACGGCGTACAGGCGCTTCAACGGATCCGGGCGATCACTCGGACAATTGTCCGGACAATCACCCGGGTAAGCATCCGCCGGATAATCCTCAACCGGGTGCATCTGGCGGTAAAAACAAGTCTTATGCCCCGTGTGACACGCCGCGCCCGCCTGCTCCACCACGGCGAGAAGCGTGTCGGCATCGCAGTCGTAACGCAGTTCCCGCAGCGTCTGAAAATGCCCTGAGGTCTCCCCTTTCAGCCACAGCGTCTGCCGGGAACGGCTGAAATAATGCATCTTTTTGGTTGCAAGCGTTTTTTCCAGCGCTTCGCGGTTCATATACGCCAGCATTAAAACTTCACGCGTCCCGGCCTCCTGTGCAATCACCGGGACGAGGCCCTTCTCATCAAAACAGATAGAATCTGTCACAGTCGCACGGACACCCCTTTATCTCGCAAATATTTTTTTACGTTTACAATGGAAAGCTCCCGGTAATGAAACAGCGAAGCGGCCAGCGCGGCGTCCGCCTTGCCTTGGGTCAGCGCCTGGTAAAAATCCTCAGCCGCGCCCGCCCCACCGGAGGCAATCACAGGAATATGGACGGCTTCGGAGATTTGGCGCGTCAGCTCGACGTCATATCCGTCTTTTTCGCCGTCTTTGTCCATACTGGTCAGCAAAATTTCTCCCGCGCCGCGCTTTTCCACCGTGATTGCCCACTCCACCGCGTCCGCGCCCGTGTTCACGCGGCCACCGTTTAAATACACGTCATAGCCGGCCCCCGGCCTCTTTTTCGCGTCAATGGCCACGACCACAGTGGAGCTGCCAAAGCGCAGCGCCGCTTCCTCAATCAAGTCAGGATTGTGCAGCGCCGCCGAATTGATGGAGATTTTATCCGCGCCGGCTCTCAGCAATTTCCGAAAATCTTCCAGGTTGCGAACGCCGCCGCCTACGGTGAGTGGAATGAACACTTGCTCTGCTGTGCGGGCGGCCACATCCGCCATGATGTCCCTGGCGTCGGCGGAAGCGGTGATGTCCAAAAAAACCAGCTCATCCGCCATTTCTTCATTATAATAAAATGCGGCCTCCACCGGATCGCCCGCGTCCCGCAGATTGACAAATTGAACGCCTTTGACCACCCTGCCGTTCAGCACGTCCAGGCAGGGGATAATCCTTTTTGTATGCATAACGGCTTATCATCCCGTTCCCCATTTTTTGCTTAAGTTGACGGCATTGCTTTTTAAACTATCAATATCCTTCGTTGATGACTTCCCATTCGCTGCCATAAGCGCGGGTGAGGTAAATCTGTCGCGGCGGGTAATCAGAGCCATTCGCCGTCGTCACGAGAAACATTATCACGATGTCTTTATATCGGTCAGGGATTACAGCGGCGCGATAGAGCGACGGGAAGCTTTCTACCCATTTTATGTCCGTGACATCGCCCAGAATCGAGAGTTTAGTTTTGTAATAGTCGAGCGCTACGGCTTTCGCCTTTTTCGCTTCGCCCTCATCAGTCTCGATGTTTAAAACAGTCTCGAAATCTTGCGCTTCTATTCGCGATTTCCAATCTTGATACAACGTGCTGTAGGTGTAAACGCCGCCGTCAGGGAATGTGAGGTTCATAATCGCGTCCGTGCCGTTTATGTTCCACAACGGCACGTCATAGATTTTGAACGACTCAAGTTCCATTCCCTCTACCGACCAACTGTCGAGTACCATAAAACTAGACAGCAGGCTGCCTTCACGCAGGCCTAAAGTCTGGACTTCAATCTTAACCGGCGGGTATTCAATGGCGATTCCAGGCATATAGAAACTTATTCCCGCGCTTGTAAAGCCTATGCGTTTTTGAATTTCGTTCAGCGCGGTGCGCTTCATCATCGCGAGATCGTCTTGCTCGGGAGGCCCGATCTGGAATTTTGTGGATACTGTCCAAGTTTCCCCACTGAAACTCACTTCTTTTTCAAGCGTATACGAGCCGTTTTCCAGCGGGTTGGGAACCACGCCGTTGGCGTATGGGGCGACGAAGTTCACGTCAAACGTATACTCACCAGGAAAATCTATATCAGCGGGAATGTTAATCCCGATGTCATGAAAAGCCCAATTGCCCATAGTTTCGCCGTTCGAGTTCCGCAGCGCGAACCCCTCGCCCGTCATAATATCGCCTGCCGTTGTTAAGTTCAATAGCGTGAAGTTGCCTGCGGTCGGACTCACTTTGTTGCAAATCAGTTTAACAGATGCACTCTTGAAAGATGGATCTTCAAATTGTAGTATGGCCGTTGCCTTCGGTATGGCTGATTGCGCTGGATTTTCCTCAAAAATCATACAAGGGTCTGTTCTTAGCCAAATCCCGGCTTCCTCGGCGTTTTCGCCATTGTAACTATAGATAATACGGTAACATCTCCAAGCGTTGCCGGAGTAATAATCTTCAGAATGAGAACTCAAAGCGTCGCCCCAATTCTTGTCGACTGTGAAAGTTACGAGATTGGCTCCCGAATAATCCAATTCAAGCTGTTTGTCTGTCGCTTCCGCATATTTACAGGAACCGTCGGCTTTCGTGATAATTTCAGTAACGCTTATTGCTGATGGGCGCGTTTCCCGAAAGGTCAGGCTAATCTTTGAGCCAAGCTTCACATATGGGATATGTTCTTTGTCATTTAGCGCGAGTATAGCCGACTTTCCCTCGTAACAAATTGTGGCGTCAAACGTCATGTTTGCGCGTGTCCCCCCATTCACCGCGAAACCCGCCGTCAATACGCCAACAATCGCGGCCGCCGTCAAGATAACAATTCGCGACGGTTTTTTGAAGTTCAAGATATTCTTTATTCTCTCTTTCATGCCATCCTCCCCGAACGCGAGCAGACTGCCGTTTATAATAAATCTATTTAAATCCGCTCAAACGCGGCGACCGCTTCCGCCAAATCAATCGCGCCCGTATACAAAGCCTGCCCGACGATTACGCCCGCCACGCCAACGGCTCGCAGACGCTCCAGATCTTCCATGCGGGAGACGCCGCCCGAAGCGATAATTTCGAGGCCGGTCTGATCGATCAGGCGGGCCGTCTCTTCTACATTCGGGCCTGTCATCATACCGTCCTTCGCAATGTCTGTGTAGATAACCGTCTTCACGCCCATCGCCTTCAGTTCCAGGCAGCAGTCCAGCGCCGTTTTGCGCGACGACGACGCCCAGCCGGAAACGGCGGCAAATCCGTCCCGCGCGTCAACCCCGGCGGCGACGCGCGACGCACCATACGTTTCACACGCCAGACGCGCCAGCGCGGGATTTTGCACTGCGGCGGTTCCCAAAATCACGCGGGAAACGCCCATCTGGATTTTTGCCGCTGCGTCTTCCAGGGAGCGTATGCCGCCGCCCACCTGAATCGGAATGGGCACGGCGTTTATGATCCGGCGTATGGCCTCATTGTTGCGGGCGGCGCCGGATTGGGCCCCATCCAAATCCACCACATGAATAAAGGAGCATCCCTTGGCCAGCCAAAGTTTCGCCTGCGCCGCGGGATCGGCGTGATACACTGTCTCCTGGCTGAAATCGCCTTGCCGGAGCCTGACGCATTGGCCGCGCCGAATGTCAATCGCAGGATAAATCCGCATTATAAAAGCCCTCCAAAACGCGCTAGCATCCCAAGCCCTACAGCGCCGCTTTTTTCCGGATGAAACTGCACGCCAAACAAGCGGCCTTTTTGCACGGCGACCCGCAATGTCCCGCCGTACTCGCATGTGGCGGAGACAATTGTCTCCGCATTTGTCTCGAGATTCGTCGAGACGATCGTCTCCGCGTCCGTTTGCAGACAGTAGGCGTGATCAAAATAAACATACGGCTGGCTTAG
>JAITPB010000074.1 GCA_031289625.1 Clostridiales bacterium | reverse complement strand
TAATGCATCAGCCCGGCATCGTTGACAAACAGCACAAAGGTCGGCGGCTTCACCGACGCCTGTGTGGCGTAATAAATTTTCAGTTGGCGGCCCTTGTCCACGGGCGGCTGATGAATCGCCGCCGCTTCTGTCAGAACCTCGTTTAATACGCCTGTGCCGACGCGCAGGCAATAATTTTGGTAAGCCGCGTAAACAGCGTCAAATACTTTGTCCAGGCGCTGCCCCGTCAGCGCGGAAATAAACACTTTCGGCGCATAGGGCATAAAAGCCAGAGATGCCGCGATATCTTTCAAATACTGGTTCATGGTCTTGTCGTCTTTTTCGATCGCGTCCCATTTGTTTACAGCGATTACAGAGGCTTTACCTGCTTCATGCGCGATGCCCGCAATCTTGGCGTCCTGTTCGGCGATGCCTTCTTCCGCGCTGATGAGTAGCACACACACATCGGCCCTCTGCACGGCGGCGATCGCGCGTACGATGGAATAACGTTCAATGTCCCCTTTCATCCGGCTTTTGCGGCGTATGCCCGCCGTGTCGATGAAGGTATATCTCTGGCCATTTTTTTCCACGTCAGAATCCACGGCGTCCCGCGTGGTGCCGGGAATATCGCTGACAATCAGGCGGCTTTCACCCAGGATTTTATTGATCAACGAAGACTTGCCCACGTTGGGCCGTCCGGCGACCGCCACTCGTATGACGCCGTCCTCTTCCGGCTCCGGCTTTGGTGTGGGAAAATGTTGGACGATTTCATCTAATAGATCCCCTATGCCGAGCCCCTGGCCCGCCGACACCGCGATAGGAACGCCCAGGCTCAGGGCGTAAAACGCATAAATGTCTAAGTTTTCATGGCGCATGTCGTCTATTTTATTGACCACCAGCACAACGGGTTTGTTTGCTCTGCGCAGCAGATTCGCCACGTCCATGTCCGCTTCCAACGGCCCCGTCTTTACGTCTGTCACAAAGGCAATGACGTCCGCCGTCTCCATCGCCAGCTCCGCCTGATGAAAAACCTGCCGCGTCAAATCGTCGTCAGATTCCGGATCCAGCCCGCCCGTGTCAATGAGAGTAAACGAATGGCGCAGCCATTCTGTGTCCGCGTAAACCCTGTCACGCGTCACGCCGGGCATGCCGTCTACAATGGAAATCCGCCGCCCGGCGATTTTATTAAATAAAGTGGATTTGCCCACATTGGGGCGTCCCACGATGGCCAAAATCGGTTTCAAACAATCACATCCGCATCCGAAAGCCTATTTTTCAGAACTATGCTTTTCAGAACTATACCATAGGCTGTCCAAGATCTCAACAAATAGTTTCACAATCGTTTTCCGTGCCAATCGATGGAAGATGAGCGATTCTCAAACAGTTTTGGCGAATTATGTAAAACAAAGACGTTATATTACCATTTGTCGCTATTCTAAAAATCCTCCAGCGGGAAATAATACAAAGGAACGCTTATACGAGGAGGGATGGCCTTGGCGAAATTTCTCATTAAACATTCTTCGCCTCTCAAAGGCGAAATTAAAATAGGAGGCTCTAAAAATGCGGTGCTGCCTGTCCTGGCCGCCTCAATTCTCACGGAAGGCGACTGCGTCATCCAGGACGTCCCTTATTTGAGCGATGTTTTGACGATGGAAAAACTGCTGGAAAGTTTGGGCGTGCGCGTTTCGTGGGACAAAGACGCCGGCGCCGTGACTGTTTCCGCCGCAGGCAAACTGCGCGCGGAAGCGTCTTACGAACTCGTCAGCAAAATGCGCGCCTCATTTTTAGTCATGGGTCCTCTTCTGGCGCGTCTGGGCGAAGTGAAAGCGCCGCTGCCGGGTGGTTGCGCCATTGGGAGCAGACCGGTCGATCTGCATTTGAAAGGCTTTTCCGCCATGGGCGCGGACATTATCCAGGAACATGGTTTTGTCCGGGCGAAAGCCAGGAAACTGAAAGGCGCGCGCGTTTATCTGGATTTTCCCAGTGTAGGCGCTACGGAAAATCTCATGATGGCCGCTGTGCTGGCCGAAGATCAAACGATCCTGGAAAATTGCGCTGTGGAGCCGGAAGTGGTGGATCTGGCTAATTTTTTAAATTCCGCCGGGGCGGACATCCGCGGCGCGGGCACGGACACAATTAAAATCAATGGCGTCCGCGAATTGCGCGGAACAGAGCACGCCATCATTCCGGATCGGATCGAAGCGGGCACTTTTATGGTGGCCGCCGCGATCACGCGGGGCGATATTACGCTGACAAACGTGCTGGGCGATCACTTGAAGCCCGTTACAGCCAAACTGAAAGAAGTCCATTTAAATGTCATGGAGACGGAGCGCGGCATCCGCGTCCAATGCAGCGATCGAAAAAAAATCGTGGCGGCTGACGTAAAGACTCTCCCCTATCCTGGGTTTCCCACAGATATGCAGGCGCAGTTCATGAGCTTGCTGACCACCGCGGAAGGCGCGAGCATCGTGACGGAAACTGTCTTTGAGAATCGTTTCATGCATGTGGGCGAACTGAAAAGAATGGGCGCGGACATCAAAATCGAAAGCCGCAGCGCCATCGTCGAAGGCGTAAAATCTCTCACAGGCGCGCAAGTAAAGGCGACGGATCTGCGCGCGGGCGCGGCGCTGGTCCTCGCAGCCATGACCGCTTCGGGCGAAACGGAAATCAGCGACATCTATCACATCGACCGGGGTTACTGCCAGTTGGATGAAAAATTGAACCAGCTTGGCGCGAAAATACAAAGAGTGGAATAAGAGTAAAACAAGGCGGAAACTGGTTTAAAAATTTTCCAATTTTGGATTTTCCATGCATAAACAAAAATACGCCAGGCAATACTAACGCTGGAGGTGATAGGAAATGCGAAAGAAATTGCCAGAAGACAGCGTATTCAAAAAGAAAGGTTTTTTTGTGGCTCTGTATTCCTGCGTAGGCGTGGTTCTGGTGCTGGCCGCGTTGGTGAGTTATAACAACATGAACTCACTCAACAGCCCTCCGAAATTTTCGGAGCCGCCAGCCGACAATGTGAATGCAAGTTTGAGCACGCCCAACCCGGACATCGTCAGCTATCCGGCTGACCCGGACGCACAGAGCCAGGAATCGGCGGAGCAAAGCGCGGCGGACGAACGTGCTCTCGTTGAGAGCGAAACGCAGACGGATGCTCTGAAAAAAAACAGCGCCAGCGAACCGCCGGCCACAGACAAACCTGACGTGAAGCCGCTTCCCGCCCCATCTTCTTCAGCGAAACCGACCGTGACGCCTGATAAGGCCACTCAAGACAACGGCAAGGAACCCGCGTCGCCGGTATTTGATTATTTCAGCGATAATGAGAAGATGAATTGGCCCGTCTTGGGAAAATCCGGCGAAATCGAGATTGTTATGGATTTCAGTACAGATCATTTGGTGTATGACAAAACCTTAGATCAGTACAGAACCAATGACAGCATTTGGATTTCGGCGAACCCAGGCGCTCCCGTAAAAGCTTCATACGCGGGCGTTGTGACGAAAGTTGACAAGACGGCGAGAGATGGAAACACCGTAATAATTGACAATGGCAATGGCTGGATGACTACATATGGTCAGCTACTAGATCATATTACAGTCAAAGAAGGCGATGTCGTCAAGAAAGATCAAGTCATCGGCGGTGTGGCGAGTCCCACCATTTATGGCGTACTTTTAGGCAATCACCTAAGTTTTAAAGTGGAGAAAGACAACATGCCGGTCGATCCAAAGACCGTTTTGATCTCACAGAACTAAAAAAAGGGCCGCTGCGTTTATCCCCC
>JAITPB010000112.1 GCA_031289625.1 Clostridiales bacterium | reverse complement strand
CTGTGTCCGTGCCTATCCGCGAGAGAGATTGGGCGGTCTTCGGCGCGGCGGCCTAAAAATGATCGTTTTAGAGTTCGATCCGCACGCCATCTATGACGATGGCTTTTACAGACTCTATTCTGACAGGCACGTCCAGCATATACGTGTCAAGCCATATTTCACCTTCTCCGAATCCGGATGACGGCGCGGAAAGCTCGATCGTTTCC
This sequence comes from Clostridiales bacterium, assembly GCA_031289625.1. Taxonomy (GTDB): domain Bacteria; phylum Bacillota; class Clostridia; order Lachnospirales; family WQUN01; genus JAITPB01. Next base: position 3,828 of record JAITPB010000112.1, on the reverse strand, counting down.
GCGCGCATTATAACAAGAGCGCTGTGGAAATCGAATACGTGAACCGCTAGCGAACCGCTGGCGAACTGCCAGCGAATCGTTGGCGAGCCTGCGGGGGCAGCGCAAAAAAATTCCACCAAAAGCTTGACAATTCCTGTCAGGCAAGGCATAGTTATGGTATCGCGTTAAGATTATCTTGTCATATTTTTGCGGAAAGGCTGTTGATCGTGAAATTGAATCGTCTTCGGGAAATACAGGTTCTGCTGGATCACAGCCTTTTTTTTCGCGCTGTGGACGCGGTTCTGGGCTTTATCCAGCGCCTGTTTGCGGGCAGTATTTTGGTTTTGGCGTTGAAGACGCCCGCGCGCGAGCCTGATGAAAGCAGCGTGTTTATCCGGGCGGTAAACAAATTTTTTCATTTATTGGCCTGGGCGCGCGATCATTTTTTTCAGGCCGCGTATGAGAACAGCGGATGGGCGTATGCCATGAAAAGTTTGGGGGCCGTCGCCCAGGGCAGTTTCTTCGTCCGGTGGCTGTGCCGTCTGCTGCGCATTGAACTTTGCTCGTCCGATGAACCAAAATGGACAGGCGTTGTTGTTTTTTTGTTTCTGGCGATCACCGCCGCCGTGGGTTTATTCTTTTTTCCGCCGCTGTATGTGGCGCTGGGGGCGGTTGGGCTTTTCGCCGCGCTGGCTTGCCTGGCGCTTCCGGAAATTGCCGCGCTGGCCGTGATTGCCGCCGCGCCGTTTCTGCCGACTATGCTTCTGGCCGCCATGCTGGGCTTCTTGATTCTCTGTTTTTGCGTAAAACTGCTCACGGATGCCTGCTATCAGCCGGCGGCGGATGCCACAGGGCTTTTCATCATTGTATACGCGCTGCTGGGCGTCTTTTGCGGGTTCACTTCCCTCACGCCCCGAGACAGCTTGCCCATCGCCCTTCTCAGTACGCTCTTCATGATTTCGTATTTTTTACCGATATCTTTATTACGGACAAAACATCTCGCGGACGCGGCGCTGTTTTTTTTCTGCACGACGGCGGCCGTTACGGGCGTGTACGGCCTGGTTCAAAAAGTAACCGGCTATATGGAAACGGCTTGGGTAGACGCGCAGCTCTTTGACGATTTGCGTATGCGCATTTACAGCACATTCGCCAATCCCAACGTTTACGGCGAATATCTGCTGCTGGCGATTCCTGTCTGCCTGGTGATGGTCCGCGTTTCGAGACGATGGATTGCGAAGCTGTATTATCTCGGGATATCTTTGCTCCTGCTCTACAACCTGGGCTTTACCTATTCCCGGGGCTGTTATCTCGCGCTGGCTTTTGCCGCGTTTGTATGTACCCTGTTTATGGCAAAACGCCTCGTCGCCCTTTTTTTCGCGGGTTTGCTGGCTGTTCCTTTTTTTCTGCCCGCCGCCATGCTCAATCGCGTCGCGAGCATCGTCAACATGGGCGCGGGGGATTCATCCACGCAATACCGTTTAAATATTTGGCAGGGAACCCTGCGGATTTTGCGGGACTTTTGGTTCGCCGGGGTGGGCCAGGGCATTCAGGCTTATAATCTGATCTATCCGTATTATTCGCTCAGCAACATATCCACGCCCCATTCCCACAGTTTATTTTTGCAGATCTTCGTAGAAACGGGCGTGTTTGGCTTACTGGCCTTCATCGGCCTTATGGGGGCTTTCTTTAAAACGCAAATTTCTTTCTTCTATAAAACGCGTCATGTCCCAACCAAGTGGCTGCTGGCCGGGTTCATATCGGCGGCGGCAGGCTTCCTGGTTCAGGGGGTTTTCGATTATTCGTTTTACAATTATCGCGTGCTGCTGATTTTTTTTCTTTTTCTCGGCGTCAGTAATGCCGTTGTGCGCGTAAAGCTGCTGAGCGATTTCAATTGACAGAGGTTTGTTTTATGATTTGGAGGCTTACGGATGATAGATAAAAAATTCCGCCTGTTTGGCGTGGTCAGCGTCGTGGATATCGCCATTTTCCTTCTGCTGATTCTTTTTATCTGGCTGGCGTTTCAGTTTTCAACGCCGAGGAATGCCGCCGCCAAAGCGGACGGCGTCAAAATTCATTACACGGTGGAATTGCAAAAAAAAGAGCCGGGTTTTAACGGCAAAGCGCTCGTGGGTTCAGATTTATATGACAGCCTCAAAGGGGATTACATCGGTCAAATCATCGGCGTGGACGCGGTTCCTTTTCTGGAGGATGTCCCCGACCCGGAGAACAGCATTATCCGGCGCACGCCTGTGGAAGGTTTGGAAACGGTTTATGTTCAAGTGGAAGCGATGGCGCGGATAACAGATCAGGCCACGCTGGTGGGCCCGTTTGAAATTCTCGTGGGCAAAGAGATCTATGTCAGGACAAAAGATTTCGCCAGCCCGGGGTATGTCGTCGTCATAGATAGGAGCGGTGAGGCGTGATACTGGATAAGCAGGGGCGATTGTTCGGCAAAGTCAGCGTGATCGATATAGCTTTGCTGATATTGGCGGCTGGCTTGATTCTGGGGGTTGGCTATCGGAGGCTGTCCAGCAAGGCCGCGGAGATTATCAGCGCGGACACATCGTTTTATGTGACTTTTATGGTGGAAAAAGTGCGTGACTTCAGCGTCAACGCCGTTCAGGAAGGCGACGTATTTTACCAGCAGTACGGCCAAAAGCCTTTGGGCAGCGTGGTCAAAGTCTGGACGGAACAGGCGCGTGAAGTCCTCAAACGGCAGGACGGCACAGCCGCATACGTTCCGATGGAAGAGAAGTTCAATATGTACATCACGCTGGCGTGTATGGGCAATATCAATGAGAGCGGCTATCTCATAAACGGCAGCGTACAAGTCAGCGAAGGCAGTGATGTGAGGATACAATCCAATAAAGTGCTCTGCGGCTCAAAAGTCAGCGCGATCACAACGAATTAACAGGGGGAAATGTTCATGAAAAAACGCGGGTTCCGCGCGGGCCTGGCAACGCTGCTCTGCGCTTTTTTGATCGGCTTGTCCGCCGCTTCGCCTGTAAAAGCGGCGTCTATATTATATGAAATTAAAACAGTGAAAACACTGACCAGGGGCGTCACGCTGGAAACCAGACAAACCATCACGAGCGATGGCCCGCTGGACATTCATGTGCTGAGAGCGCCCCTGAACGATCCGTACATCAATGTCGCGCCCGCGGACTCCACAAAAGACTATGGACTGAAAGACACTGTCGCCGCCCTGCTTTCGGAGCGGGGCGCCATCGCCGGCGTCAACGGATCTTTCTTCGGGGTAGCGGGTACATACAGCGCGGCTTTTGGCCCGGTGATCAAAGATGGGCAGCTGATTTCCGTTTCAGGGGATATCAACCAGGGGAAAGAAGATTTTGGCGCTCTGTTTATTGACAATCAAAGCGCCCCATTTTTCAGTTTTTTGAAAACTTCTATGCATTTCTATCATGACGGCCAGGAAAATATTGAGGTAAATTCCTACAATACCATTACCGATATGGAATACCCGGTCATTGTGACGACCGCCGCCCTGCAGAATACAAGCTCTCTAGACGGGCGTTTTTCCGGCCTCGTGAAAATTTTGGTCAGGAATCAGGAAATTTTTTACATATCCGCGCCGGGCGAAACCGTCAGCATCCCGGCGGACGGTTTCGCGCTGATTATAAAAAAAGAAACCGCTGAACGCGTGGGCGCTTCCTTCCAGACAGGCCAGCGGGCGGAGCTGCGTGTAGAACCGAGTGTGGATTTCAGTCAGATAAAAATGGCCATTGGCGGCGGCGGCCTGATTTTGCGCGGCGGCGAATTTGTGAAGACCGGCACGGTGATTGAAGGCCGTCAGCCGCGGACGGCCGTCGGGATCAGTCAAGACAAGAC
>JAITPB010000101.1 GCA_031289625.1 Clostridiales bacterium | reverse complement strand
GTCTTTTGTAGTCATATTTTTGATACAGTTTTAAGCTTTACAAGACACTAGTTTCAATATTTTCATGACGGCTGGTGTAATGCTCATCATAATACCGCTTCAAGAATTCTTGTGTTGGTATCATATTTTCATCACCATCCCAAGGCGTTGTCCGACGTGATACTCGTCTTTCCATTTCCATCCCTCCCTGTAGGGACAGTCTATCACATCGTTAAGAAAACAGCAACACTGTGCATTGGGGGATTTTTATGGTTTTATAATTTTAATTCAATACAAAAGTATTGCTAATTTTTATTAATGGAAAGAGATGAATAAATTGCCTTGTTATTACGGGATTGATTTAGGAACAACAAATTGTAGCCTTGCATATTCAACCGGAACTCAAGAGGGCTTAATATCAATTGAAGCTGGTCAAGCACTAATTATGCCTTCAGTTGTAGAATTTCTTAATGATGGTACTATAAATGTCGGGCAAGCCGCTAAAGATGATTATATTGATAAAATTAAATTAGTTGTTAAAGAGATCAAAAAAGAGATGGGTAATAAAGAATATCGTTTTAATGGATGTAGTCCGGAAGAAATTAGTGCTTACATATTAAAGAAAATTGTACTAAAAGCTAGACAAACTAATAATATAATTAGAGAATCCGTCGTTAGTGTACCTGCGTATTTTAATTTTTCTGAACGATTAGCAACAAAAATTGCCGCTGAATGTGCAGGCATTAGAGTTATAAGAATTGTTAATGAACCAACTGCCGCAGCTTTGTATTATAGTAAAACAAGAAAAGATTTAGTTGGGGAAACTGTTTTAGTTTTCGACTTAGGCGGAGGAACTTTAGATCTTTCATTAGCAGAGATTAAGCAGGACAATGTAAATATTTTATGTACAGGTGGTATTCGTAATCTTGGCGGCACAGATTGGGATAACAGATTGCAAGATTATGTAATTGAAAAATTTGCACAAGAGAGCCATTTATCAGAGACATGCTTAAGAAATGATGAAGAATTTATAAAAGGTTTGTATTTAAATATCGAGTCTCTTAAAATAGATTTATCATCTTTTGAAAAAACAAGTATATTGGTTAAATATCAACAACTAACTGATAATATAGATATTCAAAAAAATATTGATGTTACACGTGAAGAATTTGAGAGAATAACTAGCGGCTTACTTCATCAAGTCTTGAATAAGATGGAAGATTTTGTTTCGACGGCGAAGCAAATAATAAATCAAGATAATAATTTTCCATTTAATCGGATTCTGCTTGTAGGTGGTGCTACAATAATGCCACAAATCCAAAATGCATTACAGGAGAGATATCCAGATAAAATCTTAGAAATGCAACCACCGAATAATGCTTTATTTGCAGTTGCATGTGGCGCAGCGATATTAGCTCACAATATAGAAACAAGAGGATTCGATGATTTATCAATATGTGATGTTATCAGTAGAAGTTATGGTGAAAAAATATTTTCTATAGCACAGCATAAACAATTAGTTGTTTCAAACTTTCCAAGTGTCATGAATTTTATGGCGCAAAACAATATGACTTATTTAGGTTTTCATTTAGCAAACAAAAAAGTGAACGGAAGTACAGTAATTGAGATCGGAGAAACTTTGGACTTAAAAACTGTTTTATATAAAAATCCTCTAACTACAGGTACCGATATTGCAATCAATATAAGTATAAATGATGATAATAAATTAAACATTAATGTTGCTGTAGATAATAATACCTATAAAATAGAATTTTCTACTCCCTTTACTGACGATATGATTCTTGAAATTGAAGAACGATATTTTCATATTCAGAATATGATAATCATCAATAGCCAAATTCCAACTACTAAAACGCGCAAATTCAGAACCGGCACACATAATATAAGTTCAATTTCAAGTACTGTCTGTGAGAGCTTATCAACCGAAGAATTTGTTGAATTATCTGACTGTACAATCATTACTGAAGCCTCTACAAATGTTCAACAATTACCTTATAACTCTCCACTTGAGACGACTTACGATTATGATGAAAATGGATTATTGACCATTCATTGTATTGATAAAACGAATAACATTCCATTAAAAACTGAAGTACAGGCAGACGGCTTATCAAGGCAGGAAATCGATAATATCAAGTTCAAACTTCAGAACGCTTCTATTAATAACAGGTCAATATAAAGGTGGTTGATGGTATTACAGAACAACAAAAAGATATTTTGCATAGACTTATTGATCTATTTATAGAAAATAATGGTAATAATGTTCCCCGAAACACCTATTGGACAGCGACCGATGATGAAAACCTAAGGCGTTTTCAATATGAATCATTTTATGAGTTTTTGGCGGATTGTTTAGACGTTGATCAGTTAAATCCTGATACTACACTACAGGAATGTTCTTATAATATTTTATTATGTCATGCTGAAAATATAGCTAAGAAATATGAAGATGATGATACTATGGAACGTAATCCTGATACTCTTAGAAAGCGTCAATTAGCTGTGGCATGCCAAGGAATATTTTTAGATAATGATAGTAAAGAATATTATGATATATACATATTTGTTTATTCTACACTAAAAAAGTTAAAAGATGATGCATTATCAATTGATTTTGTAAATGATAATAGTAAAGATAATAGTAAAAATAGTAAAAAAAATAGTAAAGTGTCTCTATCTCAAGAATATATTCAAGAATTTGTAACTTATTATAACAATAAGCATCCTAGCTTTTCTATCAAAACTCGCGTAGAAAATGGCGGTGGTTCAATTGAAGTAAGTATGACATCTGTAAGATTTGGTGGCAGTATAACATTTACTGTTAAACCAGAACTACATTATGATATTCAAGAATTGTATATTAATGATGAATCTTCTATTGAATTTTATAATAATACCGGAAAGAGTTATACAATTAATAACATTGCTGAAAACATAGAAATTATTGCAAGATTTAAATTGAAAACATACAAAATTGATTATTCATTAGATGGTGGTTCTTTAAGCGAAAGTCAAGAAAATAAGCAGTATCCATATGGGAAGAAGAGTATTGATTTACCAGTTCCAATTAAAAAAGGTTATATCTTTGTCGGGTGGGTTATGAAGAATAAACAGATTAGTCAGATAAATTTGATTTCAAGTAACTTATCTGTTAAGGCTATATGGAAAAAAAACCACAAAATACGAAATCTATCTATTGCTACTATTGCTATAATTGCTTCTGTTTTTATCGGAATTACAATGTATAGTGTGCGATTAGGGGAAGAGTCATCAACAGAAACACCGGAATCAACAACACTAGCGCCCCCATTTGAAGAATATAAAGAAGATAGTTATACATACAGAAAAATTCCAGGAATATATAATGGTGAATGGAAGAATGGACTTCCTGATGGTTATGGCGTTTTTACACCTTCTGATGGAAGTAGTATTAAAAAAGGTAGATGGTGGCATGGTACCTATATGATTGGCTGGTAGGTCAATAAAAAGGAAAATACAAACACCTAAAGCCGCCTCCAAGGCGGCTTATTTTCGTTCTCCAAATCTCACAAACCGCTTAAAATCAACCCTTTCCCATTGTATCAAACCTACCGCTAAAACAGGTGTCATTGCGCAATTATCAATACAAAAATTCAAAAATGCGCCAACGGTCAGTTTTGGTGCATGGGCTAAGTTTTGGGGCATGTTTGCACGATTCTTTTTACATTTTTCATGTCCAATTCGCTCAAACACAGCGTACACTTCATTCCGCATCGCAACCACAGCTTTCGTGTTAAGTTTCTGAAAAATATGGATTTCTAACGCCTTTAGCAAAATCCTCGGCAGTATATTCAGGCTTCATATTAACCCTCCATCGTCGTTATATAACTTGATCTCAATTTCGCTCGCTTTACGCGCTGATATTATCCAGATTAGATCATCTTCTCGGTAGCAATGACAAACTGTCAGCTCACGATATTTATTGTCGAGGCCAATAATGATAAACCGATCTTCCATTTAATATGGTACTATATATAGTATCATATTAAATGGAGGTGATTATATGGCAAGCGTTGATAAGCTGATCGAAAAAATGTACAATCAGCCGCATGGCATCAGAATGGCCGAAGCGGACAGAGTTTTAAGACATAACGGTTATCGGCTTTGACAGGCAGGCCGGCTCGCATTGCAATACATAAACAAGGAAGGCGATGTGATCACAATCAAGAAAGAAGATCCGTTAAAGGCCGTGTATGTCCGAGACATTTTGAGCCGAACCGGGAAGTGATTTCTGACCCTCTGCTGCCCGCTTGTCATAACACATGGAAAAGAAAACTGTGCAGGAGTATATGTCGCTGCCGTATAACTATAGCATTCAGCCGATTCGTGATGAAAGTGGAGATTATTTTTATGGCCGGGTGCTGGAATTAGATGGCTGTCAAAGTACAGGAGCTAACTTTGAAGAAGCCTGTAAGAGCTTACGCGAGGCAATGGCGGGATATATCGAAACCAAACTTGAAAATGGTTTTGAGGTTCCTGAACCTGTTGGCTGCAATGATCATTGACTACGCAAGAGATCGGGATTTTACGGAATGTTTGCCGTAAGCTGAAAAATTAATACGATATGCTGAACCCATGATGGGATAATGGAAAAAAGCCAGTGTTATAAGGCCTTGAGCGGCTGTTGGCCTGTCACGCCAGAGATCGTGGGTTCGAGCCCCATCTGAGTCGCTTGAGAGCAAAGGCTTCCGGGAATTATTCCGGAAGCTTTTGTTCTTTTTGATAGAACAAGATAAAAAGCAGACGGCATTTTGCCGCCTGCTTTTTATCGCACAATATTCCGCCAATCCAAATCGCCGCGCTCCAATGCCAGCAGCAGGGCTTCCGCCGTCGCCAGATTACTGGCCAGGGGAATGTTATGGACGTCGCACAAACGGGCCGCCGTATTGATATCCAGAGGCGGCGCGGTTCTTTGCGGGTCGCGGAGATATATCACCAAATCAATATCATTGTGCGAGATTTGGGCGCCAAGCTGGCGCTCGCCGCCCAAATGCCCCGCTAGGTATTTATGAACATGCAGGTTGGCCGCTTCTTCTACAATTTGGCCTGTCGTGCCTGTCGCGTAGAGCGCGTGGTTGATTAGTATGTGGCGGTAAGCAATACAGAGATTTTCCATCAGCCGTTTTTTACCGTCATCCGCAATGAGTGCGATGTTCATAAACTCACCCCTTGAATATTGATTTTGTTTTGAATAAACCTACATTCAGCACGAGGCCAATCGCCGCCATATGGACCCACATCGCAGAACCGCCCGACGATAAAAAAGGAAACGGCATCCCTGTATTCGGCAGAATGGCTGTCGCCACGCCGACGTTGACAACAACCTCAAAAGCAAGCATCCCGGCCACGCCTATGGCAATCAGCCGGCCCAGCGTATCCGTCGCGCGGTTGGCAATGAGGATGCACTTTGTGATGATGAGAAAGATCGCCGCCAATACAGCCGCGCAGCCGATAAAGCCGAGTTTTTCCGCCAGCGCGGAAAAAATAAAATCGTTCGTGGCGGCGGGGATAAAAAAGGCGCCCTTGCGCAGGCCCTTGCCGCCCAGCATCCCGGATCCAATGGCCTGCAAAGACTGTTTGATCTGAAAAGAAGCGTCGTCGTCGACCGCGTCGGGATTGGAAAATGTGATAATGCGTTTCATCTGGTATGGCCCCAGAATTTTATCTATCACAAGATGTTCGGGGTTCTGCCAGTCCCAGTAGAGAAAGGCGGCGGCCATCGCGGCCAGCGCCAACCCGCCCGCGATGTATCTGAATTTGATTTGCGCGCCGAACAAAATACAGATGCTCAACGCCACGATTACCAGGGAGGCGGACAGCGACGGCTGCCTCGCCACCATCAAAACCGGTATGACGATCAGGGCCAAGATCCCAAGCAGTACGAATACATTATTGAAGATTTCCTTTTTTTTGTCAATGAGTTTTGACAAAAAGACTATCATAAAAATCTTGCCGAATTCAGAAGGTTGAATGGAAACAGGCCCAATCGGAATCCATCTGGCCGTGCCGGTGTCTTGATCCGGCCCGATGACGATTAGAATCAGCAGCAGCAAAATCATCAGCAAATAGATGGGAATGTAAAAGTTCGCGATCAGATGATAATCAATTAAAGCGGCGGCTATCAGCAGGATGATTCCCGTGATGTAAAAAAGCCTTTGGCCGGCAAACGCACCGGCCGATACAGTTCCCACCATGACAATGCCAAAAGCGGCGAAACCGCAGACCAAGATCAGCAGCGTAAAATCAAAGCTCCGCCATTGTCTGCGTATTGTCAGCTGGTCAACCTCCTTGAGAACGGGCTTACTTTTTTTTCTTTTTTCCTGGCTGTTCATTGATTTTATGAATCCCTTTTATCGGAATGTTGGCGTACAGCACCGGCACGCGGTCGCCGCTCTGATCTTCGGAGGGCGTTTGTGTTATTTGTATTTCAAAATCATCTGTATCGATATCCATGTAATTGGAAATCGTTTTGATCAATTCGCTTTTCATGAGTTCCAAGACATGCTCCGACTCATGGGAGCGATCGTGTATCAGAACCAGTTTCAATCTATCTTTCGCGACTTTTTTGGAGGGGTTTTTTCTCCACAATATATTGAATACATCCACCGCCGTCACATCCTCTTTAATTCCTGATATGAAGGAATTTAGCGATTTTCCCTAAAAAGCCTTTATCCTGCTGCAATTTCATCAAGGGCACAATCTCACCCAAAAGCCTTCGTGTGATGTTCCGATACGCCTGGCCAGCCCACGAAGCCTCGTCAGTGACGCAGGGTTCTCCTCTGTTGGTGGAAATAACAATACTTTCGTCGTCGGGAACAATGCCCAATATATCAATGGCCAAGATTTCCGAAACGTCTTCTAACGTCATCATGTCGCCCCGCTTGACCATTTCCGGACGGATCCGGTTTAGAATCAGCAGAGGGCTTTTGAGATCGCCCGCTTCCAGAAGCCCAATGACCCGATCCGCGTCCCGGACAGCGGACACCTCTGGCGTCGTCACGACAATGGCCTTATCCGCGCCCGCTACGGCGTTTTTAAAACCCTGTTCAATCCCGGCCGGGCAGTCGATGATCACATACTCAAACTCCTCCCGCAGAAGCTTGCAGAGTTTTTGCATTTGTTCCGGGGTGATAGAGCTTTTATCCTTAGTCTGCGCGGCCGGCAGCAAGTTCAAATTGCTGAAGCGTTTGTCTTTGATCAAAGCCTGCTTAAGCCGGCAGCTTCCTTCAATCACATCTATAATATCATAAACAATCCGATTTTCCAATCCCATAACTACATCCAAATTGCGGAGGCCGATGTCCGCGTCAACCATAACCACTTTTTTGCCGTTGATGGCCAGGCCCGTCCCGATATTGGCTGTGGAAGTTGTTTTTCCAACGCCGCCTTTGCCTGATGTTACAACGTACACCTCTCCCATGAATCCTCTTCCTCCTGGTTCGTCTACCCATTCAAGAGCGGCGCGATGTAAATAAGCCCCTCTTGTATATAAGCATAAGACGGCGTGTTTTTATTCTTGCTTTTTTTTTCTTCTGGAATGTATGTGATGATATCGCAAATGCGCAACTGCGTCGGCGTCATGCGCAACGCGCAGATATAGCTGGAGGCGTCCCCCGTGCAGCCCGCGTGCACCAGCCCTTTCAGCGCGCCCAGTACAATGACGCTGCCTTTGGCGATGATTTCGCTGCCGGGGTTCGCGTCGCCCAGCACAACCACGCTTCCGTCGTATCGGATGGATTGGCCGTTGCGAAGCGCCCCTTCATAAAAAAAAGTGAGCTGTTCGTTTTTGTCCAGCGCCACCGCCGGAGCCAGCCCCATGCGGTGTGCGCGCGGTTCTTCCGGATCCTCCGCGGGTTCCACCTCGACAATGGATATGTTCAAATTCGATTCGCTGAAAATAATATTCAGCAGTTCTGATTCTTCCGATTTGTCGATATTGCGGCCGGAAAAGGTAATCGCCGCTTCCGCGTCCTCAAAAAAATTTTTGGCTTCTAATGTTTTCAAGCGCAATGTTTTTTTCAGCGCGTTAAAGTCCGCCTGTTCGTCCAGCCATACGTTGATTCCGTTTTTGGCGCCTTTAAACACGACTAAGTTTTCGTCCTGCATATCATCCCCCGCTTATATGCGGCGCGTAACCCGCGGATTTCATCCAGATGCATTACGCGCCGTTCAGGCTTTATCTTAGGTTTTATTTTATTGTATCAGCGCGTTTTCCGATGCCGGGTATTGAGGGTCTATGTCTGTTTGAAAATAGGTTTCCATAACCCTGCGCGCGATCTGGCTGGCCAAGGCGGGCATGGCTTTTGTGTCTCCAAACGGTATGGATACGTAAATAGCAATCCGCGGATCTTCATACGGCGCGAACGCGCCGAAAGAGGAGTGATCGTTCCGGTTGGTGATTTCCTGCGCGGTTCCCGTTTTGCCGGCCAGGCGGATGGGAAAGCCTCTAAAGGTGCCGGCGCCTGTGCCCTTCGCCCCTTCTGTAACCAAGAGCATCCCTTTGTAGACGGCATCCCAGGTAGACTCTTTGATTTCCAGCTGTGATTCCTCTATTTCAGGCTGTGTTTTCTGTATCAGTGATCCGTCTGCCGTGCGCGCGTTGTCTACTAAATGCAGCTGATAACGAACCCCGTGCGTGGCGAGCGTCATAAAATATTTGGCCATGTGCGCCGCGGTAAAGCTGTTAAAGCCTTGCCCAATGGCGGACTGCACAGTGTCGCCGTCGTACCAATCCCTTTCAAATAAAGAGGCGTCCGGGTTGGACTGACGTTTTTTGCTGTCCTTAAAATCCGGCGAAGACATGATGGGCCTGTATTCGCCGATTTCAGCGCCGGTCTCGCTGTTGAGGCCAAAATAAGCCATATACTCGTTTAAAGCCCCAATGCTGTCCAGCTTATTTCCGTTTTTGGCGTTGCCGAGCCGGTACGCCGCCTCACAGAAAAAATAATTGCAGGAAACTTCCAGCGCCTGGGATACATTGAGGCTGCCGTGGCTGATCGCGGACCAGCAGCTTAGATAGGGCTGCCCCGCGCTGGTAAAGGTATGCTGATCATAAATTCTTTCCGTTGGTTTCAGCGCGCCTTTTTCCAAGGCGGCGATGGCGGTGATCATTTTCAGCGTGGAGCCCGGCGCTCTTCTTTCCAAAAAAGGCCGGTTGGTCAGCGGGCCGGTCGGATCGCCGAGCTGTTTGACAAAATACTCGTAATCCAAATTGTTGACCAGTTTATTGTTGTCGTAAGAGGGATATCCCACAGCCGCCAAAACGTCCCCGCTTTTGACGTCCAGTACGACGATGGAACCGGAACATGGGTCGAGGTTGGTCATCTGCGGCGTGATTTCACCGGATTCCAGTTTGTTCAGAATCACCGTGAGCGGACGGACGCGGCCTCTGGCGATATCGTTCGCGTACTGTTCATCGCCGGAGATGACGCCCTGCTCCAGCATGACGAGCAGGATTTGCTGCGGCGTAACGGTGCCGTCGTCAACGCCCTTGCTGAGGATCTCTCGGATTTCCGGTATGCCGTCATTTTCGCTGGCCCAACTGGCGTCAGGATTGACGTTCAGCACATACCGCCGGAGAGTCAGGGACGGGCTGCCTTCGCTTTCTTCCGGCATTTCCATGATCCGCCGGATATTTAAAACATTGCCTTCCGCCAGGGAGCGGAAGAATTTTTTCAGCGTGATGGGGTTTTGGGCGCCTCCTTTCCCTTGAAGTTCATTGATCAACGCTGTCTTGAGCATTTCTTCTAAAATGTCATAGGAACTCTTTTGCAGATCCTTATCAATGGTCAGATAGACGTTGTTCCCTTGTATGGCGTTGACCTGATCGGGAAGCCGCCGGATCACTTTTTTGGCGGCGGTGATTTCCACGTTGTAGGAACCGCGCTCGCCGCGCAGCAAAGTTTCCAATGACGATTCAAGCCCGGACCGGCCGACGAGATCCGTGTTGGAATAAAACCCTTCGGGGTCGTCGTTCAGTTCGTCTTCCGTGATTTTAGCGATGTATCCCAGCAAAAGAGAAAAATATTTGCCTTCGGGATAATAGCGCAGCGGCCGGACGTCGGCGCTTATGCCTTCAAATTTGCCGTTATCTTCTTCAATCGCGGCGATGGTCTCCGGCTTTACGTCGTACGCGATGGTAATAGAATTCCAGGACCGGTAGCGCTCCCGGTAGAGCATCGCGCATAAGTTCAATATTTTTCGCGCCTCACTGTCAGGCAGCCACGGTTCAACAAAAAATTTCTCCCGCAGTTTGTCAAAACTTTCCCGCGCCGTTAAGCCGGCTTCTTCGCCGGTAAAATCCATGTCCTTTTTCCACTGCTCTTCCGTGACGCCGGAACCGGCGGTATTAAAGTAATAGGGCTCTTCCCGGCTGATGGGAAAAGTATCTACAATAGTTTCGCCGTTTTCTTCCAGCAGATTAACGAGATCGTAGAGGTTATAGGAATTGATGGAGACGACGCTGGGATCCATTTCAATGGTGTACGAAGAATTGTTTATGGCGAGCGGCCGGCCGAGCCTGTCGTAGATATTGCCGCGCGACGCGGGAATGGATACCGGCTGCGTCCTGGTAACAGCCTGGGCTTTGCTGTAATCGGAGCCTTTTACGATTTGCAGGTAAAAAAGCCTGGAGAGCAGCAGGTAAAAAGACAGGGCGATCACAATAAACAGAATGAGACAGCGGTTGGTAATAAACTGAATCACCCGTTTGAGGAAATTGTCCTCGTTCACACATCTCACTTTCTTTCGTATTTAAAATAGCTTTCGTCTTGTTTTTTCATATTGCTCTAAGCGGGTGTTGACGGCGTACAAAAAACTGTAGAAGGGTATAGATAAGATGAGCGTATAGACGCCGCCCGGGATGATGATGGCGCCTAAATAAAAAGTGAAATCGATTTTTCCGCGGAACAGAAAATTGCCGAAGTAAACGCCAAACTGATAAAAAAGGAAACTCGCGGCGACCAGCCCCAGCGGCAGGAGAGAATTTTCCCGGTAAAAATCTTTAAACGGTTTTCCGCAAAAATAGCCGATCAGCAGATACAGCATCGCGTTCAGCCCGGTGTAAGAGCCGAAAAACAGATCCTGCAAAAGCCCGGCCAAAAAGCCCACGATGGCGCCTTCCACGTCGCCCCTTAAAATGCTGTAGCTGACAATCAGTATCAAAGCCGTGTTGGGCTTGACGCTCAGGATAGATATGTATTGAAAGAGCGTGGACTGCAGTACAAAATTGATCAGCAGCATCAGTGTCATCACGAATACGCGCGGCACAAGCGTCAACCTCTCTCTGGCTCATTTGAAGGCGCGTCTTCCGTTGCAGAGCGATCTGTGACAATCAGGACGTTTTCCAGATTGTTCAGAGATACGGCGGGCTGAATCACGGCGTGTTTGGTAAGGCCGTTTGGATCCGGTATAATATCTTTGACAACGCCAATCAGAATGCCAGCGGGATAATAAGAACTCATCGGCGAAGTGACGATTTCATCGCCCTGCGCAATCTGCGCGTGTATGTCGATGATTTCCATCTGGCAAAGCCCTTCCCGCATCAGCGTGCTGTCGCCTTTGACAAAGCCTAAATTTTCCGAGCGGACAGATTTCGCCGCGATGACGGAGCGATCGTCAATGACGGAGACGACGATGGAATAGTCATAATGACATTCTACGATCAGCCCCATGAGGCCTCCCGGCGCCAGCGCCGCCAGGTTGACTTTCAAGCCGTCTTTCGTCCCTTTGTTGATGGTGTACGCATCATACCACTCGGTAGGGTCTTTGGCGATGATTTTCGCGCCGGTGGTGGGATACGCCTCATACTGGCGTTTGATATCCAGCAGTTCCGACAGCGTTTCATTTTCCCGGTCTTTCAGTTCCAGCCTCAGGTTCTCCGCCTGCAAAACCGCGTTTTCTTCCTGCAGCCGTTTCACTTCCGCCTGCAGTTCGTTCATGCGCGTCAAAAACTCCACTCTTTCCCGCGCCCATTGCCCCACGGAGGACAGCGCGCTCTGAACAGGCGTAATCACAAAGCCCAGCGTATTTTGCAAAAAAGACAGGTTCAGCCGGTTGTTGGCTGTCAGCGCGATCATGATCAGGCATAGAAGCGTCATGCCGGTGATAAAGATTTTTTTGTGCTTTGATAAGAATTCCAATCTTGATCTCCTTATCTTTATCTCATTTTCAGGGAGCGCGGTGAAATCAACACGTTTCTGAGCGTCTGAATATGCCCGAGCACCAGGCCGGTGCCCAGCGCCACGCAATTGAGCGATTCATTCGCGATGCTCACAGGCATACCCGTTTCATGGTTGATGAGCGCGTCCAGGCCCCCGAGCATCGCGCCGCCGCCTGTCAGTACAATACCGCTTTCCATAATGTCGGAAGCCAGCTCAGGCGGCGTTTTTTCCAGCGTGGATTTAATGGCGTCCACGATGGAGGAAACCGGTTCGGCAATGGCGTCGCGGACTTGCCTCGCCGTGACGGTCACTGTTTTCGGCAGACCGGTGATCAGATCCCGGCCGCGGATTTCTTTTTCTATTTCTGGATTCGGATTGAACACGCACCCGATAGAAATTTTGATGTCTTCCGCCGTCCTGTCGCCAATGGCTAAACTGAATTCTTTTTTGATGTAATTAATGATATGTTCGTCAAGCGCGTCTCCCGCCACACGAAGAGATTTGCTGGTCACGATACCTCCCAGGGAAATTACGGCCACTTCGCTGGTACCGCCGCCTATGTCAACCACCATGCTGCCCGTCGGCTCTTCCACGGGCAGCCCCGCGCCAATCGAGGCCGCCATGGGCTCCTCAATCAGGAAAGCGTCCCGCTCCCTGGCGCCGGCGGCGATGGTCGCTTCAATCACCGCGCGCTTTTCCACTTCCGTAACGCCGGAAGGCACGCCCACTACCACCCGGGGACGGGAGAGGAAAAAACGGCGTGGGGAGGCTTTTTCAATAAAATACCTGAGCATGGCCTGCGTCGTTTCAAAATCGGCTATCACGCCATCTTTCATCGGACGGATCGCGATGATGTTGCCCGGTGTGCGGCCAATCATCTGCTTTGCCTCATCCCCAACCGCTAGGATTTCCCTTGACCTGGTATTGATGGCCACCACGGACGGCTCGTTTACAATAATGCCTTTGTTTTTCATAAAGACCAACGTATTTGCCGTACCCAGGTCAATGCCCAAATCTCTTGAAAACATACTCAAAGCATACTTCTCCTCTCCGGTACTCTTTGGTAGATTATTGCCGGATTTTTCTTTTTTTAGATCGTAATTTTATGAACGCCGCGGACGCGGACGCATCCGCGGCGTTCATGGGGAAAACAGGCTGTAGTGAAGCCTCTGACTTTGCCAAATTATAGCATAATGGCATTTTATTATCAACAAAATCGCTTTTTTCTCTAAAATTTTCTGGGCAGACGAAAGGCGCTCCGTTTTCTTCTCATTCTTCTGGCGCGTGTGATGGAGCGATACGCCAGAAAAGCCGCGAGGCCCAGCAGAGCCGCGAAGCCGCCCACCCAATACGGGAGGGCGCTGACAGTAAAGATTTGGGATTTAAAGTGCGACCAATAATACTGCGTGTCTGATTGAAGCGTTCGTTTCTGTGCGTCCGCGGCGGCCAGAAGGTTTGTTTCAAAAAGCGTCTTTCCGTCGAGCGTGAACGAAGCTTTGCCCAGTACGTCGCCTTTTTGGATCGGAAGCCGCATCCGCGCGGGCGCCGGGACATCTGTCTCCGCGTCCGCCTTTGCGGGGGCGGGCGCTAAATATTTCTCGTCATAGGTCAGCGCGCGTTCAATCCGCAGCAATTCGTCCTGACTGCAAAAGTCTGTGTAGCCGCTTTGGGCCAGCACGTCCATCGTATCGCTTTCGCCCAGCCGCGGGCTGTCCAATTGGACTTTTTCCAGGCTGCCGCCCGCTTGCAGGATGGTTTCAAAATGAAAACGGTTGAAGCCGTGTTCAAACAGGGTTTTGGCGTCGACCCAGCGGCCTGGCTCTTTGGACTGGCAAATGATGGCGATGAGTTTCACGCCGTCTTTTTCAGCCGAGGCCGCCACACAGTCCCCGGCTTCCTGCGTCGTGCCGGTCTTAATGCCATTTGCGTATGTATAAAAATCCGGGTCGTCATAGATGATCAATTTGTTGTGGTTCTGCCAATTGCTGTATACTTTCGTAACCGCGCCGGCGGGCGGGTGAAGGCCCGCGCCGTTTCCATCAAATTTGGGTTCAGAAACGATTTCGGCCAGGATCGGGTTTTCCATAAACTCCCGCGCGAACAGCGACATGTCGCTCGCGGTGGTATAATGATTGTCGTCATGAAACCCATGCGGGTTTGTAAAGTGCGTGTCCGCCGCGCCCAGCGCCTGGGCTTTCTCGTTCATTAAATCGCAGAAAAGCTGTTCAGCCTCCGCATAAGGCAGATCCTCGCCTTGACGCAGGGATTTTGCCACGGCGTACGCCAGGGCGCAGCCGGATTCGTTGCCGGAAGGAATCAGCAGGCCGCGCAGCAGATTTTCCACGAGAATGGTTTCCCCCACTTGATGATACGCCATACTGGAGCCTTGCGGCGCTTCGTTGATTTCCGGGCCCAAGACGAGAAAATCCTCCGGCTGGAGATAATCCATCACCACCAGGGCCGTCAATATCTTGGTCATGCTGGCCGGGTATACCCGCTGATTTTCCAATTGGGCATAGAGAACTTTACCGGTCGCCGACTCCACTAAAATTGCCGCCGTCGCCGTCAACGGCAGCGGAGCGGAAGCGTCCTCCGCGAAAGCGGCCGCGCCGGGATGGCACAGCAGCGCGGCGGCGAGGAGCATCGCTAAACATTTTTTACGCATGGGCGTCGTTCCTTTCCTATTCCTTTCCTGTCTAAAGTCAATTTACGCTTCTGAATTTACGCTTTGTTCCAAGGCTTCAGGCGCTTGTCTTTCGAAGGCTTTATTATAATACAGAAATTTCACAAAACTTTCCAGCCCCGTGGAAAAGTTTTTGTTCCCTAAGATATGCAAAGCGATTTTGGGATCCAGCTTTCCCTGGACAGCTTTGACAAACGCGCCGATGTAGATCAAGCTCTCCTCCACCGCGATCTCAAACAAATCCATAAAAGAAAAAGTCAGCTCAATGGAATCATCCCAGGGAACGCGCCAGGTTTGGCGCTTCAAATTCAAATAATCTACGGATTCATCCACCGGGCCGTAATGAATCAGCGCCGCTGTGGCCCCGTGATCGCGGATGAGCTTGCCCAAGATCGAGACGGCGGCCCGGCGGCGGCCCGCTTTATCGTGAAACAGCCAGTACGCCAGCGCTATATTGCGCATGGCCGCGTCATAGGCGGCGGCGGTTCTGGCGAAGCCATAGCTGGCTTGTATCGAATTGGACAGCATCTGCCCGATCAAACGGCGCTCATCCGGCGGTACGCTGATTTTATGGCTGATGTCTAGGAGATACGCGTTTCCGTCTCCGAATTTTTGGGCCAAAACGCAATCAATGGTGGTTTCCCAAAAACGGTGCCTGCGGACGCAATCGTCCCGCAGCCCACCCGACTCATCAGAGAATCCTGTCTGATAGTATACATACGGATGCGCCCAGGCGTCTAGTGCGTAATGACATAAAAATCCGGACATATAACTGATCAGGATGTTTTTTTCCTCTTCAGCGCGCTGTCTGTGAATAAAGCGCAGGCAGGCGTCAAAAAATCCGCCGATGCCCAGCCTGTGCATGTGATGGCCCTGCTCTCTCAATTTTTTATCCAGCGGGGCATAAAAAAGCGCGTCCGGCCCCTGCGTCCCCAGGTTGAACGCGGCTTGACGCCGAAGGAGCTGTTTTTGGAGACATTCGTCTTGGAGTTGATACAAACTGGCTTGCCCCATTAAATAGTGCGTGATAACCGCAGGCATAAGCGGGTCCTTCTTTCGTAAATTTTTTTCTTAATTTTTTCAGTATGCTCTGTTTATTGGCGGGTTATCCCAATTCCCAATTCACAAATTGTCGATTCTCTAAAAAAAAAAATTCAGCGGATTCCCAAATTATTACAAAACTCACTCGCGCGCCTTTCTATAATAGAGAGTAAACAGAAGGTTTGTAACAGTAGGCCTCTATAGGAGAAAAAGCGATGGATCACACAGTGGTAAAAACTCCGGCCCATGCCAGGGGACGGTTCATATTGACCAGGGGCGACGCGGCGCGGTTTGTGGTCAGCATTTTAGGGTTCTTCATCGGACGGGCCGTTCTGTTTGACAAGATTGATCCGATCGCTGTGGGGTTTTTGGCCACGCTGATTGGAACCGGACATTCTTTTTACGCGACCGCGGCGTTTCTGCTGATCGGCGCCGCCACCAAACTGAGCGGGATATATTTCCTCCGGTATGTCATCAGCG
Source organism: Clostridiales bacterium (assembly GCA_031289625.1). Lineage (GTDB taxonomy): Bacteria > Bacillota > Clostridia > Lachnospirales > WQUN01 > JAITPB01. The sequence continues at coordinate 6,935 of JAITPB010000101.1, read as the reverse complement.
TCAGTCTGCTTTGTCTCGTCAATCTATTTGTGCAGCAGTATCTCATCAAACAAAAGAGCCTTTATTTCAAAAGTTTCGCCCAAGGCATAGCGGGCGCTATCTGCACGCTGATAGGCGGGCTGGCTTCCTCCTGGCTGGACAAGCTGGACTTGTATCTGGTTTTTATTTCCATGATGGAATCCGCTTTGGTGTTTGGCCTGGTCTTTGTATTGAAAAAGGCCGCCTTGATTCTCACGGCGGCCAAAAAGAAAAACATGCTGAGCAATGAAGAAATGATCAGCCTGGCCGTTCTCTTTGGCTGCATCATCGCGGGCGCCGCAGATATCTACGTCGGCGTTGTGTCGCTGCGCTATGTCTTATGTTTCTATTTTGTTTTAACGGCGGCTTACTTGGGCGACGCGTCCGTGGGCGCGGCGGCGGGGATGCTCACGGGTATCCTGCTGCACATCGCCGGTTTTTGGAATATCTTCACGCCGGTGATTTTGGCGATGGCCGGGCTTGCGGGCGGCCTGTTTAAAGGGCAGGGCAAAATCGGCATACTCCTGGGGTTTGCTCTTTTGGGCGCGGGCGCGTTTTATTATCTCGACGCCAGCCACATGACGTGGGAGGCGCTGTATTCCCTCATACTGGCCGGGCTGTGCTTCCTGCTGACGCCGCGTAAATTTAATTTTTACGTCACGGCGCAAATCAACCCCGTCATGGGCAACGCGGAAGAATATCTGGCTAAAATGAAAAGCATGGCCGCGGAAAAATTGATCGGGTTTGCGGAATCTTTTGAAAAATTGGCGCGTACTTTTGACAGGCTGCAAAGGCGCGCGGGCCTAGACAAGACGGACGCCAGCGCGCTGATCGACGACGCGGTCGTCGGCGTGTGCAGTCAGTGCGCGAAACGCCCCTATTGCTGGGAAGATAATTTTTACGCTACATATCAATATGTCTACGGCATTTTGGATCAATGTGAAAAAAAAGGCTGGCTGGAGATGGAGGACGTTCCGGAAGAATTTTTGAACCAATGCGTTGAGACGGATAAGTTCATAGAGAACATCAACCGGCTGTTTGAAATCTATAAAACCAACTTGAATTGGAAAAAGAACATCGCCGAAAGCAGAGATTTGGTGAGCCAGCAATTGGTCAGTGTCGCCGGCATTGTAAAAAGCCTGGCGGAAGATATGGAAGCGTCCATGCGTTTTAAAGAGGATCTGGAAGAAAAAGTTCTGACGGCGCTCAGCAAAAACAAAATTGAGGTAGATCGCGTAATCGTTTTGGAAAATAAGGAAGGCAAATACGAAGTCAGCATCAGCCACAAGTTTTATTATGACAAAAGACGCTGGAACCGCACCGTTTTGCGCGCGCTAAACGGTGCGCTCCAGCGCAGGATGCAGCTCGACGAGGAAGAAAAAGGCGAGAGGTATGTGACCAAATTCCTGGAGGAGAAAAAGCTGCGCGTGTCCTGCGGCGTGGCGCGCCTGGCCAAAGGCCGGAAAGGGGAATCCGGCGACAGCTATTCGTTCATGGAACTGAAAAATGGGGAATGCCTTCTGGCGCTGTCCGACGGTATGGGCGCTGGGCGCAAAGCGCGGGAGGAAAGCGCGGCGACCGTGGATTTGCTGGAAAGTTTTATTGAGTCTGGGTTTGATAAGACGCTTGCGCTCAAGATCATCAATTCCGTCCTGGTACTCCGAAACGGAGAGGAATCGTTCGCGACGCTGGATATCTGCTCGATGGATTTGTATAGAGGCGAGGCTGAATTTATCAAAATCGGCGCCGCCGCGACGTTTCTTCTGCGGGACGGCAAAGTGTTTGTGATACGCTCCACGTCCTTGCCCATCGGCATGTTAAAAGACGTGGACATGGAAATTTCACGCAAAAGACTCAATTCCAACGACATCATTCTGATGGTGACGGACGGCCTGCTGGACATCACGGAGACATATGGGGATAAAGAGGACTGGATCGCGAACGCCCTGCGCGAGTGCCGGTTCGTCAACCCGCAGGATATCGCCGACTACATATTGTTTGAAGCCCAGCGTCTTTCCGAAGGCTTTGTGCAGGACGACATGACCGTACTCGCGGCTCGGGTCTGGGAAAAATAATAGGTTTAAAATAACCAAAAAATGTAAATGATTCAAACAAGATTTTCTTATACGTTTTTTGGAGGTGAACGAACCCAGTGGAACCCAACAGGGTTATTTTAATCAATGGAGACAGCTCCGAGTGGTATGAACAGGCGATTTTTATCGTCAAAAAAAATATACCCGACTGCAAAATGCCTATGGATTTTGTCCTGGAAGCGGAAAAAGTGATCAATCAATATTTGGCTCATAAAGTCCGCGGATCCAGAACAAACGCCGCGCAAGCCGTGTCGGCGGATTTAAACGCGCTGAAAGGCGCTCAGGCCAGACGGCCCAAACGCCGGCGCTTTAACGTCTTTTTAAACATTATCCTGCTGGTGGGCTGTCTGACGCTCATGACGGTTTTATACCTGCATCGGTAGGCAGAATGGTTCCGCCGCACGCCAGATATTCCCCATCATAAAACACCGCTGCCTGTCCCGGGGTTACGGCCCTTTGCGCCGTCCTGAAACGGCAGCGGATATTTGTCCCTTCCAGGCGGATCTGACAGTCCGCCGCTTGAGAGCCGTACCGGATCTTACCCAAAAGCGCTTCTTCTCCCGCAAAAGGCTCAAAAGCCATCCAGCGGACATCTCCCGCCAGCAGTTCCCGCTCAAAAATCTGATTTTCCTCCGCCAGCACCACCGCGTTGCGATCCCGATCCAGCCGTTTCACATACATGCGCTTCCCGAAAGAACCCAGCCCCTTCCTCTGCCCCACCGTATAATGAATCAAACCTTTATGCCTGCCCAATACCTGACCGTCCGCACTGAGAAAATCGCCCGGCTCCATAGGGGCGTCCGTATTGTCCCGGATAAACGCGGCATAATCCCCATCCGGGACAAAACAAATTTCCTGGCTGTCCGGCTTATGCGCGACCGGCAGCTCAAGCCGTTCCGCCAGCGCACGGATTTCTGTTTTCGTATAATCGCCCGCCGGCGTCAGCGTTCTGGCAAGCTGCTCCTGCGTCAAAGAATAGAGGGCGTAAGTCTGATCTTTTTCCTGTGTGGCCGAGACGCGCAAGCAGAGGCGGTTGGTCCGCGGATGCCGGACGACGCGCGCGTAATGGCCGGTGGCGATGTAGTCCGCGCCCAGCTGCATGGCTTTGTTCAAAAGGGATTCCCACTTAACGTAACGGTTACAGGCGATGCATGGGTTCGGGGTAAGGCCCCGCGTATACGCGCGAATAAAATCTTCTATCACATAGCGCTGGAAAACACGTTTGAAATTCAATACATAATAGGGTATGCCCAGGCAATCCGCCACCCGTCTGGCGTCCTCGACGGCGGACAGCCCGCAGCACCCGCCGTCCGGCTGATCATCCGGATATTCATCCGGCCGGACGTCCGGACGGACGTCCGGCCAGACTTGCATGGTGACGCCGACGACTTCATAGCCTTGCTCTAAAAGAAGCCAGGCGGCCACTGAACTATCAACGCCGCCTGACATGCCCACTACCACTTTTTTTTTTGACATCGCATCAATGCGCGTAAAGTTCCTCATGCTCGCTGACGTCATTGACCGGCTCGCGCAAGCCTTCAATGACGATGTGGTTTTTCTGCGCGTAATCCCAGAGCGCGGCGTGGAGCGCTTCCTCCGCCAAGCAGGAGCAGTGCACTTTTATGGGCGGCAGGCCGTCCAGCGCTTCCATGACCGCTTTATTGGTGATCTGCAGGGCGTCGCCGACTGTCTTCCCTTTGATCATTTCCGTGGCCATGCTGGACGTCGCCACAGCCGCGCCGCAGCCGAATGTCTTGAATTTAGCGTCTTCCACAACGCCGTTATCCGTAATTTTCAAATAAACTTTCATGATATCACCGCATTTGATATTGCCTACGGTTCCCACGCCGTCGGGGTCCTCTATCTCGCCTACGTTGCGCGGGTTCATAAAATGATCCATCACTTTTTCGCTGTACAGCATGGCGCTCAACTCCTATTCTTTTTAATAAAATCCTCATACAGCGGAGACATATCCCGCAGCCGCTGCACAATGGCTGGCAATTCCCCCAAAAAATACGCGGCCTGTTCGCTCGTGTTGGAACGGCCCAAGGTGATGCGCAGGGATCCATGCGCTTTTTCGTGCGGCAGGCCTATCGCCAGCAGCACATGTGAGGGATCCAAAGACCCGGACGTGCACGCCGATCCGCTGGACGCGAAAATTCCTTTCATATCCAGCAGCAGCAAAAGCGACTCTCCCTCAATAAAGTCAAAGGAAATGTTTACATTGTTGTGGAGGCGTTTATCCCGCGATCCGTTCAGGCGCGTATGCGGAACCGCCGATAGAGCGCCGTCAATGATCTGGTTCCGGATCGCCGTGAGCCTGGCCGCTTCCCCTTCGATTTCCGATACGCAGAGTTCGATCGCTTTGCCCAGAGCCACCACGCCGGCTACGTTTTCCGTACCTGCGCGGCGGTTGCGCTCCTGCCCGCCTCCGTGAATAAACGATTTTAAAGCAACGCCTTTTCGCATATACAACGCGCCCACGCCTTTGGGGCCGTAGAGCTTGTGCGCGGAAAGGGAAAGCAGATCGATACCCGGCTGTTTGACGTTGATAGGAATGTGACCCACAGCCTGTACGGCGTCGGTGTGAAAGAGAATCCGGCGCGAACTGGCGATGGCGCTGATCTCTTCGATCGGCTGCAGCGCGCCGATTTCATTGTTGGCGGTCATCACGGTGATCAGAATGGTGGAAGGCCGTATGGCTTTTTCCAAATCCTCTAAGCAGATGATTCCCTCTTCGTCTACGGGCAGATACGTAACTTCAAATCCCTTTTTCTCTAAATATTGGCATGTGTGCAGCACCGCGTGGTGCTCTATGGCGGTGGTAATGATATGATTGCCTTTGCCGGATCGAAGCTCTGCCGCGCCGCGGATGGCCCAGTTGTCCGCCTCGGTGCCGCTGCCGGTAAAATAAATCTCAGAGGGATCCGCGCCGAGCGCGGCCGCTGTCTGATCCCGCGCTTTTTCAATCGCTTTTTTGCTGGTACGCGCAATCTCATAAATGCTGGAAGGATTTCCAAAAGAATCTCCTAAAAATGGCATCATGGCTTCCAGCACTTCCGGACGGATCGGCGTCGTCGCCGCGTGATCAAAATAGATTTTATCCATGCTCAAGTCTCCTTTATGACGTCCTCCGCCGCCTGCCGGTAATCTTCGGCCAAATCGGACAGCGTGAATGCTTCCAGCGCGTTGTTGACGCTGTTGTAGAGTTTTTCCCATACCGGTTTCGTTACGCAGTTCTCACAGCTTGCAGTCCCGCAGGTATTTTTTTCACCGCTGCTGGATAAACAGTCCGCCGGATAAAAGGGCCCCTCCAAAATGCGCAGGATGTACGCCACTGAAATATCCCCGGCGGGTTTGTCTAAACTGTATCCCCCTTGCGGGCCGCGGACGCTTTTGACCAAGCCCGCTTTTTTCAGGAGGGCAATCAACTGCTCCAGGTAATTGACGGAAATGCCCTGGCGCGCCGCAATACTGCCCAGAGTGACGCATTTTTCATCTTCATGAGCCGCTATATCAATGAGCGCTCGCAGCCCATACCGTCCTTTTGTGGAAATTTTCATAGCGGCGCCTCCACTTTTGAATCTTTACCGACTTAGTTGGTTTTATTTCAGAAAAGAATATCACCCTTCAATTCGATTGTCAAGAGGGGATATCGTGAATTTTTGCCCAAAGATTTGTATATATTGTTACAAATGTAATGGCTTGGAGGAGACAACAATGCCGCTTTACGCCTGGATTGGATTTGTGGGGTACGTAGCGGCGTGGGCAGGACATTTTTTGGGATGTCTGTCTACGGCCGCCGCGAAGGAGCAGAGCAACCGGCTGCAAGGATGTTTGATGGGGTTTACGGCGGGCCTGCTGATTGCCTTTGTCTGTTTTGAAATACTGCCGGCGCCTTTGGCGCAAGGGAACCTCTATTATGGTATCGCGGCGGTTCTGGCGGGCGTCGCGCTGTCCGCCTGGATGGAGGGCCGGATGAACCAACTGAGTCACTGGCGCAAGGCAAGCCTTTTGCTTGCACTCGGCCTTTCCGTGCATCACCTTCCGGAAGGGCTGGCTCTGGGCGCTGTTCTGCGCGCGTCCACGCCCGCCGGGCTCTCTCTGGCCTTGATGATCGGCATACACTGTCTGCCCGAATCCTTGGCGGTGACGCTGCCCATGCGGCAAGCGGGCGTTTCCACGGCGAAAATTTTACTGCTGCCGTTTTTGCTGGCGCTGCCCATGGGTCTGGGGGCTTTCGCGGGCGGATGGCTCTGTGATTTATCCAGCCAGTTTGTCAACGCCTGCCTGGGGTTTTCCGGCGGCGTCATGCTGTATATTACCTGCGGTGAAATTCTGCCGGAATCGCATGATCTGTGGCGGGGCCGTCTGTCCGCCGTGGGCGCGATGATCGGTTTTGTCTGCGGCATATGGATGACCGCGAAGCTGTAAATATTTTTTTACCGAAGCGCTAGAGTATTTACAATTTTGAATCATTGGTTATAATAGTTAAAAGAAAAGATTCGATTTTTTTCGATTGTTTTTTTTAATCTTTCCGACATGGGCCGATAGAGAGAAAAAGGAGACTGATCAAAAATGGGTACTGACATCGGCATCGATTTGGGGACAGCCACCATCCTGGTTTATATAAAGGGCGAAGGCATCGTTTTGCAAGAACCTTCCGTAGTTGCCATTGACAAAAATTCTAATTCCATCCTCGCGGTCGGCGCGGACGCCCGCAGCATGATTGGACGGACGCCGGGCAACATCGTGGCCATCAGACCCCTTCGGGAAGGCGTTATATCCGATTACGACATCACAGAGAAAATGATGAAATATTTT
>JAITPB010000085.1 GCA_031289625.1 Clostridiales bacterium | reverse complement strand
AAGCCTTGAAAAAAGGCTACGTTGTTAAGGTCATGATACCCGTGGACGTCTGCTCTAATCCGCGGCACTATCGTTGGTGGTTAAAAGTTCTGATGGGTAGGAACGGTGCTGCCAGCATGACAAGCCTTTACAACATTGGCGAAGGGCATCCAACCGCCGAAAGGCGGCATTGCGCTAACGCGCTAAGACCTGTGCGTCGATTCCCCACTTTACCACTCTGATAAAGTGGGGTGCTTCGCAGGGTATAAACCAGCGCTTTGCGCTTAAAAAGAACCAACGCTATCGCGTAAGAAAAGACCAGCGCATTTGCGCACGCTAAACCCAGCGCAACGCGCAAGCTCGAACCAAGCGCAGTCGCGCAGAATACGCGCATTCCTCCCCCACTTTCGCTGCGCTTAGAAGTGAGGGTCTCCTGCGCGAAAGGGATGAATGCTATGACCCAAACCAGCATTGAAGATAGTTTATTTTATAAAACTTTTTCGGATGCTCTTAAACGGCTTTATGAAAAACAAGGCATTCTACCGGATTTCATGCAGGAAATAATATATGCAAAAGCTGAGATGACAGAGGCGGCGCAAGCTGAAGCAGAGGCGGCGAAGGTAGAAGCAGAGGCGGCAAAAACAAAAAATGCCAAGCTGATGCTTCAAGGTGGTCTGCCGGTCGAAACAGTTATCAAATATAGCGGCTTGCCGCGTGAAACAATCTATTCGCTCGCTGTACATAAAAAAAACGCGCCGTAATAACCTGTTGCACGGCAGGTTATTATCGACGCAGTTGACGCTTACCAAGTGCTGGCGTTTGTAATCTGATAAGCAGATTCCGCTTTCGCTTTGTTCAGCGCTATCTGTACGGCGTCCAGCAAGATTTGCCCTGTGATGGGATAGTCCGCGGACGGCGTGAGCCTAGTGGTCTGATATTCCACGATTTCTTTGGATAGAGTTTCCATGACTGGCTTGACCAGCGGATAGAAGACTTCTTCCGCCTCCGCCAGGCTGCTCATGGTGACGGCGAGGATTTTCTCTTCGGACACGACGACGCTTACGTCCACCGGGCTGTTATGTAAGGTGATTTGCGAGGTATAAACCCCTGGGACATAGAGCGCGCTGGAGGCCGGCTCCGGTTCGGTCCGCGGAACAAATAAATAAATGAGAAGCAGGAGTACGGCCAATCCCAGGATGGCAAAGACGATGGTTTTAATAACATCCTTCAGCTGCAGTACAACAATTTTGGTTCCGCCCATTCGCAAGGCGCCTCCTTCATTCTACAGAAATAAGTTTTTGAGATTCTCTATAGTCTATTACCCTCTCGGGGGAAATATGAAAAAACAAGACCGCAAAAAAAAATCATCCAAAAAAAAGATTGAACAAGGAGGTCAGATTTTTTTATGAAAACTAAAATTTTATGGATTACCAGGACGGCTCTTTTCATCGCCCTGCTGATTGCCGCACAGGCGCTTACGGTGCCGCTTGGCAATCAATTCATCACCGGATCGGCGGTCAATTTGATCCTGATCATTGCTACGATGACATGCGGCCTGGGTTCTGGCGTCATTGTCGCGGGCGTGTCGCCCGTCTTCGCGAAGATTATCGGCATTGGCCCGCTGTGGACGCTGATTCCTTTCATTATGCTGGGCAATATTGTCCTGGCCGTCTTCTGGAGCCTGATCGGCCATTTTAAATGGCTGCGGGAAAAAGAAATGGCGTATCCCTGCGCGCTGATTTTGGCGGCGTTCGCAAAGTTTATCGTATTGTACATCGGCGTGACGCGGATCGCCTTGCCGCTGTTCACCGCCCTGCCGGAGCCGCAGGCCGCCGCCGTGTCCGCCATGTTTTCCACGCCGCAGCTTTTCACCGCGCTCATCGGCGGCGCGTTCGCGGCGGTAATTCTGCCTATGCTCAAGAAAGCGATCCGATAATCGATTGCTTCACAACACCAAAAGCGGAGCTGAAAAAACATGAGCCTGCAATTTATTCTTGGGCTGCCCGGCGCGGGCAAGACCACATGGTGCCTCCAGGAAATTCTGCGCAAAAATAATGAACCAGAGCCGGGCCGCCTGTACTATCTTGTGCCCGAGCAAGCCACGCTGCAATCGGAGCAGAAACTGATCGGCCTCCTGCCCGCTTCCGCCATGAGCAAAGTCCAAGCGCTGAGTTTCCAGCGGCTGGCGTTTCATCTCTTCGCGAAAATGGGCGCCGCCTCCGGCGCGTTTTTGGACGGCGCTGGTAAAAGTATGCTTCTGCGTAAGATTGTCTTAGATTTGCGCGGCGATCTGTCTTTTTACGGAAAAGCGGGGGATAAGCCCGGCTTTATTGAGGGGCTGTCCAGAACCGTTACCGAATTTTTTCAATATGAAGTGACGGCCGACGATCTGCGCCGGATTGCCGAGCACGCGGACGCGGAATTCATCCGCTGTAAGCTGCAAGATCTCACGCGTATTTTTGAAACTTATGTCCGCGAGATGCAAGACAGATATTTTTCGCTGGACGAAACATTGGATCTCCTGCCGGATAAAATCAGCGCCTCCACGGAATTGGACGGCGCTTTTGTTTGGATTGACGGTTTTCACGGCTTTACCAAACAGGAGAGAAGCGTACTGACGCGGATTTTGCAAAAAGCGCGCTATGTGGCGGTGACGGCGGCTGTGGAGGAAGAAGCCATTTCTTTCCCCGGCCTCTCCAGTGCGGATTTTTTTTATGAGGCCAAAAATACCCTCAATCAAATGACAGCCATGGCCATAGAGTGTCACGCCGCGATAGAAAAACCCATCTTTTTACGCCGGAGCGCCGAATTTTCCGAGATGGATTTTTTCCTGCGTCATTACCCTGGCTGCGAACCGGCGGTTTATCCGCACGAGACGCAAAAGATCCGGCTGACAGCCGCGGCGGATCGGGAAGCGGAAGTGAAAGCCGCCGCGTGCGCTATCGAACGGCTGACGCGCGGCGGCGCGCGCTATCGTGACATCGCCGTCCTCACGGGCGACATACCGGGCTATGAAAAGACATTGAAACGCGTTTTCAGGCAATACGCCATACCCTTGTTCATCGACGTGAAGACGGACATTATGGCGCACCCGCTGACGGAACTGATCCGCGCCGCACTGGACGTGGCCGCGCGGCATTGGTCCTATGAGAGTGTTTTCCGGTTTTTGAAAACGGATATGACCGGCATACCCCGGGATCAGGTAGACACGCTGGAAAATTACGCGCTGATGTACGGCGTGAAAGGGCGTCAGTGGCATCTGAAAGAATGGACGTATGGAAAAAACCGGGAAGAGGCTTTCGCCGTCAAAGAGCTGGCGCGGAAAGCTCTGGCGCCTTTTACGCGGGGCATCTCGGATAAAAAAGAGAGCGTCCATGATTTTTCCGCACGAATTTACGATATGCTGGAGAGCCTTCGCGTGACAGAAACGCTGGAGCGATGGATACGGGAAAGAAGCGAGGCCGGTGAAAACGAAACGGCGCGCCAGCACGGACAGATTTGGGGCAAAATATCCGCGGTGTTTGATAAACTGGTGGAAATTTTAGACAGCGAAAAAGTCAATGCCGCCGAGTTCGGCAAAATTCTGGACGCCGGTCTGCAATCCATGGACATGGGCATGATACCGCCGTCTCTGGATCAAGTCCTGGTGGGGGATTTGACGCGTTCCAGGCTGCCGGACGTCCAGGCTCTGATTGTCGTCGGCGTCAACGAGGGATTGCTGCCCAGGATTGTGACGGAAAATTCATTTTTGACAGATGAAGAGAGGGATTTTTTGCTGCGGCAAGGCCTTGAATTGGGGCCGGACGGAAAACGCAAAGCGGGAGAGGAGCGGTTTCTCGTATACAGCGGAATCTCCAAACCAACGCGCGCATTGATCCTCTCGTACTGCGTAAGCGACAGGGGAAAAACGCTGCGGCCCTCTCCCCTGACGGCAGAGCTGGCCAGGATGTTCCCGCGGCTGGTTCCGGAAATATTTCAGGAAGAGGAAATTGTATCCGCCCGGCCCATGTTGAGCCGGATGGGTCCGCTGCTGAAAAAATACGCCGCGGGCGAGACGCTGACGCCGGTTCAAAAAGACATTTACGCTGTTTTGCGAGAAGACCCCGCCTCCGCCGCCATGCTGGATAAGATAGAGCGTTTTATCCGCGTGAACGGCGCATCGCTGGAGCTGAGCGAAAAATCGATCCGAAAGCTGTATGGCCGCGAGCTTGCCGTCAGCGCGTCGAAACTGGAACGATATGTCGAATGCCCCTTCGCATATTTCCTGCGGTACAATCTTTTGGCCGGGGAACGGAAAATTTATGGCGCAAACGCGGCGGACACGGGGAATCTATTTCACAGTGTACTGCAGCGCTTCGCCGAGCGCCTGGCGGAAGCCCAAAAGCCGTGGCGGGAACTGCAACGCAGAGAAATGGACGAGATCGTGGACGCCTGTGTAGACGAATTGAGCGCGGCGCCGGGCGCGGGCGTGTTTTTCAGTTCGGCGCGGTACAAATACATGCTGCTCCGAATACGGCGTATCTGCAAATGTTCGGTGTGGGCGCTGGCGGAACATATTAAGAGAGGGCAGTTTGAGCCGTTGGGCGCGGAGATGGCGTTTTCGCGCAGCGTCTTAACGGGAATAGACTTCCGGCTCAACGGAGATCGCAAAATGGTCTTGAATGGCCGGATGGATCGCGTGGACATCATGGACAGCGAAGGCAGACGGTATGTGAAGATCATTGACTATAAATCAGGGAATGCAAAATTTGATCTCGACAACGTCTGTTTTGGCACGCAATTGCAGCTTCTGCTGTATTTAAACGCGCTGCTTCAAAACAGCCGGGCATTTTTCGGAGACAATTTGGAAGTCAAACTGCTGCCTGGCGGCGTCTTTTATTTTAACATTAACGATCCGATTATCAGCGTGGATCAAAAAGAAAAAGATCCGGACGCGGACGATTGTCCCGACAAACGTACGGACAATAGTCCGGGCGGACCAACGGCCAGGGCCCCTTTGGAAGAAATGTGCTTAAAGACATTTA
>JAITPB010000051.1 GCA_031289625.1 Clostridiales bacterium | reverse complement strand
GTTGGATGACGCTATCGTTGCAGCTATAGATTTGTTTACTAAAAGTGACATTCAAAACTGGTTTTTGCATGACGGTTACGTATTGTAATATATCTTTATTTTAAGTTATGTTGCTGTATTGCCAAACGCAAGCCGCACGGGGTATTGCCGATTTTTTGCAATGAACGCAGTTAACCGCGCCTCCATGCAGCTCCTCGTTGCAAACTCCGCGCAAGCGGAGTATAATATAGAAACACCAACAAACGAGCGAGGTCATATGTTCCGACGAATCCATGAAGACATTGCCGCCGTCCAGTCCCGCGACCCTGCCGCGGCGAGCGTTATCGAGATACTTCTGCTCTATCCCGGTCTGCACGCAATTTGGGGGCACCGCGCCACAAATTGGCTGCATCGGCACGGAGCAAAATTTGCTGCGCGTTGGCTGAGTCAGCGCATTGTGCGGCGCACGGGGATAGAAATCCATCCGGGCGCACAGATTGGGCGGCGCGTCTTTATTGACCACGGCACGGGCGTTGTTATCGGCGAAACCGCCATTGTCGGCGATGACGTTACGCTCTACCAAGGCGTGACCCTGGGCGGCACAGGCAAGCAATCAGGCAAACGCCACCCCACAATCGGCAACGGCGTGTTTATCGGCTCCGGCGCAAAGCTGTTGGGCAACTTCACCGTTGGTGAGGGCGCAAAGATTGCCGCAGGCGCGGTTGTGCTGGACGATGTGCCCGAGAACGCAACGGCAGTGGGCGTACCGGCCCGCATTGTGCGCATTGACGGCCGCCGCACCGACGACCCCTTTGACCAGCGGCACACGCCCGACCCTGTGGCGCAGGAGCTTTGCCGCATGGAGGTGCAAATCCGCAAATTGCAGCAGCAGCTTGAAGCCAGCTTTGAGGAGGGCGGCGGGATTTAGCGCCGCGCGTGAACACAAAAAAGCCCCCGGCAGAGGTTTTGCCGGGGGCTTTGTGCGTTGGTGAGATTTGGAATTTTCACCAAACAATATTTTAGTTAGCTTCCACTATGAATTTTTTGATTTGCGCTTACAAGGCTATCCTCACAAATAATAACAGGATAACTGCTTTTCATTTTTGTTGTTGGTTTATAATTTGTATAGCGATCCTCACTTTCAAAGGTGCCTAATTTAACTGACCTCCCATTGTAATTGAAAGTAATCCAACCCGTGACAGGACCGTAGGTACCATATTCATATTCCGACACATTCAACTTAGCGAAAAAATCTTCAAGCGTCATTCCATCAGTGGTTTGAGGAAACAGAACGCCCACCGTTGTTACAAATCCGGCGCATTTCAATTTATCGCCATATTTAACTGCCATTTCTTCTAAACTTGGCGGTGATTGACGAGAAAGAAAATAATATGAATATTTTGCGGAGTTTTCACCAAAGCATTCGGCCATAGCATTTATCTCACCGGCGAATGAATAAACTCCCTTTGGGTGCTCTTTTCTCAGCACGGCAAGCGTTTTGCCAATGTCTTTCATGAACGCGGGTTCGGTTTGCTCTGGCGCGGCTGTTGCGGACGCTTTCGGTGCAACCGTAGGCGCAGCCGTTGGCTTTACCGCCGCCTTGGTTGGCGCAGCCGTTGACGAGCTTTGCACCGCAGATCTGCTGGGCGTCACAGAGCTATTGAGCACAGAGCTAACCGCCGCAGAGCTCTCCGGCACAGAGCTAACCGCCGTTGCCTCCGATGTGTGCGCCAAGGCAGTCAGCTCGCTTGTGTATTCCGAAGGGAGCACGCCGCCGCTGTCCGTCGGCTCATTGTTTCCGCCGCCGGAAAGCATAATCGCCGCAGTGGCAGTTCCCAAAACAACTGCGGCGGCAATCAGCGAAATGACCTTAGCCGCCAACGGCAAGGCCGTGATTTTCTGCAAAAGTCCTGAAATTCCCATGAGCGTTTCTCCTGTTGCTTAATAATAGGGGTATTATACATCATATTGTGGGGGGGTATTTCTCATATGGAAAAATAGCGTTTTTTCGCAAAAAGCCGTAAAATTTGCATAGCGCGGCGTGATTACTGCCCGTGTGCATATCGGCTGTATGTGAGAGGATAACAGAGCCGGTGAGAAAAAGTCTCCCGGAGCTCTTGACAATTAGTTTCTTTTATGCTATGCTGTATATATTGAACATTAACAGTATGCGTTTAATAAGCAGGAGGTGATGGCTTGAACTTAATTGTATCGCTGCAATTAGAAGTCCCGGCGTATGAGCAAATTAAAACGCAGATAAAAGCGAGCATCCTATCAGGAGAGCTGCAAGCCGGCGAAATGCTCCCGTCAATGCGCGGGCTTGCGCGTGATTTGAAGGTCAGCATCATCACAACAACACGCGCTTACGGCGACTTGGAGAACGAGGGACTGATTACTACCGTTCAAGGGCGCGGGTGCTTCGTGAATGCTCTGCCGGAAGAAATTGTTCGTCGGCAGTATGTAATCGAAATTGATGACAGCTTATCAAACGCAGCCAATAAATCAAAGGCGATGGGACTGCCGCTTGCCGATTTAATCAATAAATTGGAGGAACTATATCATGAGCAATAGAAACGCGATTGAAGTAAAAGGGCTTCAAAAAAGCTATAACGAATTCAAGCTTGATGTCAGCTTTTCTGTGCCGCAGGGACTTGTTTGCGGCTTCATTGGGCGCAACGGCGCAGGCAAGACGACCACGATGAAAGCCCTGCTCGGCATGACTATTCCCGATTCCGGAGAAGCGGCAATCCTCGGAAAGCCTTATACGGACGTGTCCGTGAAGGAAGAAATAGGCGTACTGCTTGACCGGCCATATTTTCAAGAAGACTGGACGGCACTTGAAGTCGAAAAAATGCTGAAACCTTTTTATCGTGCTTGGAGCACCGAGCTTTGGGAGAAATATTTAGACACCTTTGGACTGCCAAAACGTCAGAGGTTCAAAACATTTTCTCGCGGTATGAAAATGAAGCTTGGTCTTTCGGCGGCACTGGCCCACGATGCTAAGCTGCTGCTTTTGGACGAGCCGACAGGCGGGCTTGACCCGGTTGTCAGAGAAGAAATTCTTGACCTTATGCGCGAATATATGCTTGAGGAAAGCCGCACAATTTTCTTCTCAACGCACATAACAAGCGATTTAGAGAAAATAGCCGATAGGGTTATATTTATCTCCGGCGGAAAAATTATATTTGATGAAGAGAAAGACGCGCTTCGTGATAAATATTGCCTTGTGCGCGGGAACAGGTATGACACGCTTATGCCGCTTGATAAAATCGGCGGACTGCCAAGCGGAACGCTCACCGAGCGGCCGTCACTTGATGATATTGTTGTTTATTTTGAGAGGGGAAAAGTGCAATGACTACACTGAAAATGATAAAAGCCGACTGGCTGGCTATAAAATCTCACCATTGGCGCTTGCTTATTATGACGGCAATTATTGCAATTTTCGCCTTGTCGGGAATGTCTCTTGTCGTGCTTCCTATATCGGTATATATGGCGCTGGCTTTTTCGGTCAACTCCTTTGAGGTTGAGGAAAAAGGCAAACTGGACAGCTTGTTTCTCACCCTCCCGGTTACACGGCGTGACATTGTGCGCGGCAGATATGCTTTTTTGTTGTTCTTCGTCATTCTGGCAATGGCAGTAAGCGGGGGCGTCATTGTGATTGCAATGCCACAGCTTGCATTCGGCGAAATTGTTATGTCAATGTCACCGGCAACGCTTTGGTTGCTCTGCTCTTTCAGTTTTGCGCTTTGCGGGTTCATCAATTTGTGTATGTATCCGACGCTTTTTGCTTTGGGCTACGCAAAAGGTAAAATGTGGGGTTTTTATCTGCCGGTAATCCTTATCGCATTGCTGTTCAGCGGATTGGGGCTTGTAATGTCCAACGAAGAATTGGTTATGAAAGTCATCGCTTGGATTGCTTATTGGAGTGACCATTCGCTTAAAGTCGGAGGTGCATTTGTGCTGATAGGGCTTGGGCTGCTGTATATTTCTTATAGTCTTTCGGTGATGCTGTATAAAAAGCGCAATCTGTAAACGGCAATACCACCAATTTTATGTACGATATGGGAGGAAATATTGTAACAAAAGGCAATAATACCCTTGAATACACAAATGTGTGGAAAGACCAGTTGACAAAGTTCAACAATGTTAATATACCATAGATGGGTTGGGGAATCCGGACAAAACTGTCAATGCCGCAGGCGAGGTGCTGGGGCTTGAGTGGTCGGGGCGGCAGCTGGCGCGTGTCACACATGCGGACAATTCCTGCGAAACATACACCTATGATGCCGACGGTTTGCGCACAAGCCGCAGGCTCTATGACGCAGGCGGGGCGCTCACCCGCAGCCATGAATACACTTGGGTTGACGGCGTACTGATTGGGCGGAAAAGCGGCAACGATGTGATGCATTTCAGCGAGATTGGGTTCAATCTCAATGGCGTGCAGTACTTCTATGTGAAGAATTTGCAGGGCGACGTGACGAAACTTGTCGGCGCAAACGGAACGATTGTGGCAAACTATGCTTACGATGCTTGGGGCGGGATCATCACAGCAAGCGGGGCAATGGCGGAAATTAATCCTATTCGCTATCGCGGCTACTATTACGACACCGAAACACAGCTTTATTACTGCCAAAGCAGGTACTATAACGCGGTGTTTGGGCGGTGGGTTAGTGCGGATGACATAGGTGTTGCACAACTACTGATTGGCGAAATAGGCGGAACATCGTTATTTACCTATTGCGTTAACAATTGCACAAATAAAGTTGATCCAGAAGGCTTTTTAGCGTTATCGTCAACGCTTACCAACGCAAAATTCGTTGAGGGTAATCCCAAGGAACCCAATTGGCCTGAGACAGATTTTTATGATTGGAATTCCCGAAAAGCAACTTTTGCTAGCAAAGCGCTCAAAAGTTCAATAAAAGTTGCACTAGCCGCATTGAGGAAATCAAAAAAATCTGTTTTAAAGTATGGTACTGGTCTGGATGCCTTTGAGCGTTATTTAGACAATACTGGTCGAGATCGCAATGTGAATTATTCAAATGCATATAATGCAGATGCATGGATAAAATATGCCGTTAACACCTATCTAAGAAGAGCTCAAATTGAAGCAGAACGAATTATAAAACAAAGAACTAATAGTCAAAATTATTATTATATTTATGGGAGTGTGTGGGCAAAAGTTAACTACACAGCAACTACAGAATGGACCTATGCTATCGGTCAGCATAGATTGTGGGCGGCTGCAAAAGTTACATATCTGCCATCTTCTGATTCATATTATATGACAATAACTATTCATATGCGCGACAAATATAATTTCAACAAGGGAATGAAAGACATTATCCATGGCATAAAAGATGACACACTGGGGCAGCTAGAATCTGCCGGACTAGCAAAGCAGTATTGGCAAAAAGGTTCAATTTCCAAAACGATGACATGGAAGCGAGGAAAATATGCAAAATCACCCGCCGAACCGACACAAAAACCTTTGGGAGTATGACGCTATGAAAACTATATATAAAATGGTCATCATGGGTATAAGCTTATTAATTGTTGTCACAGTTGCATGTGTCTATTTCTTTGGTGTACCGTGGACATTAAGGGAATCTGGTCGCGAGTTAATTTCTGTTCAACGGCTTTTTCCGGAAATTAAAGGTATCACTTCCTGTGAATGGGAATATGAACGCAAATGGAATCTGTACCCCTTGTTTGCAATACACAAATTTCACGGCACAGCTACATTGGAAGAGCGCGAGATTCAAAAAATACTTAGTGAATATCTCTTTTCTCCTGTGAGCGGAGATTTTGAAGTTTTGCCAAAATTAAGCTTGAAAGATACAATATGTGCTGATGATATGATTCTTTATAATTCTCCCGACTATGACTACGAGATGACTGCTGATTTGGGTTGGACGGTAACGCTGGTTTTTAATAAAGACAGGAATTCCCTGTATTTTTGGTGGAAAGATGTAGACCCGTAGTGTGTAGGCTTTTTCTACTTAAAAAACCTACAGGGCGACGTGACAAAGGTTGTCAATGCGAGCGGGGCTGTGGTTGCGCAGTATAGCTATGACGCCTGGGGGAGTATCACAAGCGAAAGCGGGAGCTTGTCAAGTGTTAATCCCATAAGGTACAGAGGGTATTGTTATGATGTTGAAACCGGGCTGTATTACTGCCAGAGTCGGTATTATAATGCGGAGTTCGGGCGGTGGATTAGTGGCGATGATGTGTTCATTGCGCAACTAAGTTTAGATAGTGTGCACGGGGCGAATCTTTATCAGTATTGCGGGAATAATTCAGCTAATGGCTATGATCCAACAGGATATTGGACGAAAAAAATTCATCAAGGCATGGTGTCTAGCATGGTTCGCCAAGGACCAACTTCAAATTACTTGCGCCTTATTTTTAATCGATATGGTATAAAATACGATTCACCATATAGTGGACTGGGTATGATTGCGGGTGGAGGTTTGGTAGCAGGTAGTGACGCGCCCGACATTTACCGAAACAAAGCCGACAAATATGGTCGAAAATATTCACATTGGGAGGGTTGGCACGGAGTATATAATAATGCTGCTTCAATAAATTCCGCGCTAAATTCAAGGCTTAAAGCTTGCTATAGAGACGCTGACGCACTCCTAAAAGCGATCAAGTCTAAAAAATTAACCGGAGCAAAGGCTGAATATAACGTCAGAAAGGCCTTTTATATACTTGGCACGGCAATGCATGCAATTCAAGATTCGTTTGCCCATTTTGCCCCGCAACATCCTGAATGCGATAAAATAGATTATATATACGATTTCAAAACAAATGAATGGAAAACAATCGATGGTATAGTAACAGATCAGAATGCGCGAAATTTTTCATATTATGCGAATCCACGCGCCGCGGCTTCAATAAAGATGTGTCAAGATTATTTATTCAAGTTCACCTCTTCCGCATATGCAAATGTGTCATTTTCATACAACTATACTTTCGTTAAAAATCAAATTTTGAAGTACTAAAAGGAGGGATTATCGTGAAAAAGATTATTACAGCAATCATTCTCTTGCCACTTTTTCTTTGCTTTATGAGTTCTTGTGCGAATAATCCGGAACCGCCAACGAATGTCCCGGAATCAGCAACGGAGTTGCTTTTGTCTGATAAAGATTTCTTTGTTAGATTTGAAGAAATAAATTTAACGTTGAAATTAGACATGACAGAGAAAGAATTTGTCAAAATAATTGACGGCAAAAAATATGAATATGAAGTTGAACAGAATTTCAAGGAAGAACCTATATGCTATTTTTGCCCTGATATGGCACTGTTGTTTGACAGCAAAAGCAAAAGGTTGACTAAAATCCAACCGGGTGGCTATGACGGCGAACCAAAATGGACTACCTATTCCGGTATAAATGACGAAAGCACGTTACAAGATATAATAAATATTTTTGGAGAACCAAGCTATCAGGAAATATCTTACACGGGTGATGTCATGGGAATCCCTTCAAAGTACGTGTCTTCAGAGTTCATGTTTGTGAAGGGAGCGGATGGGAAATATATAAGAGTTTACGACTCACGTGAAATAGTGAAAAACGAGGATGCTATTAAAGGGTTTAAATGCGCCAGCGGTGAAGAAGGCAGAAGTATAGGCCTTGATGTTGGTAATTACAGCCTGTTTTCAAAGTACGATCCCTACGATTGACAGTGTGCATTGAAGACCGCTTGACACCTTCAACAAAGTGTGCTATGCTTACACTGTACCTTGAAAACAGAATAACGCACAAGCAACTTGCAAGGCGATATGACGAAAATTGTCAATGCAGGCGGGAGCGTTGTTGCTCAGCGTATTGTTAGATTTTCATTGACAAGCATCCGTTTTTGTGCTATAATGGAGTTCATGGCTTGTTGTACACAAATTTGTCCTTGCAGACAAGCCGGCAAAACGGGCGGTAAGACACTCCTCAGTTTGCGTAATTACCGTAAGGAATGATGGAATTGGCAGACGTGCGGGACTCAAAATGTACTGCGTGTCCGAATGTCCCGTCCGGCGAAAGCCTTGATTTGCAAGGACTTTGACAACTTTATATCCTCAAAGATTTTTAATGTCCCTCCCGAATGTCCCCCCGATTTCTCGTCAGCGGTCAAACGGGAGCAAGACTTGAAAATACAAATGCCGGTGTGATGGAATTGGCAGACGTGCGGGACTCAAAATCCCGTGGTGGCGACACCGTGTCGGTTCGACCCCGACCACCGGCACCATTACCTCGAAAGCCCGTAAACGCTTGATATAACTGCGTTTGCGGGCTTTTTGATTCCCGCGCTTTACCCCTCGAAATTTGGAGGGACATTGTGTTTTTTAGCGATGTCCCTCCAAAATGTCCCTCCTGCACAGGTATACCCTTAGTTAGTTTGCCGTAGGGTATACGCCGATAATCGCGTTTGCCGAGGCAATCTTTGAATTGAAATCCAAGTGCGTGTAGATGTTCGAGGTCGTTCCAATGTCGCTGTGACCCAACCACTCTTGAATCTCTTTCAAGCTCACTCCATTAGCGTATAGCAGACTGGCGCAGCTATGCCGGAGGTCATGAAACCGTATTCGCCGCATACCGTTCTTTTCAAGCGTAGCCGGAAAGTTCTGCGTGATAAATCCCGGCTTCACAAGCTCACCGATGTCGTTGACATGTTCCCGCACCGTCCTACCATCTGTGGGCTTTAAGAAGTCAAGCCGCCCCGCCGCGTAAATGGCGTTAGAATTCAGTTGTCGCTGCCACGCGCCCTCAGACGGCGCCCAGTGGAAGCCATTGGCCTTGAGCGCTGCGCGTTGGCTTTCGCTCGGCTTTGCATCAAAAAATAACTGCAAACGGTCAGCATCGGTGTTGGCCTCGGCTTGGCCGCCGTCAAATTCCCAGCCCGCAAAGCCCACCTCGCGGTTGCGCGTGACTTCCGCGATGCGCTGCGTCAGCCGTTTGATTTCGCTGTTGTTATTGGTCAAATCGTAGCTGGCAAAGGGCTGCCTCTCCCAAGAATAGCTGGTTGTGGCGACTTTGTTGTCCAGCTTTTGTGCCTGCGCTTCCGTGATCCCCGGTGCGCCCACACAG
>JAITPB010000045.1 GCA_031289625.1 Clostridiales bacterium | reverse complement strand
CGTGAAAATCCAAACGCGCGCGCAGCGCCGCAGCCAATTCGCCCAAAATACCGCGCAGAACCCGGTGATAATCCTCGCCAGCCGCCATCGCCGTAATGGCCCCGCTGGGATCGTCCGCGGGAAAGCCCAAGCTCTGGCGCGCGTAGGGCAGACCCAAGACAATCATACTGCGCGCGCCGGGCAAATGCCGATCGGGATAAAGCCTCTCGTCTAAATCCGCGCGGACAAACGGCGGCCGCGCCAGGCGCGCGCGCAGACGTTCACGCAGGCCCGGAATGGGACGCGCCGGGCAGACGCCCCAGAGACAATTTTTTTGTTTTGCGAAATTCCGGATGAGTTCCAGCGGCATTACGCCTTCTTCACCCATTGCTGAACCTCTTCATACGCGGCTGGCGTGCCAATGTCAAAACAGTCGCCGTCCATGTGAAAGGCGTACACAGGTTTCCGCTGGCAAAGCCATTGAACAAAATTCCCCGGCGCGTCCGGCTTGTTGCCTTCACGCAAATACGCATGGATCATTTGCATGGTTTCCTTTTTATACATATACGTCGCGAATACCGCGTAATCGGAAGGCGGATCCGCCGGTTTTTCCACCATGCGGAGGAGACGCCCGTCCGCGTCCAGGACGGCCACGCCAAGCTGTTTTAGTTCTTCCCGATCCGCGATTTGCCGCACGCATACGCAGTCGCTGTTTTTGTCCAGGAAATATTGATAATAGTTTTGCAGAGAAAACGTAAAGTAATTATCTCCGGCGATGATCACCGTGTCGTCGTCCAGGTTTTCCTGTTCCATGACAAAAGCGATATCCCCGATGGCGCCTCTTCGATTTTCCTCGCTGGTGGTGCCGTCGTCCAGCACTTTGACAGGGATGGGGGACGTCTCCGCCCATTTCTCGAAGTGACCGGCGAATTTATGGTTGCTGACCGCATAAATCCCGTCAATCGCGCTGACGGCGCCGACATGTTCTATGATAGTTTCCAGAATGGGTTTGCCCCCGATGGGCAGAAGCGCCTTCGGGAGGTTCAGGGTGAGGGGGTACAGGCGCGTCGCGTAACCTGCGACCAAAATAATGGCTTTCATTATGATGAGCATCCTCTCATGTGTGTATTTCTGTGTTGACAAAAGTTTGAAAGGGATCTGGCAGAAGGGCGGCCCAGGCGCGCCGATAATAGCGGCCCAATACGCCGCCGGGTTCCATAAAAAAGATTCTTTCCGCGTGCAGAAGCTGTGAGGGAATGGCGTATTTTTCAAAGAGCCAGGCGTTGCGCGCGAGGTCGCCGTATTTTGGATCGCCCAGGACGGCATGGCCGATGGATTGCATATGGGCGCGGATTTGATGAGAGCGCCCCGTGTGAAGACGTATCCGCAAGAGGCTGCATCCCTCTCCGTACCCAATCGGCGCGTACTCCGTAAAAATTTCTTTGCCAGCGCCTTCCCGGCGGACGGCGGCTTGATTCGCCGTCCCGTCTTTTTCCCAAAAGCCGCGCAGCAACGCTCCTTTTCGCACGATCCCCGTTACAGCCGCCAAATAATCCTTCCGCGCTTTGCCCTCCGCGAACATCCGGTTGAGGGCCTGAACAGCCGCCAACGTCTTGCCGCAAACCACCAGGCCGCTGGTGTTTCGATCCAGGCGGTTGCAGACAGCGGGCGTAAACGTGGACGCGCTGGAAGCGTCAAAAACTTTTTTCGCGTGTAAATAATAGAGTGCGCGATCCGTCAGCGTGTCCCGCGTTGTTCCGTCGCCGTGCGTGAGAAGGCCAACAGGTTTATTGATCAGTAGAATCCATTCATCCTCGTAAATCACGTCAATATCTCCGGCGGATTTTGGAAGCGCGCGGGCCCGCATACAACAGGACATGGTTTCCTCCGCCAAATAAAAGCTGACCACATCGCCCTCCCGCAGAATTTCGCCGCCTTCCGCGCGGCAGCCGTTGAGCTTAACGCGCTTTTTGCGGAGTAATTTATAAATCAATGATTTAGGCGCGGTGTTCATATACCGCGCCAGATATTTATCAAAACGCCGCCCGCTGTCCGCCGGCGTAATGATTACGGCGCGCATTCCTGCTTGCTCCAGACCAGGTACGCGTTCATGAACATGTCGATGTTGCCGTCCATAACGGCTTGGATGTTGCCGCTTTCCGCGTTTGTCCGATGATCTTTCGCCATGCTGTAGGGATGAAACACATAGGATCGGATTTGGCTGCCCCAGGCGATGTCCTTCACCTCGCCGCGAATGCCCTGCATTTTTTCCATTTTTGCCTGCCGCTTGTTTTCGTTCAGTTTGGCCATGAGCATCTTCATCGCCATGTCGCGGTTCTTAAACTGGCTGCGCTCGTTTTGGCATTGCACCACGATGCCGGTGGGCACATGTGTGATTCGTATGGCGGATTCCGTTTTATTGACGTGCTGACCGCCCGCGCCGCTGGAGCGGTAGGTGTCGATCCGTAAGTCGTCCGGGTCGATTTCCATTTTTACGTCGTCCGCCAGTTCCGGCATGACGTCACAGGACGCGAAAGATGTGTGGCGGCGGCCTGACGCGTCGAATGGAGAGATGCGCACCAAGCGGTGTACGCCTTTCTCGCATCTCAAGTAGCCATAAGCGTAATCGCCGCTCACATGAAATGTAACGGACTTGACGCCCGCCTCTTCCCCCGGCAGATAATCCAAAACCTCAAACGCGTAATGGTTCTTTTCCGCCCAATGGCTGTACATGCGCAGCAGCATATTGGCCCAGTCGCAGGACTCCGTGCCGCCCGCGCCGGAATGGAGCGTCACGATGGCGTTGTTCAGGTCGTACTCTCCGTTTAAGAGCGTTTCGATTCGCATCCGCTCATAAGCCGCAGTAAAATCCTCCGCCAGCTTTTCTGCCTCCGCCACAACGCTTTCTTCCTGTTCCTCTACGCCCAGCTGCGCCAGCGTCACCACGTCGTCATAGTTTGCCTGGAGTTTTTCAAAGCGATCGACTGTGGCCTGGAGCTGCTTGCTCTCCCGCTGAATTTTCTGCATGGCTTCCTGGTCGTTCCAAATATCCGGGCTGGCCGATTGCTCTTGCAGAGCCGCTATCTTTGCCTTCGCGCCGGCAACGTCAAAGTGAAGCCCCCATTTCCTCTAATTTTTTGTTGTAAGCGGCCAGCGCTTGCAATAATTCTTCCAAAACCAACATCCTTATCACTTCTCTCTTTTAAAATATTAAACAGCCTTAAACTCATCCCGCGCTTCGGGGCTGGCGCTGTCCTGCCGCTTCCCGGCGGGCGTATCGGTTGAGAGCTGCTTCGCCAGTTCCGGCGTCTTGCCGTGGCACATTTTGTATTTGAGCCCGCTCCCGCAGGGGCAGAGATCGTTTCGTCCAATCTTAGCGTTTTTTTTCTTCACCGGCTCTTTGACCGCGCTGTCGTCCAAGTTGGTCGACGTCTCTTTGGCAACCTGTTCCCGTTCCTGCGGCGCGGCCAGCGGCACGTTGAACAAAATTCGAACTGTGTCCAGCTGAATATTGGCGCTCAGTTCCTCAAACATATCATAACTGATAAATTTGTATTCCACCAGGGGATCCCGCTGGGCATAGGCCCGCAGCGAAATACCCTGCCGCATTTGATCCATGTCGTCGATGTGATCCATCCATTTTAAATCAATCACGCGCAGCAGGATATTGCGCTCCATCTCGCGCATACGATCCGGCGTGGCTTTGATTTCACGCTCCTCGTAAATTTTTAAAGCTTCCTGGTACAAATTCTCTTTCACCGTTTCCCGGGTGATGTCTTCCTCCGGCGATAAAATCACGATCGGTTTATGGTAGATCAGCATGAGATTTTCGTTCAGGCCAATCAGATCCCACTCGTCCGCGTGTTCATGATCGGCCGTGTATAAATCTACGGCACGATCCAGTACAGATTTGAGCATACTGAGGACATTATCACGCAAATCCGCACCGTCCAAAACTTTCATGCGCTCATCGTAAATGATTTCGCGCTGTTCGTTCATCACCTGGTCATATTCCAGCAAGTGCTTCCGGATCCCGAAGTTGTTGCCTTCCACTTTTTTTTGCGCGTTTTCAATGGCCTTGCTCAACATGCCGTGCTCGATGGGGTCGTCTTCTTCCATGCCCAGCGTATCCACGATTTTCATGACGCGATCCGATCCGAACAGGCGCATCAGGTCGTCTTCCAATGAAATATAAAACCTGGACTCGCCAGGGTCGCCTTGCCGGCCTGAACGGCCGCGCAGCTGATTGTCTATGCGCCGTGACTCATGGCGTTCCGTGCCGATGATCTTCAGGCCGCCCAGCGGGTTCACGCCTTCTTCCAGTTTAATGTCTGTGCCGCGGCCAGCCATATTGGTGGCGATCGTGACGGCGCCTTTTTGCCCGGCCAAGGCGATGATCTCTGCTTCCATAGCGTGATATTTGGCGTTTAGCACTTGATGCTTGACGCCTTCTCTTTTCAGCATCTGACTGATCTGCTCGGACTTGTCAATCGTAATGGTGCCGACCAGCACGGGCTGTCCTTTTTGATGGGACGCCACAATGTCGCGCATCACAGCGCGAAATTTCGCCGCCTCGGTTTTATAGACGATGTCGGCGTGATCCATGCGGACAACCGATTCGTTGGTTGGCACGGAGACCACGTCCATGCCGTAAATTTGCCGGAACTCGCCTTCTTCCGTCAGCGCCGTACCGGTCATGCCCGCTTTTTTGCCATAGCGGTTGAAAAAATTTTGAAATGTGATGGTGGCGAGGGTTTTACTCTCGCGATTGACTTTGACGTTTTCCTTGGCCTCAATGGCCTGATGCAGCCCGTCGGAATAGCGGCGGCCATGCATGAGACGGCCCGTGAATTCGTCCACGATGATGATTTCATCGGTCTGCTTTACGTAATCTTTGTCCAGATGCATGTTGTAATTGGCTTTCAAGGCGTTGTTGATATGGTGCTGGAGATCGAGGTTTTCGGGATCGGAAAGATTTTGCACGGCAAAATAGCGCTCCGCTTTCTTCACGCCTTCCTGTGTGAGCGAAACGGCCTTCGCTTTTTCGTCCACGACAAAATCGCCTTCCTCCAGGATCTCCGCCCGGATAATGGGGTT
>JAITPB010000023.1 GCA_031289625.1 Clostridiales bacterium | reverse complement strand
TCGGCTTTGCCGCCGAAAAACGAAAAAGTTTTGCGGGCCATGTGGTTCATGGAGAGGATTTTCCCGTCGTTTTCTACGACCAGCGCGATGCTGGAGATTTTTTCGAATACCGCTTCGTTGGCGATAAAGGCCAGATCTGACGCTTTAAAATATAAATAGGCGACATGCAGAAGAACGCTCATCACCACGAGGCCAAGAATGGAGGCGCTCTCGCTCCCGCCAAAAAACACGCTCTCCAAATCGAGCAGTGCGAACAGGCTGGCGCCGAGCATAAATATACTGGACTGCCATTTATAAATCACGGAGGAGCGTTTATAGTGGATGTAAAACAAAAACAGCAGCGCCGCCAGACAGGCGTATCCGTAAAAGGTGTTGATGTAAAACCAGACGCCTCTGACGGCGGACAGAGATTTGTTCGGATAAATCTGCGGAATCTCTAGCATTTTGAACAGAAGATTCTGGTTTTGCCCATGCAGGCAGAGAATCAAAGTGATCAGAGGAATAATCAGCAGAGCGGTGATAAAGTGAAGACGCGGTTTGAAAAAGGGATTGGTGTAGGTCAGCGCGAAGATCATCAGAAATACCATGGCGAAAGATTTGAGGGACAGCGTGCAGTAATACCAGGACAAGGCGCGCTTCGGGTTGGGATCCACGCGGTAATTTAAATAAGTGTAAATCGCCGCGCAGACAAACAAATAAAACAGCAGAAGCGGCAAAGCGCCGCCCGCTTCTTTCCGCCCGCGCCGGAGGCCGACGAACGCTGTCAGCAAAGCGGCCGCCAGCAGGGATGTGCTGCCGACGTATTCGGCGGCGCTCATAAAACGCCGCTCCCGCGGCGCAGCCTGTATTCGCACCAAAGCAGGTCGTCTTCCGTGGTGATTTTCACATTCGCCTCACGGCCGGGAATGATTTGCACCGGCCGCCCCATCCTTTCGACAAGCGCGGCGTCGTCCGTCGCCTCAAAAGCGTCCCGCGCGGCGTTCTCATGCGCTTCGCGGATCACAGCCGCGGCGAAGGCTTGCGGCGTCTGTATCCGCCAAAGTGTTTCGCGGGGCGGGGCGGGGCGCGCCATGCCGTCCGCGCCGCGAACCTTGACGGTATCCATAAGCGGAACGCCGGGCGCGCACGCGCCGTCTCGCACAGCCGCCTCCAAAGACGCCGCTATATCGTCATGCGTGATCAAAGGGCGGGCGGCGTCATGAATGAGAATGAGATCGCCCCGGGCCGCCTGAAGGCCCTTGTATACGGAACGCTGGCGCGTGTCCCCGCCGGGCGTCGCGCTGGCCTTACCCAGGCCATAAAAGGCCAAGATGTTCCGTTCGATAAACGGAATCCAGTCCTCCGGCGCCGCAATCACAATCTCATCCACACACGCGCATTGCGCGAAGACCATCAGGGTGCGCGCCAAAATGGGTTTGCCCGCCAATGGCAGAAACTGTTTCGGCTGTCCGGCGTTCATCCTGGCGCCCCGCCCGCCCGCGGCGATAATGGCTGTCACATTTCGCTCTTGATACGGCATTTCGGATCCTTCTCTCAATGAAAACCTTGAGAAAACTTTTTCGGGAAAAAGTTTTCTCAAACTCTTTCAAAAAGCTTTCGTATGTACTTACTTCAATGCTATTTTCCCCAAATTTTTCAGCAGAATCGCGCGGCTCCCGTCTGGCTGGTGGACGAATTCGATACTTTCTGATTCATTCCATAGCGAAGCGGGAAATTTTAATTCGACGCCGTTTTCCGCTTTGAGCTTTTGCGCGCCGAACTGCTGCCGCACATATTTTTCCCCCAAAAAGATGTCGCTGCGAAACCCCGCTTCCCGGGCCAGCCCGAGATACGCCTCGCGGATTTCCAGATTATCCTCGAAGACTTTGGAGGCCACGTTCTCCAAACGAATCTCGCCCTCCGCCTCTTCCGCTTCCCCGATCAGCGCCGTCTTGATTTTGACCGGGACATCCACGCCGCCGTCGAAATATTTCTCGTTGATTTCCTCTGTGACATCATGCAGAATCTGCGCGGCTTCTTTTTTGGACAGAGCGGGATCGCATTCCAAAAACAGCTCGGAAAAATAATTTTTCTGTTCGCCGTCGAGTTCAAAAGGTTTCTCAATCACTTTAATCAGCATCGGATCAAAGGGAATCAGGCAGGCTTCTTCCACTTTGCCGCTGTCGTACGGAAGCGCCGCGCTGTATTTCACAAGCTGATTGTCTGCGCCCGCGTCGCTGTTGGTCAGTTGATGCGTAAAATATTCCCGGTAGTTCAGCTTTAAAATGGCCAGGTAATTCTCGCGTTTCAGATGAAAGGAAACAATGAGCAGATCGCCTGCCGGAATGGCCGGATATTTTTCCATCAAATCACAAAGACGCCGCCCGATTGGCGCACAGGCGTCCTTGAAAAATTTCGCGCCCTCTATCCAATCGCGTATGACGGCGTGAATTTCGGAGCTGGTATGGAAAACGGCTTCTTTCGCGGCAGGGTTGCCCAGCAGTTTTTTGACATGCTTACCGATGAAATCCTGACAGGCTTCACTGTCAATGTCCAGCTCACGCTCCGACAGCACGGACGCGCCGGAGTTGTCCAGGCTGTGCAGGATGGCGTTTTTGATTTTGAGTTCCATGTGTATTTTCCCCTTATCTCTTTAGTTTAGTTAGTGGTTGAAAATTTTATAATAGGCCCAGCTGCGATAGAAATTGACAGAATTTCGTTCCTGCTCTCTCGTGACTTCCCATTGATGAACGCTGTTGAAAGACTGACGCTCCAGCATCACAGGATAGTGCTGCGCCAGCTCGCCCACGTAATCCACAAACGGATCCAAACCGCTGAAGCCGAGCAGCGTCAGCAAACATACGCCGAGGTAATTGGAGGAAATCGTCCAGCTTGCATCCAGGCCCAGCTCGCGGTAAACCGTTTCGATAGGCGTTTGGCTTCTGGCCGCGTCATTCTGCCAGATGATAAAAGGCGTCTGATAGAGCCGCGTCACCCCCCACAAGGAATTGTCCCTTTGCCCGGGGATCAGCGCGTCGTATACATCATGGGTGAAACTGGGGAGATGATCTCCATAATATACCAGCACGGCGGGTTCCGGGCGGCCGCGCAGATAGTCCGCAAGTACGGCCAGCTCCCTGTCGCAATCCAGCATCCCCTCTATATAATTGGTCAAAGCGTTCTCCGCGTCAGCGCTGAATGCAATATCAGAGGAAAAATTTCGGGGCACTTCGTCCGCCTCGCCGTATTTATTTTTATAGGGGCCGTGATTTTGAATGGTGACGCAAGCCTCAAAAAAAGGAACGCCCGGACGCGCGCGCGTCTGATTCTCATATTCGGCGATGACGCGCTGGATGGTCTGCGCTTCTGTGACATACATGCCTTTTATGTCCTCTTCGTCAAAATCTTCAATGTCCAGAAACCGGCTGAAACCCAGATACGGGTATACGACGTGCCGGTTATAAAACCATTTATAACCCGGATGCAGCGCCAAATTGTCATAGCCGATGTCCGCGAGCAAGGACGGCAGCGCCTGGATCGGCTTGGTGATCAGGGCGTAAGCGTAAGCGGAGCCGCGGAAGTGGCGCGTGCTGATGCCGGTAAAAATATCGAACTCTGTGTTTGATGTGGCGCCGCCCACGTTGGGGACCACCAGATGCCCCACAATGGATTCTTCTTGGATTGTTTGAAAATGGGCCATGGGATCTGGGTATCCGTCAAAGTTCAGGTGCGGGCTTAGCAGGATGTCGGAGTAAGCCTCACTGAGGATCAGCACAATATTCGGCTTGACCGCGTGATCAAACGACGCGGGCGTAAACGTCCGCAGACGTTCCAAAATTTCCGCCCGATCCTGCTCATACGTATCCGGCTTCGCGATCCGGTTTGTGCCGAAGGTATACAGAAAGCTGTATAAAAACCCCTTCGATTGATAGTTATCCAGCTGGTTAAATTCATTGCCTGTGACAGAAAAGCTCTGATAGAGATCCACATTTCCGATCAGCGCCGCGTTGATGCAGCAAAACAGGGATAAGGCGGCGAGAGAACCCGTGAGGCGCAGAGAAAGACGCATCCGTTTGCTTTTGACAAACCAGAGACACAAGACGAAGAGAACGGCGAAGGCGGCCAGTCCGGCGATGGCCTGTTGAAAAATTTTCGTGTCAATGCTTTTCGCGATGCCAAAAAATTCCGCTTCCAGCAAAATGTCATAGGGTTTGAAAGGTTCCTGGCGCATGTAGATCATGTTGCGGTTAATCACGGATAAGAGAACGACGATTGCGGCAGGGAGGCCGCAGGAGATGGTCACATTGTTTGAGGCAAAATAAAGAAACAGCGTGGGGAGAAAGACGGGCGTCCAGTTCAGCCAGAAAACCGCTCCGCCGGATTCCCGCAGGCAATCCCAAATCCCTCCGCCGGACGCCGGCTGGAGGATGAACATAACAAATGTGATCAGCGTGGACACGACCGCCACGATCGCGAGGCTGGCGGGAAGGCTCAGCCATAGACGAAACTTTGGCGGCGCCGTTTGCATAAAACCAACCCCATTCGTAATGGTTTGTCAGTATTGTAAAGTGGGTTTGGCCGTCTGTCAATCGGTTCTTACAGGAAAAAAACGCGGACAGCCATACGCGGACGGCCATCCGATCGCCTTCGCAATCGTATGGCCGCCGCTCCCCGCTTCAATTGTCATATTCATCTAAATCAATTTTTTGCAGCAAGAACGCCTCATTCTCCGCGTCCAGCATCTCGCCGTTGAGCATTTGCAAGGCGATGTCGCCAGACTTGAACAGCCCCGGCGAGTCATACCGGTACATCGCTTCTTGAATCACCTGCCTGACCTGATCCAAAATATCCCCGCTGATCATATCAACAGCTGATGGCCGTTGATCACAAATCAAACTCAAAGAAATGATCGCTGAGATCAATTCATTCAGATTCAATTCCAAGGAATGAATTTTTCGGATAATGAGTTCAACTACATCCGTCAGCGGCAAATTGTGTTCGCATTTTCCATTTCTCTGCAGCGCCACGCCGATAGCCCACATGGCGCTTTGCGAGGACGGCCCTTTGAGCCTTCGCAAAATCCATTCGGCTTCTGTCTGCGTGACGGCGTATACATACAGAAGCGCCTGCTCATATTTTTTATCGCTCCGCAAAATGTTGAGCTTTTCACACAGGGTTTGATCGCCGCACAGGCCTATGGTCATAATGCACTGCTGGTTGGTGTTCACCTTTTCCCCATAGGTGGAGTACACATAACCAGTCAGCTCCGGCGAAAGGAGGGACATACAGGCGCCAGCCAGCGCTTTCCGCTGCTCCGGCGTCCAATGCCGCGCGATTTTCCGGCCGATGATGATCAGCCGCTGTGTGAAATATTCGTTCTTGGGCCGCTGCAGCATCAGCAGGATCGGCTCGGCAAAATCCTCGGGATTGCCGCATGAGATGAGCGTTTTTACTTTCAGGCGGATCTGCGCGTTGATTTCCGCCGCCTGTTTGGGGTTCAGCCGGTGACTGGGCCGCGATTTCCGCGCGCACACCTGCTGCAAACTGGAAAGCTCATTGGCCGCGATAAGCTTGCTGCCCTGCGGCGCCAGCATTTTGTTGCGGGTATTGGGCTTGCGCGGGTCTCCCTCGCCGATCCGGATTAGGACGCTGCCTTTTTCAATGACGTCGCTCCCGTCCTTTTTTTGGCTCGTCCAAGCCTCCAAAGAAAGTATTTTATCTCTGTTCAGCGTAAAATAAATGGATACATAAGCGCCTTCCCCATATTTCTGTTTAAATTTGATTACCCCGGACACAACGACCCGGTAATTGTCGCCGCTCATTTCTTTTTGCATGATAGGCACACGGATTTCATTTTGATCCGGCGCCAGCGCGAACCCGTTGACAATGTCCGAGTAAAAAGGCAGTTCGTTTCCCGCATCCACCAGCAGATGCTTTACGCCCCCTTTTGTGCTCAAATAAATGGCTTCATTCAAAATCGTTTTTCTCAGTTGAATGCCCGATTCCGTTTGCTCCAGCGGCGGCTCCGGCTCTGACACGCTTAGCCCGGCTTCCGATTCGCCGTATTTATGTAAAAAATGATGATACACGGCGGCGCCCCGGGCGACAGCCTGATCAGGATCCAGCACGACAATCGGCTCAAAGCCGAAAAACTGCTTCAGCCGTTCCTTGATCAAATACAGTTTTGACATGCCTCCATTTAAGACAACGGCGTCCGCTTTAACGTCGTCCTGGTTCAGTTTTTTGGAGGCCTTTTGCAAAACATCGAGAATGGGATAAATAATGGTGTTGATTAAGATGGGATTTTGAATGTCCTCAAATTGCTTATAGTCGTTGAATTTGAGGCTGCTGCCCAGAAAACGCCGCACAATGCCTTCAAATTCCTCTTTGGTGAATTGATCGTCATAGGCGTAGCCATTGCTCATGTTCCCGCCGACATAATGAAATTCCTCATCTCCCCAGTTGTCGTCCAAACTCTGGTTGGACACCTCGTCATTGATTTCTATTTTCAGATTCTCGGCATAGACCAGCAGCTGGGCCATCACCGCGTCTTTTTCCCGTTTAATCCGCTGCGTCACTTCTGGAAATTCTTTGTATTGATTTAAATACCGTTCGTACATGTTCCGCGCCAGCAGATTGTCGAAGTCGTCGCCCGCCAGCCGGGTGTAACGGTTGGTAGCGACCTCGTCCACCTGCAGAACCTCCGGGTTCTGCTCGCCGCGGCTGATTTCATGCAGCGTAATGTCCAGCGTTCCGCCGCCGATATCAAAGACCAGCACCCTCTGCTTTCGCGAGAGATCCAAAATATGGCTGGATATCTCCCCGTTCTGGATTTGATTGAGCAAGTCATAAATGACGGCGTTCGGTTCCGAGAGCAGCACTTGCCTTTTGCTCCCCTCGGCGTTTGTAATCGCGATACCGGCCATGGAAGCCGCCTGCAAAGTCGCCTGGCGCATGGCGGCGTCAAAATTGGCCGGAACCGTGATGATCGCGTCTGAAATTTCCCGGTGGTACACTTTTTTGAGTTCCGAAAGCATGTGCTTGAGGATCTGTGCGGAAACAGCCTGCGGCGTTTTATCCGACACGTCTTGGCTCAGCCCTTCCGCAGCGGACCGGCCCATTTGGCTTTTGATGGAGCGGGCCACATAACTTGGCCGCATGGAATACTGTTTTTTCGCGAAGTCGCCTACGATAGTACGGTATTTGCCGTCGCGTTCCTCCCGGTAATAAACGCAGGAGGGCAGCAACGGCCCTTTGAACATATTGAGTTTCGGCTCGTTCCCGCTGACAGGCGAGGTGAAAATGTCAATGCATCTGGCGATATTAAATACATTGCTGACCAGCTTGCCGCTGGGCGTTACGTTGACGGTGGCCAGCACCGAGTTGGTGGTACCCAAATCAATGCCTACACATAAATCGCTGTGTTCTTCATTCATGTTCTTTTTTGACCTCCTTGATCTGCGGCCGGGAAAATTGAATGCCCCTGTCTTTGAACGTCCAGCCCGGCGAAGCCACTTCCACGCGTTTCTTTTCTTTTTCATTGGCGAACGGCGAGCCTTCGTATATGTAATTCTCAATGTCGCCGCTTTCCACCGTCATGATGTCGCCAATCCGCAAAATGGGGCTGATGCCTGCGTCCCGGACAAATTGAATGATCCGCCGGATCAAAATGGAGAGCCCGTTGATCTCGACAGGCAGGGTATAATTTTGCTTTTTCAGTTCATCCAGGCCGGCCCTGGCGGAAAACAGGCTGTCTAAAATAAAGCCGTATATTTCGGAATGGATCAGCGCGAAAAACTGCGTGAGCTCCTCTTGCTTACTCTCGCGCATCCGCTCCTCAAACTCGGTTTGCAATTCTCCCAGCATTTCATTGGTGGAGTGCAGCTGCTCCTCTGTCAGGCGCAGTTTATCTTCGAAGGCCTCAGCGCTTTTGGGCGCGTCGCTTTTTTTGGTGTATTCGTACTTGGTGTTCTCCATGATTTCCAATAGACAATATTTGGAATACACCTGGCCGAGGCAGAAAATCCCCTCGTGGCAGGGCAGCGCCCGCAGCTGGGAATGTCTTTGAAAAGCGGACATCAGGGCGATCCGCGCCAGGCTGGAATGATGGTCGTGAAAAGCCTTTTTATTTTTGACAAACGCGTCGAAAGCGGGCATTTCCCCGTACAGGCACCGCAGTACGATTTCTCCCATCTCCACCCCTTTTTTCAGGATTTGGGTACGCTCCCCGATGTTGGTTAATTTGATCAGCCGGAGCGTGTCGATGAGTTTGCGGCCGGTGTATTCGTCCGTGTCCAATTTGCGGTTCATGAGTTTTGCAATGTCCGTCGGTTCGAGATCCGGCGACAGGCAATACTCGCTCAAAATTTTATTTTCCAGAATAATGTTCTGGTTGTCATGTTCCCGGGTCTGTTTGACGCGCTTCTGAATGGTGTCGTTGACTTTTTTTAAGACATTTGACGGAATCGGTTTTTCCCGCATGAAATTATGATCTCCTCTCTTTTAATGACTCAAAGAACGTAACCGCGTCCGTTTTCCGCGTAAATCACCCGCGTCAGCGTCTCCTGCCCGCTCTGCGCCTGCTCGGCGAGCAGGGCCGTCTCCAGCGCCTTTTCATAAATGAGGCTGTAGCTGGGGCCCGCGTGTACGATAACGGCTGTTGTTGGATTGATATGTTTTATCAGTTCCTTGACTTCCTGAAAAGTAGGATGCAAAGAAAAATCCATGGGTATGGTATAGAACCCAAAGGGAGCTCTTTTGCCGATGCATATGGAATGGGGCGGGATCTGCCCGCCAGCGCGGTAATTGCCCTCGCGCAGCACAGGAATGTGCAGGCTCTCCATCTTTTCCGCCAAAGACAGGATGGATTCGTCTATGTACACGTTCCGCTTGGGAAAGCCTTTTTCCATGGCCTGGTTAATCATCATCAGCAGTTCCAAGCCTTTGGTCAGCTGCGAGGTGCGCAGATGGACGGATTTGCCTTGCCGGAGCAGCGCCTCCAAAGATCGCGTCTGCCCCGGCAGGCGCTTCGAATAAGAAAATTCCGGATGTTTGGCGTGCAGCCCGCAGACAATGAGGACGTCGGCTTTCAGGCCCCGCGGCAGTGCGCATCCGGACGTCAAAGCGGTTTCACCGCAGGAAAAATCGCCCGTGTATAAGACGCTCCTATCCGGCGCGCGCAGATGTATCATGGACGCGCCGGGAATATGACCCGCTTCATAGAATGTCGCTTTGTAACCCGGCAGGGTCAATGTCTGGCAAAACCCCACGGGAATAATTCTGTCCACGGCCGCGGCTGTTAGGATTTCATCCTGCTCTTTTTTCGCCGGCGGAACGCCTTGAATATACCGCCCGCCGACGTCCCACAGCACATAGCGCGCCAGCGCTTTTGTAATCGGCGTGGCGTACAGGGCCGCGTTGACGCATTGCGAAGCGATAGAAGGCAGGTCGCCCAAGTGATCGTAATGGCTGTGTGAAATAAAAATCTGGTGAATTTGGCTGAGCGATTCCAAAAAAGGAGGCTGTAAAACCGGAAAGAGATTCGGCGCGGTCAATCCGTTGGGCGTTATTTTTTTTCCGCAGTCCAGCAAAATATGACTGCCGTTTAGGGTTAAAAAATAACAGCTCGCGCCGACTTCCTGCCCCCCCCCCAACGCGATAAATTGTATTTCGTTCATAAAAATGACCTCTACGCCAAAAGGCGGCGATTCCCCTGTCCGGCGCGCGCGGGTGTATTGTGAACACGCCGGGGATCTGCCGCCTGTGATTATTTTTAATGGCCTGCCGCATTTTTGCCAAACCGCCGCCGCAGGGCGATACGGCGCGCCTCAATGATCATAAAAAGCACGCCCAGGATCGAAACAGTGACGCCGATCAGCAAGAGCCCTGTGATCGTGTACAGGATGATGGAGGCGTAAAACACCAGCGCCGGCGCAAACAGGGCGAATATATACGCGGCGGCGAACAGCGCCCGGCCGGCGGAAGGCTTTTTCATATTCCGCAGAACGCCGAAAAAACAGATCAAAGCCGCGACGCCCGCGCAGGCGACCCCGAGGCCCATGACATTGACGCCCAGCGTCAACTCGCTTTCCATTTGCTGTACATCCTGCCTTTTTTTCGTGAGAGATCCGCTGGTGAAAAAATCTACGATCTGGCCGCCCCATTGCCCCAAAGCGGATGTGTCGTCCATCTGGGCGTAATAATCGCGCAGGTTTTGTTTTAAATCAGACACAATGCGAAAGCTGTATAAGCTGATCATTAAAGAAACGATGGTGAAGACCAAACCCAAGATCCCGAAGATGGGCAGCCCGCCGTCTGTCTCCTGAGGCGTCTTTGCGTGCCAGTCCGCCGCGTTCGGCGCGGGCTGGGTTTCCCGCGGCGCATTTTCCTGGACAGCGGCGCCGCATTGGTCACAGAAAAAACTGCCGTCCTCCAGCGTATTGCCACAACGTTTGCAAAACATACGTCAACACCCCTGAAAATATTTTAGCGAATTTTTATCGTTTTGTAAAGTTGCGGATGAAGGCCGCCAAAAATAAAAAGCGCCACAAATTGTGTGACGCTTTTTATTCTATAAAGTGCTCGGGTTTTTAAACTCCAGCACGTTGATTTCATGGCTGACGATCAAAGAGCGAAGGCTTTCCTGCTGCTGTGTAATTTGCGCCTGAAAGCTGTCCAGATCCAACTGCGTGATTTTTCCCAGTTCCAGCTGCGTCTGTTTTACAGGCAGCTGATTCATCAAAGCTTCCAGCGCGAGTGTCGCGTTGCTGTATTGCACTTCCTGCTCTTTAATTTTGTTATACGCGTTCATGACTTTCAGTTCAGCGGCGCGCTGCGTCTCGTAGAGCGTGCGCTCGGCCATATCCAGGTTGAGCTGCAGAGTGGTTTCGGTGTCCTGCGTGTTGACCGTCGGATCGAAATGATCCAGCTTGTATTTCGCGACGTCCACATTGCTCTGCTGTGTAACAACGCTCGGATCGGTAGCCATGGCGGTCGCGGTGATTCCTGTGAGGTTCACGTCTCCCAGCGGCTGATACTGTAAATTGAGCATCAGCGTGTATTTTTTGTTCAGGCTGACGCCCATTGTCTTGTTCAGCGAGACAAACGCGTTGTTGATGGCCAGGGTCTGGCTTTCCCGTGAGGCTGTTTTTTGGTTGTACGTGTTGACCTGCGACTGATAATCCACACTGCTCATGAGCCCCAGAGAATTTTTTACTTTCGCGATATCCAGCTGCTTTTTCTGCATGGCCAGAGATTGGTCATAAATCGCCAGCGCGTTTTCGGCGCTGATCACAGTGGCGAAAAAATTCATAATGGACATTCTGAGTTTCTCCTGCGTGACGATCACACTCTGATTGTTCTGCGACAGCGCCGCCTCCGCCTGCATGATCTGCGTGGACAAAGTGATCAGTTCGTTGAACTCCGAAGCTTCTCTGTATTGCTGCTTGGTGTCGGCCAGTTTTTCGTCGCTGATCGTGTAATTATCGCCCAGGTTTTTCAATTCATTGTTCGCGGAGATGGCCGCCTGCACAGCCTGATCCACTGTCAGCGCCTCAACCGTCTGCGGCTGAACCGCCGTGCCGTCCACAGGCGCGGCGTACACAGGCGCGGCGCCCGCCAAAATCGAAATGGCTGAAATCAAAGCGGCGCATACGCCGGCCAGCCGTCTTTTCCCCATATACATTGCCAATATCCCCCTTAATACATAGGCGCGGATCACGGAAAACGAATCGTGATTTTTGTGCCTTTTTCCAGTTCGCTTTGCACGTTCACAGCGGCTTCGTGCTGTTTTAAAATCCACGCCGCGATGGAAAGCCCGAGGCCGGTGCCGGGTACCTCGCTGTTTCTGGATTTATCCGCCCGGTAAAACCGCTCAAAAATATAAGGCAGATCTTCTTCCCGGATACCGATGCCCTCGTCCTTCAGGCAGACGCGGGGTTTCCCCTCTTCCGTAAAAATGGTGATTTGAATTTGATCGCCTGGGCTTTTAGAATATTTTACGGCGTTTTCTAAAAAGATCCAAAACATTTGTTTGATCAAATCATAATCGCCGAAAATCTCAACCTCCTGTTCCGCGTTTAATGCAATGTTCTGGCGGACGCCCATCACGCTCATCTCCCGCACAACATCTTCCGCCACCTGCCGCAGGGAAAGAGACCGCTTTTGGATTTGGATTTTGCCCTGATCGGTTTTGGCCATGAACAGCAGTTTTTTCACCAGCATACTCATGTGTTCCGTTTCCGCTTTGATAGAGTCAATGGATTCCTGCAGTATGGCGGGATCGCGTTTACCCCAGCGATCCATCAGGTTCGCGTATCCCTGTATGACGGAAATGGGCGTCCGCAGTTCATGAGACGCGTCGGAGACAAACTGGGTCTGCTGCCGGAACGAAATCTCCAGCCGGTCAATCATGTCATTGAACGTGACGGAAAGTTTTTTAATCTCGTCGTCCGGCCCCGTAAGTTCTATCCGCCGGCTTAAATCCTCAATGGAAATACGTTCCGCCGTCTGAATGATGCGCCGGATGGGGCTGAGCGTCATCCGGCTGATGGCTTTGCCCATCAAGAACGCGCCTATAGCGCCTACAACATTGAGCAGCACGAAAATGACCGTGAAAAGATGCAGAATCTCCTGCTCCCGCTGATAGTTGCGGAACACCCGGATCAAATACGTCTGCCCTCTGTAATTCACGATTTTTTCGCCGAACATATAGGGAACCGCTCTGATCTGTACGGTCTGGCCGGGCTTGATGTCGTATCTTTGATATTCTTCCCGCAAAAACGGAAACGGCGCGCTTTGCACGGACAAATCCTGGCCGTTTGAATTCACTGGGGAGATGTCAATATCCACATACTTGTTCGGATTGAGCTCTTTCAGCGCCTCTTTGGTGATGACGCCGCCGGAGGAAATGTATTCCGCCACTTTAGCCGCCGTCTGATCCAGTTCTTTCCGAGACGCGCTGCGATAGACATACGTCGCGTTGCCCATCAAAAACAAGCTGACCAATAGAAGTACAATGACGAAAATACTGCCGTACATCACGGTGATTCTCGCGCCGATGGTCATGCCGTTCAATTTGCGCAGGATGAATAGGATAATGATGCGAGAGAATTGCCGCGGGCCGGCCGGGCTATTCCTCTTCTTTGGCATAATACCCCACGCCCCGTGTGGTATAAATGATCTTTACGTCAAACCGGTCGTCTATTTTCGTGCGCAAATAGCGAATGTAGACGTCGACAATATTCGTCTCACCGATATAATCATAGCCCCAAACTTGATTCAAGATCTGTTCGCGGGTCAGGACAATATTTTTGTTCTGCGTTAGATAGGCCAGCAGATCGAACTCCGTTTTCGTGAGATCAATTTCAGTGTTGTCCCATTTCACCATTCTCTGCGGCAAATCAATCACGAGTTTTTTGATCCGGAGGATGGATTTGTCTTCCTCGACAGCCTTTTGCGCACTTTTTTTAAAGGCCACCCGCATCCGGGCCAGCACTTCTTCAATGGCAAAGGGTTTTGTAATGTAATCGTCCGCGCCGCTGTCCAAGCCGACGACTTTATCGCTCACCTCGCCTTTCGCTGTCAGCATAATCACAGGAATGTCCGAGGTTTTGCGAATCCTCCGCAGTATTTCCATGCCGTTAAAGCCCGGCAGCATCAGATCCAGCAGCACCAGATCATACGCGTTCTGTCCAAACATATCCATGGCGGTTCTGCCATCATAGGCGATATCCACCAGATACCCCTCGTATTTAAGTTCTAGTTCGACAAAGCGGGCCAGTTTCGCTTCATCCTCCACCAGCAGTATCCGTCTGGCCGCAGCCGCGCCTGCTTCCATATGATCACATCCCTCTACTCGTATCGCAGCGCTTCAATCGGATCCAGCTTAGCCGCCTTGCTTGCGGGAAAAACGCCAAACAATATGCCAATGCCGCAGGAAGAAAGAATTGCGGCCATAATGGCGCTGAAGGAAATGATCGGCGTGATGGAAATCGTAGCGCTCATCAGAGTCGCCACGCCTTTACCGCCGGCCCAGCCAATGAGCAGCCCTAGAATACCGCCGAGGCCGGTTAGAATCACAGACTCAATTAAAAATTGGAAACGGATGTCGCGCCTTTTGGCGCCAATGGATTTGCGTATGCCGATCTCCCGCGTTCTTTCCGTGACCGTCACCAGCATAATGTTCATAACGCCGATACCGCCGACCAGCAGGGAAATCGCGGCGATGGCGGAAATAAACCCTGTCATCACCGAAATCATGTTGTTGGCCGTCTCTATCATTTGGCTGGTATTCTGCGCGTAATATTTGCCTGTAGTGCCGTGCAGCCTATCCAGCCTGTCCGTCAGCGCCGCAGCGACCGCGTCCATTTGATTTGTGTCATTCACCGTCACAGAGATTTGCGAGATCTCATCCGTGCCGTTGAGGCGCTGTAAAGTCACCATGGGTATAATAATCGTTTCGGGAAACTGGTCGCCGTATTGCGTCTCCATGGCGGCGTTTGCGTTTTCCGTGACGCCCGCCACGGTAAATTTCTGTGTCCCCCGGTTTGTGCGCAGGGCGATTTTTTCTCCGATCACAGAGGCGTCGCTTTTCCCAAACACTTTTTGCGCGGTGGTGTCGTTGATCACCGCCACTTTTGTCGCCATATCGTTGTCATTGTCCACAATGTACCGCCCGTACAGCAGAGTAGGAGCGGTAATGTCTTTATATTGGCCATATACGCCTGTTAAGGAGGCGCGGTTGGTGGTCACGTTATCCTCTAGCTTAAGGGTGGCGCTGCCGGAATAGACAGCCGCCGTGTATTTTATATCTTCATTTTCGGCAATCACCTTATAATCTTTTGCCGTCATCAAATCGCCGCGGGCAATGTTCCGGTTGTTCGTAGCTACACTAATGTTGATGCGCCCCACGCCCATAGAGTCCAACTGCGAAGAAATATAATTCTGCGTGCCCGTGCCGATGGACATAATCATAATTACCGAGGCGATGCCAATGATGATACCCAGCATCGTCAGCAGTGCGCGCATTTTATTGGAAAAAACATTCTTTAAAGAAGATTTCAGGCTTTCCACAAGGTTCAAGCGATAGCGCCCCCTTCCGCGCCGTTGGCTTCTTCGGCTTCGGCTTCGTCAGAACTGGTTTTGTCAGAACCGGCTTCGCCGGAATCGGCTTGAGAGCCAATAATGGCGTTCATCGGGTTCAGCACGGGTTTGTCGGACAGAATGGAACCGTCTTTAAACGTCACGATTCTTTTGGTATGCGCGGCTACGTCCGGTTCGTGAGTGACCATCACGATGGTGGATCCGTCCCGGTTGAGCGTCTGAAAAATGCCCATAATTTCCTCGCCGGAACGGCTGTCCAGGTTGCCGGTGGGTTCATCCGCCAGAAGAATGGACGGCGCGTTTCCCAGTGCCCGGGCAATCGCGACTCTCTGGCGTTGACCGCCCGAAAGTTCATTTGGTTTGTGTTTTATGCGGTCGGTCAACCCCACTTTTTCCAGCGCGTCCAAGGCTTTTTGACGGCGCTTTCCAGCGGGAACCCCCGCGTAGACCATCGGCAGCTCCACATTTTCCAAGGCGCTTAGTTTTGGGAGCAAATTGAAAGACTGAAACACAAAGCCAATTTTCCGGTTGCGGATCTCCGCCAGTTTATCGTCCTTGAGCTGAGACACATCCATGTTTTCCAAAAAATACGCGCCCTTTGTCGGCCTGTCAAGACATCCCAAAATATTCATCATCGTGGACTTTCCGGATCCGGACGCGCCCATAATGGCGACGAACTCGTTTCCTTCCACGGAAAAATTTACGCTGTGCAGCGCTTCGACTTCCAATGAGCCTTGTTTATATATTTTGACCAAATCTTTGATTTGAATGACCACGCCCAAGTCAGAACCCTCCTGTCATTTGCTTACGGCCTCATTAACCGCCGCCGCCAGGGGCCGCCGGGCGCGCGCCGCCGCCGCCGCTAAAATTACCGCCGCCGTTTGGCCGCATACCGCCGCCGCTTTGGATGCCGAACAGTCCGCCTAAGCCGCCCGCGTTATTGCCGCGGTTCTCCATAGCCGCCATGTCGGATAAATCGGCCTGCATACCGTCGCGCATGGAGGAGGTGGGGCTGGCGATGACGTGGTCCCCATCCTGCAAGCCGGAGGCAATTTCCACCGTCATATCGCTGACCGCGCCCAATGTTACCGCCGTTCTTTTCAAACGCTCGCTCTCTATCGTAAATACATAATGTTCCCCTGTGACGGCGTCTTTTAAGACCGCGTCAATGGGCACTGTGACGGCGTCCGGCACTTGGGCCACAACAATCTCCAAATCCAGGTTAAAGCCTGGTTTCAATTTTCCGTCGGCGTTGTCCAGGGAAATATCCACGGGCACTACAGTTTCTGTACCGCTGCTGGCGCTCTGTGTGGTTGCGGAGTCGCCTATTTTAATGATTTTACCCGTAAAGACGATGTCCAGCATACCATCCGACGTCATAACGACGGGCTGGCCCAGCGCCAATTTTGGCATGTCGTATTCAGATATGTTGGCTTTGACGATCAAATCATTAAAGTCCGCGATGGTCATCAATACGGTGGACGAAGTGACGGCGCTGCCTTTGGAGACGTTCACGGTTGTGACCGTGCCGTCAATCGGACTGGTGGTGGACTCGACGATAGTCCGCAACTGATCCTGATAGTCTGTCAAATCCTGCTGCAGGTTCTCGATTTGAATCTCCTGCTGTTCATATTTAATCCGATCGGTTTCGTCCGCCAGCACTTTGCCCGCGTCCACTAAATTCTGCTGGGCGTTGCCCAGATTTTTTTGCGCGGTGGCCACATTCATTTGGTTGGATTCCAGCTGCTGCTCCAGATCCCGCATCGTGTTCCACGCGTTTTGCAAAGACGTTTCCGTCTGTTCCAGCGCCGTCACAGCCTGATCTTTCGCATCCGTCGTTTTTTTAAATTCTTCCTGGGAAATGCCGCCCACATCTAAAAGTTTCTGGTTGGTTTCAATGTCTTTTTCCGCGTCCAAAACTGCCTGCTGTGCGGTCTCCACATTTTTCTCGGCCTGGGTGATGGCGTCGCGCTGATCGCTGATCTTATTCTGCGCGGTGGTGATGGAAGCGCTGGCGTCAAATAACGTTTTCTCCGCACTGTCCACACTGCTTTGCAATTGTTTCAGCGAAGCGGAAGTCGGCGGCGCGACCATGCTTTGCAGCGAAAGGATCTGACTCTTCACATTGTTGGAAGACTGCGTAATCTGCTTTTCCAACTGGCTTTTTTGACTGTCCACATCATAGGTTACGATGATTTGATCCTGTTCTACCACATCTCCTACTTCCACCAGCACCTCGGAAACTTTTTCGGAAGCAGCCGAAGCGGAGCTGGAAGATTCAATGTTGGCGTAAACGGATATTTCATCGTGTAATTTCACCACGCCGGCGGCGCTGACGATCTCCTTGATCTCGCCCTTGACGGCCTCTAGGGTCTCCATGGAATCGGACAAAGAGGCCGCCATCGCCGCTCTCGCTTTTTGCTGGCTCCATGTGTTGTATCCATACAACGCGGCGAAGCCCGCGCCGCCAATGAGCAGAATGATTATGAAAACTTTGATGATTGTTTTGAACCTGGATTTTTTTTGCATAAGCGTCTCTCCTTAGGAAAAATATGAGATGTTGTAGCATGAACAGTTTATTTATACGTTTATTTTAGAAAAAAATTTTTAAAATAATCCTAACCCTGGATTAGAATTTCATGAGAGCAAATCATGCAAAAAAAGGATAAATTAGCCTATAATTGAAATAATTGGTATAATTCGTCTAACGGTTCTGGTTGATTTTGGGTATATAAATCGTATACACTAAAAAAGCAAGGATAAATTTTAAGGGAGGTTTATATAATGAAAAAGTATGCGGCGGAAGGCATCGGCACAGCTATCCTGGTCTTTATGGGATGCGGCAGCGCGGTGTATTTGGGCTGCGACGCCGCGGGCGGGCATTTGGCCGTGGCCCTGGCGTTTGGTCTCTCCATTGTCGCGACAGCGTATATCATCGGCAGTGTCTCCGGGTGCCACATCAACCCCGCGGTTTCTCTGGCCATGCTGATGACAAAAAAAATGGAAGCCAGTGATTTTATCGGCTATATCATTGCGCAGGTAATCGGCGCGGTTTTGGGAGCGGCCCTGCTGCGAATCGTCCTGACGTTATCCAATGTCCCCGATTTGACCGGCGGCCTCGGCGCCAACGGCTTTGGCGGCGTGGGATGGCTCGGCGCGTTTCTTGTGGAAATCATCCTGACTTTTATCTTTATTTTTACCATACTCGGCGTCACATCTGACCCGGCGAACAGCAGTATCGCGGGGCTGGTGATTGGTTTGACTTTGACTTTCGTACATATCGTCGGTATCCCATTGACAGGCACATCGGTCAACCCAGCCCGCAGTCTTGGGCCCGCGCTGTTTGCAGGCGGCGCCGCTTTATCACAGCTCTGGGTGTTTATTGTGGCGCCTCTGGTGGGCGCCGCTCTCGCCGCGG
Organism: Clostridiales bacterium; assembly: GCA_031289625.1. Lineage (GTDB taxonomy): Bacteria > Bacillota > Clostridia > Lachnospirales > WQUN01 > JAITPB01. The sequence goes on along the minus strand of JAITPB010000023.1, from coordinate 3,327 downwards.
TTGTTTATCAAGCCGTAGCGGTTTCCCGCGGCGCCGCCAAAGAACGTGTAGAGCATCGCGCTGTCAGCGCGTCATAACTCTACGCGGCGCTTTCCTATTGCATATCTCATTTACCTTCTCTTGTTGAATGGACAGCCCATCGGTTGTCCATTTTTTTATCAATTTTTATCTGTTTTTTCTGTCTTTTTTTTGGATTGTCGATGAAAAATTATTGCATAATTGTTACGATTATGTTAATATTATTCTGTTGCTATTTTATCATATTAGATTGTGCCTTTGGCGTTGGAAATCAACAGGTTTCGGCGCTGAGACACAAGGGAGGGCAAAACCATTAAAAAATCAAACATTGCTGTCTTTATCTCGACCTTTACGTTTTTATCCGCGTTCTATGTCCCCGTTATGGCCAGCAACCCATCGCAAAAAACAGTGATTTATTTAGAGAATGGGCACTCGGCTGTATACAACACATCGGTGAATACCGTACACGATTTTCTGATTGAACAGGGCATCTCCTTGACGCCCTACGACACAATGAATTTGGATGATATGAACACTTTGGACGATGGGAGCACTGTGGAAATTAAACGAGGCTTCTACGTGAACCTGTCTATAGACGGACAGGCGGAAGAACGCTTGAAAGTAAGCCAGGGCGCCACAGTGGGCGAACTTGTCTCACAGCTGAGCCATGAGAGGGGACAGGAATTTACGTGTTCCAGCAGTCTCCTGCCGGTCTTGCACGAAAACGATTGGGTCTATTTGACTGCGCGCCGTGCGAAGACTTTGGTTGAAACGGAATCCATTCCGTATGAGACGCAAATCATTAAAACGGTCGAGTTGACCGAGGGCGTGGAGAAAGTCACACAGGAAGGCGCTGCGGGCGCAAAAGAACTCACGTTAAAAGTGATCTATGACGGCGAAACGGAAATCACAAGAGAAATTGTTTCGGAAAACGTCGCTGCAGAACCAGTCACACGCGTTGTCAGAATCGGTATCGCCAAACCGAATCAGGCGTCCGCGCCATTGGTCATCGAAAAACCCGCCCAAGCAGACATCGCGTCCGCCAGTTTTACCTATATCAGTGTGCTGACGATGAACGCCTCGGCGTATACGGCCGGCCCGGAATCTACTGGAAAAAGACCCGGCGATCCAGGTTATGGAATTACCGCCTCTGGAAAGCACGTTGAGCCTGGCGTAGTCGCGGTAGATCCCAGCATCATTCCTTTGGGTACCCGCCTCTATGTGGAGGGCTACGGCTATGCCGTCGCGGCGGACACGGGCGGCGCCATTAAAGGGAACAAAATTGATTTGTATATGGAAACATTAGCGGAAGCGTATCAATTCGGACGGAGAATGGTTACGGTTTACGTTTTGGATTAACCGGCTGAAGGGATTCAATGATAGGGATAAAGACAAGCGGAATGGCCGCTGCCAATCATATGGCGGCGGCTTTTTTTATTCTGATTTTTATAAATGAGATGACGGATACAAACGCTTTGGACGCCATGTCATTGAATTTTGACTGTCTGACATCCAGTCTTTCAATCCCGAGGAAAGACGTATTTTTGAACTGTTCATCAAAATTCTGGATCATTTGGCGTATGGAAAAAATAGAAGTGATGTGATTAAAAGTTTAGTTGATAATCATGTTGAGGAGGCTGATCGTATGCTGTGTGATTTATTTGAAAATGCGAAATAAGAAAGAGAGCAGTTATTTGCTGAAGGCAAACTGGAAGGCAAATTAGATGTTGCCCGTAAATTGCTCAAACGAAATAGGCCACTTCAAGAAATCATTGAAGATACTGGTTTAACCCGTGAAGAAATCGAAAAATTTTGTTATGAATAAGGCTTTTACGGGAATTGTAAATGCAAAAAAAGGGGCGTTGCAAACCGAAAATTCGGTTTTGCAACGCCCCTTTTTTATTTCTATCAGCTCTGCGTTAGTTACTGTATTCCACAGCCACAGCGCTTTTATTATAATTGGCCCGGCTCCAAACGATGTTTAAATCGGTCACGTTAATGGAGCCGTCGCCGTTCAGGTCGCACAGCGGATTGGCCGGTGATGCCGCTGGCTTATTATAGTTCGCCTGTGACCAAACGGTATTCAGATCGCTGACATTAATGAAGCCGTCGCCGTCTATATCGCCGGTCAGCAGCATCATGAGCTTGATCTGATCCCGGCTGTCTTGCGTCAAGTCAATGTTCTTATCAGTCACCACAATGTTATTTACGGTATAGGAGGCGTGTGCGGGTTTGGTGATAAGCAGCGTGTAGGTTCCGGGGGCTACGCTGGGAAATTGAAAGCTCTGCTCAACCTGAGCAGGGCCGTCCGCGGCGGCAATGGATCGTGTGTAGACTGCTGTATTGTTTTGAAAAAGCTGGATCGTGGCGGTGACTTTAGGATTGTATGACTTTATTTTTCCGCTGAGGGAAACGCCCTGCGTCGGCGTCTTCGTTGGTGTCGGTGTAATCGTTGGTGTTGGCGTGATGGTTAGCGTGATCGTCGGCGTAATGGTTGGCGTGATCGTCGGCGTGATGGTTGGCGTGATGGTTGGTGTCGGCGTACTCAAAGTTGTAACTTCAAGAGCAGCGCTTGCAATGGAAGCCGCAGTTGTATCAGTCTCCTTGATGCGTTGGTAAAAATTGTATGCTGTATTGGGCAGCAAATTGTTAAATGTTTCCACTTCTTCTGCCTATGCCGGTGGGATATGCGGCGCGAGCTCTGGCGTCTCCATCAGCAATTGCTATAACACGGGCGTTGTTTCCGTTTCCGCTTCTGCTGCTTCTTCTTACGCTGCTTCTGCCTCTGTCGGTGGGATATGCGCCTCTGGAAGCAGTTCCATCAGCAATTGCTATAACCTGGGCGATGTTTCCGCTTCTGCTTCTTATTCTTCTTCTCCTTCTGCCTATGCCGGTGGGATATGCGGCTACGGCTTTAACGGTAAGAGCGGTGATGTCCTCGGCTCCATCAGCAATTGCGTCGTCTTGTCAAACAGCATAAACGCGGAAAACGCGGATAGCCCTTCTCGTATTCGCAGTTATTTAATAGGCAATATAAATGACGAGGCTACCAAAACCAACAACCTTGCCCTTGTCGGCATCTCTGGCAACGCCACTGACCACGCCGACCGGCGCATTACACTTGAAGAAGCAAAAAGCCAAACTACGTATGAAGCACTTGGATGGGATTTTGACACGATTTGGGAAATGGCGCCAGGGTATATGTACCCACAATTAAAGGGCTTGCCTGCAACCGAACCCATCACGTCGACCCCAACTCCACCGCAGGGCGTTCCCCTCAGCGGAAAAATAAAATCCTACAATCCTAAA
>JAITPB010000205.1 GCA_031289625.1 Clostridiales bacterium | reverse complement strand
AAAGAAGGAGCACACAATGAACACACCGACTGAAGTCAGGATCAACTCTGCTGACGGCGGTTCGCTGGGCCTTTTCAGCCTAGCTCTCGTCACACTCGTGGGATCCTCTGGGCTTTTCGGCATGACCCCCGATCCAAACGCAGCCGCATGGATCCTCTGCTTAGGCGCGTTCGCGCAAATTCTCGCCGCGTTTATTGGTTTTAAGTCGGGCAACATTTTTGGAGGTACCGTTTTCGGCGGCTACGGCCTTTTCTGGCTGGGCATGGGCTGCCGTGAATTGTTCATCTCTGGCTTTTTCGGCGAAGCGGGTCAGGCTTCAATGACCGCTGGCGCTAGCACGGAAATGGCGCTCGTCTGCCTGGGCTACTTGATCTTCTCTATCATGATGTTCATCGCGTCGCTCGAAACGAACAAAATGCTCGCCATCGTCGTCGGCTTGATCGTCCTGCTGTTCTTTGGACTGACGCTGACATTTTTCGGCGCATCCGGAATCGGCGGCATGATTGCAAACCTCAGCCGTATTGTTTTGTCCGTCGTGTCCTTTTACGGCGCCGGCGCAGTGATCTTCAATACCATGTTTGGCCGCGAATTCTGGCCCGTGGGCAAGCCTTTAGGCAAATTCGTAAAATAATCCGATTGGCTCCGCGTCAAACAATACATAAAGAGGCAAAACGCGTCTTGACAATTTTTGCGCAAGCATTATAATTGCATATGAAACCGCTATAGACAGCCGGTGCGAATTTCGCGTAAATCCAGCCGAGGCGGCGTTTGATCTGTAAAAGATCTCCCTGTCTACGCGGCGGGGAGTTTTTTTTTAAGGAGGTGAAAAAATGCCGAAACTAGAAACGAAACAAGCGGTCGTCCAGGAAATCAAAACCAAGCTGGACAAAGCGAAATCTGTCGTGCTGGCAGACGCCAGAGGCTTGACCGTGGAGCAGGACACCGCCCTGCGTAAAACACTGCGGGCAGTGGGTGTAGATTATAAAGTCTACAAAAACAGCCTCTTAAACATCGCCATTCAAGGCACGGAGTTCTCAGAGCTGGAGAAATTTTTATCCGGCCCCACCGCTGTGGCGATCTCTTACGCCGATGCGACGACGGCGGCCAGCACAATCAGCAAACAGCTCAAAATGATGCCGCAGTTAGAATTCAAGGCGGGCGTCGTCGAGCGCGTCACCTATGACGCGGCGGGGATGCAAATCATCGCGGAGATCCCGCCGAGAGAAGAACTGCTTTCAAAACTGCTGGGTTCCTTAAAAGCGCCTATGGCGTCCTTCGCCAGGCTGATCAACGCGGCGGCGGAAAAACGCGCGGAAGCGTAACGCTAATATTACAATCGGGAGGTAAATAAAATGGCAAAATTGTCTATCGACGAAATCATCGACGCTGTCAAAGAATTATCCGTACTGGAGCTCAACGATCTGGTCAAACAAGCGGAGGAAGTATTTGGCGTATCGGCAGCGGCGGCAGTGGCGGTGGCGGCGGGGCCAGCCGCGGAAGTGGAGGAAAAAACGGAATTTGACGTTGAATTGACAGAGATCGGCTCGGATAAGATTAAGGTCATTAAAGTCGTTCGGGAAATTACGGGCCTTGGCCTGAAAGAAGCGAAAGAATTGGTGGACAGCGCGCCGAAAGTCGTCAAGGATGCCCTGCCTAAGGAAGAGGCCGAGACCGTCAAAAAGAAACTCGAAGACGTCGGCGCGAAGATAACGCTGAAATAATTGATTTCATAAACCATTTAAATCTAATTTAAAGCAGGAGCAATTTTATCAAAGGAGCATGTCATTATGGGTACGAAATATGTCTATCCGTTTTCGGAAGGCGACGCATCCATGAAAAACCTGTTGGGCGGCAAAGGCGCGAACCTGGCGGAAATGACCCGACTGGGCCTTCCGGTGCCGCAAGGTTTTATCATTACGACGGAAGCCTGCGCTTTGTACAACAGTTCAGGCAAGGTTCTTTCCCAGGAAGTGCAGGATCAAATTAACGAAAATGTGGCCGCGCTGGAAAAAATCACCGGCAAAAAATTTGGCGACGCGAAAAACCCGCTGCTGGTCTCCGTCCGATCCGGCGCGCGCGCGTCCATGCCCGGCATGATGGATACCGTACTCAACCTCGGCCTCAATGACGAGGCCGTGGAAGGGCTTATCGCCGCCACCGGCAATCCAAAATACGTTTACGACTGCTACCGCCGGTTCATCATGATGTTTTCCGATGTGGTCATCGGCGTGGCCAAAAAAAAGTTTGAGCGCGTATTAGACGAATACAAGGAAAAACGCGGCGTCAAGCAGGATATTGATTTAAGCGCCGAGGATTTCAAAGAAATCGTACGGATTTTTAAAGGCATTTATAAAGAAGACCAAAACCGGGATTTTCCCACAGACGCGAAAGAGCAGTTGTATGAAGCCGTTTCAGCCGTCTTCCGTTCCTGGGATAACCACCGCGCGTTTGTATACAGAAGGATGCACGACATTCCCTATGATTGGGGCACCGCCGTCAATGTGCAGTCGATGGTGTTCGGCAACATGGGCGAGACCTCCGGTACGGGCGTGGTGTTTTCCCGCAACGTCGCCACCGGCGAAAACGAAATTTACGGCGAGTACATGATCAACGCGCAGGGAGAAGATGTGGTGGCCGGCATCCGCACGCCCAAAGCGTTCGCGGATTTGAAAACGGAACCCACCATGCCTGGCATTTACGACGAGTTTGTGGGCTGGGCCAAAAAATTAGAGAAGCACTATCAAGACGCGCAGGACATGGAGATCACCATTGAAAACGGCAAACTTTATTTTCTGCAAACCCGCAACGCCAAGAGAACGGCGCACGCCGCGCTGAAAATCGCGGTGGATATGGTCAGCGAAGGGCTTATCACGGAAGAAGAGGCCATCAGCAAAGTGGATCCCAAGCAGCTCGATCAGCTGCTTCACCCCACCTTTGATCCCGCAGCGCTGAAGGCCGCTAAGCTCATCGGCAAGGCGCTGCCCGCCTCTCCCGGCGCGGCGGCGGGCAAAGTGTATTTTTCGGCTGAGGACGCGGAGGAACATGCGGCGGCGGGCGAAAGAGTCATTCTGGTTCGTTTGGAGACCTCTCCGGAAGACATTGTCGGTATGCAGGTGGCCCAGGGCATTTTGACTGTGCGCGGCGGCATGACCTCTCACGCGGCTGTGGTGGCGCGCGGCATGGGCCGCTGCTGTGTGTCGGGCTGCGAGGCCATCAAAATGAACGAAGCCGGAAAAAATTTTCAGCTGGGCGGCCGCCAATTCAACGAAGGCGATTATATTTCGCTCAACGGCGAAACCGGAGAAATTTACGGCGAGGATATCCCCACAGTCAAAGCGGAGATCGCGGGCAGCTTTGGGGTGTTTATGAGCTGGGCCGATAAGGTGCGCACGCTGAAAGTCAGAACCAACGCCGACACGCCGAAAGACGCCCAGGTGGCTTTGGAGCTGGGCGCGGAAGGTATCGGCCTGACGCGGACAGAGCATATGTTTTTTGAGGAAGAACGCATTGCGAAGATGCGCCGTATGATTTTATCCGATACCGCCGAGGAGCGGATAGCGGCGCTGGGCGATCTGCTTCCCTACCAGAAAGCGGACTTCGTGGGCATCTACGAAGCCATGGAAGAACGTCCTGTGACGATTCGTCTGCTGGATCCTCCGCTGCATGAATTTTTGCCCAACACGGACGCGGAGTTTGAAGCCCTGGCGAAAGACATGGGCAAGCCCGTGGAAGAATTGAAAATCAAAGCCAGAACCTTGCACGAACTCAATCCCATGATGGGCCACCGCGGCTGCCGCCTGGCGGTCAGTTATCCCGAAATCGCCGAAATGCAGACGAGAGCCATTTTGGAAGCCGCCATTGAGGTGAAGAAAAACAAAGGGTACAACATCACGCCGGAAATCATGATTCCATTGGTTGGCGAGATCAAAGAGCTGCGCTATGTGAAAGACATCATTGACAAAACCGCGCAAGAAATCTTTGAAAAAGCCGGCGTGACACTAGAATATCATGTGGGCACGATGATTGAGATTCCCAGAGCCGCCCTGACAGCCGATGAAATTGCCAAAGACGCGGAATTTTTCTCCTTCGGCACCAACGATCTGACGCAGATGACCTACGGCCTTTCGAGAGACGACGCGGGGCGTATCCTGAAAGATTATATCGACCGGAATATTTACGAGGGCGATCCCACGGCCAAGCTGGATCAGATCGGCGTAGGCGCTTTAATGAAGATTGCCGTGGAAAAAGGGCGTCAGACGCGCCCCGGCATCAAGCTGGGCATTTGCGGCGAACACGGCGGCGATCCGTCTTCGATCGGGTTCTGCCATGACATTGGCTTGTCGTATGTCTCCTGCTCTCCGTACCGCGTGCCGATTGCCAGGCTGGCGGCCGCGCAGGCGGCGATACGCGCCAGAAAAAAATAGGATAGTTCTATAAATTTTTCCCGCGCCGAAAAAAATCCTTGCCGAAAAAATCAGAACGGGCTATTGGAGAATCTCCAATAGCCCGTTCTGCGTGATTCAACTTACATTATTGCACATCCAGCATTTTCGTAATGGAGATTTGTTGGCTGCTGGCCTCATAATCGACACGCGCGCCGAACTGTTCAGAAATATACCGCAGCGGAACCATCGTGCGATCGCCGATAATTTC
>JAITPB010000195.1 GCA_031289625.1 Clostridiales bacterium | reverse complement strand
ATAATGCGGCTGGTCTGTTTAACGCTGGTCTATTATTTTTTTCCAAATGCCTAAGTCTTTTGTAGTCATATTTTTGATACAGTTTTAAGCTTTACAAGACACTAGTGAAATCGGCTTCGCCAGTTCTTTCATTTCAGCGGCGGCTTTCCAAGTGGCTTCGGTGATTTGCGCACCGCCGATCAAACGCGCCAATTCGGAAATCATCTGTGCGCGATCCAATTCATAAACTTTGGCGGCCGTCCGGCTGCCGTCAGATTGTTTTTCGATTAAATAATGGCTGTCCGCCATAGCGGCGATTTGCGGCAAATGCGTAATGCAAAGGATCTGACGCTTTTGCGCGAGAAAGGCCAGCTTTTCCGCAACCTGCTGTGCCGTGCGGCCACTGACGCCCGCGTCAATTTCGTCGAAGATAAACGTCTCTATCGTGTCCGCATCCGCCATGACGGTTTTCAAAGCCAGCATCACCCGCGACATTTCGCCGCCGGACGCGATTTTGGCCAGCGGTTTCAGCGGCTCGCCCAGGTTCGGGGAAATGAGAAATTCCACTTTGTCGCAGCCGCTGGCGCTAAACGCATTTTTGCGCTCTACGGAAATGGCGAACCGCACGTTTTTCATCCCCAGCTCCCGCAGCGCCGCTTCGATCTCCCGCTCAATTTCGGCGGCCAGGGTTTTTCGCTGCCCGGAAATGCGGCTGCACAAGCCGATCATGCGCGCGGCCAGATCTTTTTTTGCGCGGTTTAAGGCGGCGATCTTCTCCTCGGAATTCAGAAGGCGTTCCCATTCCGCTTTGAGACGGTTGTAATGCCGGATGACGTCTGGCACGCCGCCGCCATACTTTTTTTTCAGCCGGTAAATCAAATCCAGCCGCACTTCGATCTCTTCCAGCCCCGCGGGATCTTCCTCCAGCCGCTCCGCGTAACGCAGCAATTCTCCCACGATGCCTTCCAGCGATTCCTGCGCCCGCGTGAGCTGCTCCGCCATCCGCGCCCAGTCACTGTCCATCGCGCCGATTTCCGTCAGCAGGAGAAGAGCATGTCCCGCCGCGTCTACCGCGCCTTCGTCATGCTCGCCGCCTTGCAGCCACCGCAGCGCCTCGCGCGTGTTCCGGGATAATTTTTCCGCGGCCCGCAGGACATTCCGGCGCTGGTTCAAAACGTCTTCTTCGTCTTCTGTGAGGCGCGCGCTGTCTATTTCCTCTATCTGATACCGCAGGATTTCCAGCCGGTCTTCTTCATTGCCGCCGATGGCCTTGATGTTTTTGAGAATTTCCCGGTATTCTTTCAAGGTTTCCGCCAGCGTTTGTTTGTCTTTTTCGAAGCTGCCGCCGCAGAATTGATCCAGCAGTTCAATATGTTTCGACGGGTTGAGCAGCGACTGATGCTCATGCTGTCCGTGAACGTCCAGCAGCAGCGTGGAAATCTCGCGCAGCATTCCGATGGAAAGGCTGCGGCCATTGACGCGGCACACCGACCGGCCTTGTTCGTTCAGTGTCCGCGCAACAAACAGCAAATCGTCTTCCGCGATTTCTATGCCCATGCCGCGTATCGCTTCGCGGTTTTTTTCCTCCGTGACGCGGACGCATCCTTCCACCAAAGCGGAATCCGCGCCGCCGCGCAAAAAATCTTTTCCGGGCCGTTCTCCCAGCAAAAAATGAATCGAATCAATCAAAACAGATTTTCCCGCGCCCGTCTCGCCGGACAAGATGTTGAGCCCGGCGCGGAACTCGGCCTCCGCTTCTTCTATCAGCGCCACGTTTTTAATATACAGGCGCTCAATCATGAAGGCCGTCCTTGAGCGCCGCGTTTAATTTTTTCATGAGCGCGGCGGCGATTTCTTCGGATTTAACGACGCAAATGACGGCGTTGTCCCCCGCGACGCTGGCAATCACTTCTGTCAGCCCCATGGCGTCTACCGACGCGCCGACCGCCATCGCCAGCCCTTCCAATGTTTTCAGCACCACCATGTGGCCCGCGTAATCAATGGACAGCACGCCGTCGCGAAAAACCCGCGTCAGTTTTTCCGTGACTTGATGATCCACAGCGGGCAGTACGGCGTATCTCTGCCGCCCGTCTCCTATAGAAATTTTCGTCAGTTTCAGATCCCGGATGTCTCTGGAAACCGTCGCCTGTGTAACCTCAAACCCCGCGCCGCTTAACGTATTCGCCAGTTCTTCCTGCGTCTCGATGACATGATTTTTGATCAGTTCAATGATTTTAGCGTGCCTTTTTTTGACTTCCATCGAACTCCTCCCCGCAGCTCAAACTGCCGCCTATCATTTTGCGGCGCAATATTTCATAGAAGCCAGCGTTTTTGGTTTTGACAATCGTCGTATACAGAGCGGAGCGGCGGATGAGGACTTCATCCCCGGCGTTTAGCGTGGCTTTCGTCTGGCCGTCCATCGTCAGAATCACGTCCGGTTCCAGTGCGGTAATCCGGATCAGATCGTCCGCCGAAATGACCCACGGTCTCAAATACAGGGCGTGCGGACAAATGGCCGTGACTACCATCATTTCGCTTTCCGGTTTCAGGATCGGCCCGCCAGCGGACAAATTATAGGCCGTAGAGCCTGTGGGCGTTGAAACGATCAGCCCGTCGGCCCGTATCGTATCGATGTACTCCTCATTGATACAGAGCCGTACGCGAATGAGTTTGGACGCCACGCCCCGGCTGACGCAAATATCGTTCAAGGCGAGATGGCCTTGCGCTTCCAGCATCATGCGCTTTTCCAGTTTGCGCTGCCCGCGCAGAATGGCTTCCAGCGCTTCCGGGCCTTCGTCCGGACGAATGTCCGAGCCCGCGTCCAGGTCAGTCAAATAACCCAGCGTCCCCAAATTGACGCCCAGCAGCGGCACGCCGGACAGCGCCGCCATTTGCGCGGCGCGCAGCATGGTTCCGTCGCCGCCCAGCACCACCGCCAGATCAATTTGCCGGAAAAAATTTTCCTCCGGCAAAGCCATCGCGATCCCCAGCCGCGCCGCGATCTTTTCCTCCGCCGCGGGGATGCAGCCCAGTGCGGCAATCCAGCCTGCCCACTGGGCTGTAAGGCGCAGATCCGCGTCTTTATCTAAGTTGGGCCAAACGCCGATTATTTTCATGGAGAGATCTCCAAGGGGGCCATCCCCATTGGGGCCATCCCCAGCGCGAGAAAATATTCTATGTTGCCGTTTCCGCCACGGATGGGCGCGGGGACAGCTTCCGAAACCGTGAACCCCAGTTCCCGGGCCAGCCGGGCGACTTTTTTCACCGCGTTTTCCCGCGCTTTTGCATTGATAATGACGCCGCGCTTATTGACCTGCCCCGGCCCCGCTTCAAATTGCGGTTTGACCAGGCAGAGGACGCGGCCGTCCGGCGTCAGAAGTTCTTTTACGGCGGGCAGCGCGCGCGTCACCGAAATAAAAGAGACATCCACGGTAATCAGCTCGCAATGCTCTCCCAATTTTTCCCATGTCAGAGACAGCATGTTCGTTTTTTCCAGCGAAACGACGCGCGCGTCACAGCGCAGATCCGGATGCAGCTGATCCCGCCCGTTGTCTACGGCGTAAACGCGCTTCGCGCCCCGGCGCAGCAGACAGTCCGTAAAGCCGCCCGTTGACGCGCCTATGTCGCCGCAGATTTTATCCGCTGGGGAAATGTGAAAATAATCCAGCGCGCCTTCCAGTTTGAGCCCGCCGCGGCTGACATAGGGAGAGGGCCGCGGCGCAATGGTCAGATCGGCTGTTTCGGAAAATTTCGCGCCCGGCTTGTCAACTTTTCGCCCGCCGCCAAAAACCAAGCCGTCCTCAATGAGGCGCCGCGCGGTTTGACGGCTGCATTTTTCCCGCAGCGCAACCAGGACGTCAGCGCGAATCATATTTTGACCCTCTCTTTGATATGACAGTAGACGCTCTGGGCGTCCATCCCGTATTGAGCAAAAATTTCCGCGCGCGTGCCCTGCTCAATAAAGCGATCCGGCAGCGCAAAATCATGAAAATACTCCACATGAATTTGCTCCCGCGCCATCGCTTCCAACAATTTCGCGCCGAAGCCGCCCGCAATAGAATGATCTTCCAGCACATAGACGGCGCTGTATTGCGGCAGGTTTTTCACCAATTCCAGATCAACCGGCTTGACAAAACGTACATTGACCAAGCCAGGCTCTCCGCCTTCCGCCTCAAAACGGCGGGTCACCTCATAAGCCGTGTCCATCATGGCGCCGACCGCCAGCAGAACGAAGTCCCGGCCTTGCCGGATGGTTTCCGAGCATCCATATTCTATCGGCGCATTCGAAGCGGCTAACGTTTGAGAAGCCGCGCCTTTGGGATAGCGGACGGCGATAGGGCCGTCAAAAGAGACGGCGTATTCGAGCATTTGAATCAGTTCCCGTTTGTTTTTCGGCGCCAGAACCGTCATGTTGGGCATATGGGACAGAAAAGCCAGATCGTAAAGCCCCTGATGCGTTTCGCCGTCCGCGCCGACCACGCCCGCCCGGTCAATGGCGAAAACGACGTGGAGGTTTTGCAGACAGACGTCATGCAGGATTTGATCATAGGCGCGCTGCAAAAACGAGGCGTACACGGCGAAAATGGGAATCATGCCGCCTTTGGCGAGACCGGCGGCGAAAGTCACCGCGTGGCTTTCGGCGATGCCCACGTCAAAAAGCCGCTCCGGATGGATTTGCGCAAAAGTGTCCAAGCCAACACCGGACGGCATGGCGGCGGTGATGGCGGCAATCAGAGGAATTTCATCGGACAAACGCGCGATGGTTTGCCCAAAGGCCCCGGAATACGTATCGCGTTCTTTGACAGCAACGGGCGCGCCTGTGTCCACGTGAAAAGAACTCACGCCATGGAAAACGTCGGGCGCCTCTTCCGCCTGATCATATCCTTTGCCTTTTTTGGTAAATACATGCAGAAGAACCGGCCCAGACATTTGCTTGACTCTGCGCAGAACGCCGATCAATTCTTTTAGATTGTGCCCATCCACGGGACCTATGTAATTCAATCCCAATTCCTCAAACATGGCGCCGGGAACCAGAAAATATTTCACGCCTTCTTTCGCGCGCTCAATAAAGCGCGTCAGCGGCCGGCCTAAAAGCGGCAGCCTGTGCAGGATGTGATTGACCCCGGCCTTCGTGCCCAAATAAGAAGGCGCGGTGCGGATTTCATTCAAATACCGGGACAGCGCGCCTACGTTTTCTGAAATGGACATTTGGTTGTCGTTTAGGATGACCAAAATATTGGTATTGGATTGGCCGGCGTTGTTGATGGCTTCGTAAGCCAGGCCGCCTGTCAGCGAACCGTCTCCGATGACAGCCGCCACATGATAGGCGAGGTTTTGCAGATCCCGCGCTTGGCAATAACCCAGCGCCGCCGAGATGGAAGTGGACGCGTGCCCCGTATCGAATGCGTCATAAGGGCTTTCCGATCCTTTGGGAAAACCGCTCAGCCCATCTTTGCGCCGCAGGGTAAAAAAGCGCTCTCTGCGCCCCGTAAGAATTTTATGCACATAGGACTGATGCCCCACATCCCAGATGATTTTGTCCTGGGGAGAGTCAAATACCGCGTGAAGGGCGACGGTGAGTTCCACAACCCCCAAATTAGAGGCCAGATGTCCCCCTGTTTTGGAAATGGAATCAATTAAAAACGTTCTGATTTCCGCGCAAAGTTTTTTCAATTCGTGGAATTTGAGTTTTTTGAGGTCATGAGGGGATTGTATCTTATTCAGGAGATTCATCGCGTTTATCCTCGCGTATCTACAGGAAAGGCATTATGCCGCTCTGGCGGCGGCTGCGCCGATCAAGATTCCCAGAATCGCGCCGGCCGCGACTTCGAAGGGGGTGTGGCCCAGCAATTCCTTGAGTTTTTTGTCCAGACGGATTCCTTGATCTTCAAAGGTACGAAACAGCATGTTGATCGCGGCGGCCTGATGGCCGGCGGCGCGCCGCACGCCGGCCGCGTCATACATCACAATCAGGCTTAACACAGCGCTCAACGCGAACATGGATGAGTTAAACCCTTCTTTAAAACCAATAGACATGGTCATGGCGGTCACAAATGAGCTGTGCGAGCTGGGCATACCGCCAGCGCTGATAAAAAGAGCCGTGTTGATCTTTTTAGTCCTTTTGAATTCAATCAGCACTTTGATGATCTGCGCGGCGGCCCAGGACAATATAGCGGTCCATAAAATAGAATTTTCTAGAAATTCGCCCAGTATATCCACAGACACGGAAAAGACCTCCAACTCTTTTGACATGGCAAATTTGATTTAGCGATTTGATTTACATGACGGGTTTTGACATACATATATTATCATGCGCTTTACGCCGCGTTTTTATTCGGCGTCCAGGGGCTTTTGCGCGAAAACGCCCTCCGTTGTCCTCTGCAGGACGGTGATTTCCTTCTCAGCGGCGCTGAGCCTCTCGGCGCACAGCAAAGACAATTCAGCGCCTTCCCGGTACAGTTCTATCGATCGCTCCAAAGCCGTTTGACTGTTTTCCATTTCGGCAATCACTTCTTCCAGACGGCTCATGGCCTGCTCAAAGTTCAGTTTTTTCTTCGCCATATTTTTCTCCTGTAATCATCGCGTCTACCTGTCCGTCCCAAAACTTTAGCTTTATGTACTGCCCCTGAGAAAGATCGGCGGCTGAGGCAATGGGCCGGCTCTCGCCGTCCAGCGCCAGCGCGTATCCTCTATGCAGGATTTTAAAGGGCGAGAGATTTTCTAAGACAGCCGCCCGGGCCTCGGCGCGCCATTTTCGTTTTTCCATCTCACGCGCGAGGCTCTGATCCAATTTTACCAGAAGCGCCCTGACGTTCACCTTTTTTTGCTGGAACCCTTCCAATGGACGGCTCAAAACGGCCTTCTCCCGCAGAAGCGCGAGACGTTCATACCGTCTGCTCCATTTTTGCCAGAATATATCGTTCAGACCGCGCGCCTTGCCCAGCAGCATACCGCGCAGCGCAGCGCCGTTCGGAATCGCAAGTTCAGCGGCGGCTGACGGCGTGGGGGCGCGCAAGTCCGCCGTAAAATCCGCTATGGTAAAATCTGTCTCATGCCCGACAGCGGAAATGACGGGAATCCGCGACGCGAAAATAGCCCGCGCGACGATTTCCTCGTTGAATGGCCACAAATCTTCCAGCGACCCGCCGCCCCGCGCCAAAATGATCACATCCGCGCCGCCCCACTCATTTGTCAGGCGGAGCGCGGCGGCAATAGACGCGGCGGCTTCTTCGCCCTGCACAAGCGCGGGAACCGCCGTCAACGCCACATGCGGGTTCCGGCGGCGGGCGATTTGGATGACGTCGCGCAGGGCCGCGCCCGTAAGCGATGTGATAATAGCGGCGCATTTGGGAAAAAAAGGGATGGGTTTTTTGAAGCGCGCGTCAAACAATCCTTCTTTTTCGAGCTGGATTTTTCTTTGCTCAAAGGCGAGGGCCAACGCGCCTTTACCGGCTGGCTCCATCGCTTCCGCGTAAAACTGATACGCGCCGGTTTTTTCGTACAGAGACACGCGTCCCACGAGAATGACTTTCATGCCGCTTGCGGGGACAAAGGGAACCATGCTGGCGTAGGCGCGGAACATGACGCACTGGATCGCCGCGCTGGCGTCTTTCAAAGTAAAATACCAGTGCCCGGAAGAATGGGCTTTGAAATTGGACAGCTCGCCTTGGATCAGGAGGCCGCTCAGCAGCGCGTCGTCTTCCAGCAGCGCGCGGATATAGGCGTTGAGTTCAGAGACGGACAAAATTTTTTTAAGCATCGCGCGCCATCCTTCCCAATACGCCGTTGACAAAGCGCGCGGACGCCTCGCCGCCGTAGGTCTTGGAAAGCACAACGGCTTCACTGACAGAGACGTCCACAGGACTATCC
>JAITPB010000173.1 GCA_031289625.1 Clostridiales bacterium | reverse complement strand
GATGGCGTGGATAATGCGGCTGGTCTGTTTAACGCTGGTCTATTATTTTTTTCCAAATGCCTAAGTCTTTTGTAGTCATATTTTTGATACAGTTTTAAGCTTTACAAGACACTAGCTTTTTGCGCCAGTCTTTTTCTGTAGTGTCTTCATCCGGGGGCAGCTCAACATCCGCGAAGTCTTCCATCGCTTCGGCCTGCCGCTCCTCCAAAAGCAATGCGCGGACAGCGCCGTCTTTAACGCAAAAGTCCTGCATGGCCAGAAAAGACGGCAGCTTGTTTATGGGGGTTTCTTCTTTGGCATTGTCATCCATCAGTCCAAACTGATGGACTCTGACAAGGTCAAACGCGTTGCATAGCTTCCCGCTGACTGGATCCGTCCCATGGTGGGAAAACGCGAATCTGTCCTCGTAAAGCACAAGGCCGCCTGCTGTGCTGCCTGGCTTGTATGTATATCTCTGGCATCCGGCGAACAGGCCGCCGCTGGCCGCCGCGTAAGGCTCATATACCTCCGTCAAAAACGTGTCTATCGCGTCTTGGATGGGGTATGCACGGCAAAACGCGCCGATAAGCCCGTTCTTTTCCCGTGGGTCGCCCTGTTTTTTGACGCCGAGCTGGATGTGTTCCTGTATCCGGGCGCTCATGGGCCACTGCGACGAGTCTCTCCAGTCCGCATAGCCCGCCAATATGATGTCCGGGTCCAGCCACGGCGCGTCGAGGCATTTGAAGATATATTCCCCATCTTTGGATGCAGATGGCCAATACATCAAGCGCGACGGCTCAAACGTTGTGTCGTCGAAAGAATTTATGCCGAGCTGCCCGGCGATGGTTCGCGCTACAGCCTGGTATTCGTCGCAAAACACAGGTCGCGCTAAGGGGATGATCAGCCGCCCCCGGAAGGAGTCTGGCGCGTGCTTGTGCGTCGTGTGCAGTGCACAGGCGTTTCCGTAGAGGGTGCAAAACTGTTCGTATACTTCAATCGTGCCGAAATCGATGTCCAAGGCAATCAGGCTGCGGTTGGTCACGCTGTCCTTTTTGCGGCGCCCGCCTTTGACAATTCCACCGACAAACCCGCCGATGTCTTTGATCTCGTCTTGCCTTTGCTTCTTAGCGGCCATATAAACCGTATAGGTTTCCGGCGTCCGTGCTGTCTCCGATAATCTGCGGAGCAGCTCTGACCACTGGATCTCCCGGTTGCGCCAGTTCACTTCAAACCGGCATTTGCCCACCGCGATATTCAAAGCGCCGTCATAGCTGACACTGTCGAACTTAATAGGTTCCATAGCCATCAATCCTTCCGGTAATAGGGCGTTTCGTACCCTGCCGCTTTGAGAGGCAAGCCCGGCACCCAGCTTATCGGTTCTGACATTATCCCGCATACGTCTTCTATATCGGAAGCGCCGCCGCGCGGAGCCTCTATCACTACTTCATCATGGATATGCATCACAATTCTATAACCGGCGCCGGCAAGCCTTACCATGGCTTCGGCCAAACAGTCGCGGGCGATTGCCTGTATGATATTTTCAACCAATTTGCCGCCGTAGGTTTCTACCAATTCCCATTTTCGCGTGGTCTGGTTCTGGCCTTCGTATTGCAGTGTATCCCCGCCCCATGCATTTCGCAAGCTTTTACCAATTCGCGGCGACTGATAAGAGAGCCGGCGGCCTGATGGAAGCTCTATAAAAAGGATTGGCTGCCCGAGGTGGACGTAGTCCGCGCCGAACGGTGGCCGCTCATAGCTAAACCTGACGCCTTTTTTTACCGCTGTTATGGCGTGTTCCTCAACGGCCTCCCGCGCGGCCGATTCCGCCGCGCCCCACAAATTCACGATTTTATGGCTGGCCTTCCGCCATGCGCTGACCAGTTTGGGCAGTTCCTCTTCGGTCAAGCCATTTTTCAGCGCGCCCATTCGTACAAGCGCGCCGGGCCCGCCGCCATACCCCAGCGCGAGTTCCGCCACTTTGCCTTTTTGGCGCAAAGGGCTGCTCTTTGTAATGCTTTCAACCGGCACATGGAACATCTGCGCGGCGGAAGCCTCGTAAATCCTGCCGTCACCATGGAACACATCCAGCCGCCATTTCTCATCCGCCAGCCATGCGATCACACGCGCCTCAATGGCGGAAAAATCCGCGGCGATAAACCTGTGTCCTTCCGGCGCGATAAACGCTGTCCGGATGAGCTGCGACAGTGTATCCGGTACATGGCCGTAAAGCAGTTCCAGCAATTCGTAATCGCCGCTTTTGAGAATATTTCTGGCGTAATCTAAGTCTTTCAGATAGTTTTGCGGCAAATTATGCGGCTGTACAAGGTTCCCGCTCCACCGGCCCGTGCGCGGCGCGCCGTAATATTGGAACAGCCCTCGTATGCGATCGCCGTCATTCACCGCGCCTTGCATTTTTGCGTACTTTGCAACGGACGATTTTCCCATTTCCTGCCGCAGTTCAAGCACACGCCGGATTTCAGGGTCGTCGCAAGTCTCAAGCATATCCGCCATGGTGGCCTTGGTCAGCGAATAACAGGCAAGCCCTTCGCCCTGCAGCCAGTCCTTGACCTGGGCGACAGAATTCGTGTTCTCCAGTCCTGTCAAGCCTTGCGATTCCGCGCTTAATTTCGCGGTTATGCATCTGTTGCAGTCAATGGCGCGCGTGACCAGCTCCCGGTCAAGCAATACGCCATAATCATTCACGCGCTGATCTAATTCCCAAAGCCTTTGCTCAAAATCCGGTATTGCGTACATGGTTTCCAATCTTTTGCGCACAGCCCGCTCTGTCTCAACGTCCTGAGCGCAATATTCTTAAAAAAGATTCCACTGGCCTGGGTGCGCGGCGGGCATGTTGCGTGTGCACGGCTTCTTTTCACTCGGTTCGTACGGGACGCAGAAAAATCTGATCAGTTTCTTGCCTGCCGCCATTTTTTGCTCATCCAGTTTCAACACTTCCGCGGCTTGCGCGAGCGAACGCGGCAGCCCCGCCATCAGCGCGTGAACCATTGTGCAGCGCCATTGCTCCGGCGGCATCGGGCGTTTGAAATGCGCCGCAAGGCAAGCCCGCTCAAACTGCGCATTGTAGGCCGTCTTGATGATTTCGGGGTCCGTTAAGGCCAATAGCAGCGCTTCCGGCAGCTCTTCCTTTGTCAAGTCCAGCACTTGCGCGGGCTCGTCGCCGAACGCGTACCCGAACAGCATGATTTCGAAGTCCGGGGATCCCGCATAGCGGAAAACCCCGGATGAAATCAGATCAATGCTGGAATAAGTTTCAATATCTATGGCTAAAGTTTTCATAGCATTCAGGCTAAAAAGGACATATCGTCGTCATCATCTTCAAATTCAGCTAAGTCGACATCCGCGAAATCGTCTTCGGCTTTCGAGCGTCCGCCGAGCCATTCGCCGTCTTTGATTTTCATGATGTTGTTCAGGCCGCAGGCGATGCCTTTGTTGCCAGCCGTACTGTACGCGTAAAAGTTTACACTTACGAGCGCGTAATCGCCGGAATGCACTTCGCGGCTGTCGGTGATCGTCTGGCGCTTTTTGTCCACAATGCCCGGCGGCGTTTTCGCGGAGGCATTTACAAAGTATTGGCCATGGTATTCCGGATATTCGTCCCGTTCCTCGTCGCCGTCGCGGAGCGGCGAACGCAGGTTACTGGGGATCTTGCCGCCGAATTTAGTGACGCCGGCTTGCGTGGCCGCTTCGATAGCCTTTTTGATCGTGCCGATAGTCTTCTTGTCGTCTTTCGGAATCAAGAGGGATACAGAATATTTCGGTTCCTGGCCTTCCCGCGCGGAAGGCTCAAAGATGTGCGCGTAACTCAATCTCACCATACCTACGATCACTTTTGTTTCGGATTTCGCTTTCATCATTTTCGTATCTCCTTTTCGTTTTATCACTCGGCCGTAATGCTGTCAAGCCGATAAATTCGACAAATCCGCGTCTTCGAAGTCCGCCGCCGCCGCCGCTTTCCATTCGGGGCGCTTGTCGGTTTCCGGCACAAGCGTTGGTTTGCCCAGCGGCCTTGAGATGAGCGGCCCGACTGCGGCGTTAAACTCTTTCTTGCCCATGAGTTTTTCGAGATCGCCGATCCCTTTGAGCTTCACATTATAAATCTGGTCTTTTCCGTAAAGCCCTTCCAGAACCGGGGCAGCTTCTTTCTCATCGATGACGCGGACGCTCCGGCCTTCTACCAGTTTCCAGCCTTCGTATTTCACGCCGTTTATGGCCTGCTCCAGTGCGTAGGCAGTGACATTGTCCACCCAATTTTTGAGGTTCTCCGCAATTTTTAAAATGTCGCCGATTTCTGCATCGCTTAAAAGAGTACCAGGCTTGAACTCATACTGCGCAAGCCGTAAGTTTGCCTCTGCCCGCGCCCGGCAGACCGCTTTCGCGCGGCAGAAGCGGCAGTGTTCGCCCGCCTGGTACTCGCCCGCGCCGTCGAAAGCCATTTCAGCCTTCGGTTTCAGCGCGGTTTCCGCCCAGCTTAAAAGCTTGCCGGCGGATATTTCCCAAGCGGATATGTTATCAAGCCGCGGCTGGTAAACCGTCATGCGGACATTCTTAATGTCATACATCCAGCCGTATTGCTCCAGGGCGCCAAGCGCGTAAATCATCATTTGTTTATTATTTTCGGCGCTGACAGATACGCCCTTGCCGTATTTCAGGTCAATCACGTTCATCATTCCGTCGGCGATGATGATAACATCGCTGGTTCCGAAGCCGCCCGGTACGTACTTCGAAAGATCCAGCTTAACCTCCGATTCCAGCAGCGCGTCTTGGGTTGCCGCGCGCACTTCGTTAAAAAGTTCTGTAATATACGAGGCGTATCCAAGTATGTAAGTATACATCTCGTCGTTGGCGTATTCGTTCCCTTTGAACGCCTCCAGTGCGGCGTCAAATGGGTCAACGCCGATCTTTCCGGTATGGTAATTGACGAATATTTCAGCGAGCGCGTGCGCGGCCGTGCCTTCTTCGGCGTAAACGGACGTGGTGTTCGGGAACTGCTCCTCCAGCCGCGCGGAAGGCGTGCAAGTCATCCAGCGCGACGCGCCTGAAGGCGATAATAAAGCATGGGACAAAAGTTCCGCCTCCAGATTATAAAGTCTCTATCGCGTCCAGGAATTCTTGGCGCTTGTCTTCGGGCACTTCGGTAACGTTCGTGTATCCGAATTCATTTAAAAGATGTTTAACCGCATCCCTTTTCCCGTTCCGGCTTTTCTCTCCAACGCCGGTCCGGAAATCTTCGAGGGAGATGACGCCATTTCCGTGACCGGAGGCGCGGACTTCGTCCACGCAGGCCGCGTTCGCAGACGCCCCCTCTGTAGACGGCCTTCCGGCTACGGAGGCCTGTTCTGCAGCCGCACTCACTGTGTCCGCTTTGTTTTCTGCTTGCCTTGCGGGCGTAGCATTCGCCCAGGTGTCCGCTTGGCGTTTTCTTTGCGGGCTTTGCTTGCCGGATTCCGCTTTGCCGGGCGCCGCGTCCGTGGCCTGGTTCCTGGCCGCGTCCGTGGCCTGTCCCGTGGACAAAGTCCGCGCTGTGGCCGCTCCGCACTTTTCTGACAGACCCAAAAGCATCTTGAGAATTCCGGTCAGCTCCGTCGACGCTCCGATGGTAATATTCACATTGATTTCCATGAAAAATCCTCCTTTGTATAGCCATAGGCTGGACGGCGCTTATGTACACGTCTATGCCCTGTTTTCCTTGCCTGATCCCGTGCTGATGATTTGTATAGCCATGGGCTCCTAGCGCTTGTCTTTTCTTCTTATTTTGATTCCCGCCAGTACCGCTATCTCCTGAGCCGCCCTTTTGGATACCTTTTTCCCACAGTATTCGATAAGGTTTTCCTGCTCTCCGGTGAAGATGCAGCCGGGTTTTCGGATGATCAGTTCACAGCCGGTGGAAATGAACTCCACCTCTTTGCCTTCATTAAGTCCAAGAGCCTGACGCAGCTCTTTTGGCGGAACGATTCGGCCCAAGTTGTCTACGCGCCGTATAATTCCCAAGGCTTCCATGGGGTTCCCCGTTTCTTTAGAATTGTCGAGCTATGTTGACTTGGACTGCAAGGAATTCCAGCAATCCCATATGGTTTGATTTAAACGCTGTTTGACCAGTTGTATTTCTTCCGGAGTCTTGTTTGCATAGGCGTCGTCAAAGAATCTGACCCGCACGCCCTCTAACTGTAATTCTTTAACGCAATGCCCCTTTGGTATGACGTGTTCAGCTAACACCGTCGCTCTTCCCATTGGCCTAATCACCTCCTGGCGATATAGATATGCTCCAGGGTAATATATTTTAATGTCGATTTTTATGCATTTACTGCGCTTAATAGCAGTGGTATACTTATGTTGTCTTCATGTAGGACTGCTTTCCATAGCATCAAGTATCATTGCGATCGCTTTTCGTTTCTCTGTCGCCTTGCGGTGATTCTTTAAGATATACCATAAATATGACGCGTCTATACCGGCTCTTTGTGCGAGTTCTTTTTTCGTCATTTGTAGATTCAATAGCTTGTGTTCTACCTCCAGGCTAAAATTGGGGCTGTCAACATTAATCGTGGCTCAGGACAACCGCATCAAATTAATTTTTAAGGTCCAAGGGCAGAAATAAATGGAATTAAGTGGAAAACAAATAGGTATTTGAGAGCAAACGGAAAGGGACAAAGATATAGGAAAGTGCA
>JAITPB010000170.1 GCA_031289625.1 Clostridiales bacterium | reverse complement strand
AGTTCTTCTTTTGCGTTCAACAGATACCTCACCCCTTCATTTTTGCCGGAGGGTGAAATTTTCAAAAAATAATTTCACAGGGTGAAATTATCACAAGTTAATCACAGTTTGCGATTTTGTGCTTGACAATCGCGTGTTGAAATGATACTTTGAGTGAAAATTATTTAATTATGAGGATGTCTAATATGTGGAGGCCATTTATGGATATGCTGGTTTACAAAGAAGAGTGGGGGCATGAACTGCTGGGCGGCTCTCAAGTTTATTCGCCGCAGCGCCCTCCTGTCAGCCACAGCATAGTGGCGAACAATATCTTTCAGATATTCAGCAATTATTTGGAAAATGAACCTTGCATGGCGTTTACCAATAATGTGGATGTTTATCTCGGTGAAAATGATGTGGTGGTGCCGGATGTAATGATCGTCGGCGATTTGGAAATCGTTAAACGAAAGGGGATACTGGGTGCGCCTGATTTGATCGTGGAAATTCTCGCCCCCTCCACTGCCAAAAACGATCGGGGTTATAAAAAAGATCTTTACGAGAAATTTGGCGTGAAAGAATTTTGGATTGTCGATGTAGAGAGCCGTTCCATTGACGTATACATTCTTTTGGATGGGAAATATGAGCTGGATAACATATATTACCATTATCCTGATTATTTGCTGGATGAAATGTCTGAAGACGAAAAAAGAAAAATCACATATGAATTTAAAGCCTCCATGTTTCCCAATATGGTCATTTCTCTCTCCATGGTATTTCGAAGCAAAGTCTATCTGAACAGCTAAAAAACGCGTGAAAAAAAGCCCTCCGAAGCAACAGCGGGCTTTTCACGCGTTTTTAGGATTGGATGGGAGCGGGCCGCGGCTCCCATTTTTTGTACGCGGCGGCGGCCAGCACGATGAGAACGGCGGCGGCGGCGTAGACAAAACCTTCCACCAGCACTATGCTGGTCAACACGCCCGTTTGCATAAGAGCGGCGGGTACGTCCACCAAGGCGTGCAGCAAAACAGCGGCGGGATACAGCCACCGCTTTCCCTCTAAGCAAACCGCGTACCAGACCAGCACGGACAGGGAAATTTGAATGGCAATCGCGCCGACGCGCTCCACACCGCTTATCAAAAACAAGTAGGAAGGCGTGCTGATCAGTTGGCTGATTCCATCCGCGGCTTGAGGCAGATCGCCCAGCATCTCCGTTATGCCGCCTATATTAAAATTAATCATAACGCTCAGGGCAAGGTTGCTTATCATAGGCAGACCGGCCACCAAAATGGCTTCCGCTCCGCCATGCCCAACGCCATAGGCTA
Source organism: Clostridiales bacterium (assembly GCA_031289625.1). Lineage (GTDB taxonomy): Bacteria > Bacillota > Clostridia > Lachnospirales > WQUN01 > JAITPB01. The sequence goes on along the minus strand of JAITPB010000170.1, from coordinate 14,876 downwards.
ACCCTGTACCGACACCGGCGTATTTTTTTTTCAAGAATAAGAAAGAGAGGAAGCGGGCCGTTTCCTCAAAAACACCGGCCGCCATGGTTCCGTACAAGGTATAGAGAAAAGGCGATCCGAGCAGCGCGATGACGCCATTCTCATCACGGCGCAGAACAATCGTATGTAGCAGACTCTCCAATATCAAGGCAAAAACGATGAACCCAGCAACGCCAAACGCCATCGGAACAACCTTGGCGCCAAATTTTTTCCGAAAAAAAATAAATAATATCATGGGGAACCCAAAATCTATCAGAACCGAAACACCCAGGCAGACAATAGACAGAGCAGGTACTTTTCCCATTTTTCGCCTCACCTCATGGATTATTATATCATATAAGGAAAAAAAAACAAGGACGCGCGAAAATGTCTATGCGTCCTTGTTGAATCTTATGCAATACGGGCTTTTCTCATGAGACGGGTTTTTTTTCGGTATTTCCGTTTCCACTCTTCAAAATCCCATGTTCTGAGAAAATTTTTCGCGGCGCTCGCGCCGTTTTGGTACAATGAATCTCTCTCCTGCGGCTTTATACCAAAATGAACCGCGCTGACCGCGCACTTTTTGCTGTTTATGATAATATCTGCTGAAATGGGAATGGTTCTTTCCAGATCTCCACTGGCGCCGCTGATAAAGTGCTTGTCGTGCGCGTCCAGCGTCGTCCGCACCAACGCCTTCACAAAAGAAACCGGCGTGCCGATCGCTTGATAATCCTGGGGGCCATACTCATCCACGCCAAAACTGCAAAACCGGAATCCGAATGTGGGGTAAAGCGGATCAGGCGCGTTGTCGTCCAGAAGCCACACAGGGTAATTACTCAACAGCCCGCCGTCCACAATCATATGATCCCGCCCGTCCGCGTCGGTCAGGATAACCGGTTCATAAAACACGGGTATGCTCATGCTCATGCGCACCGCTTTCGCGATGCTGAACCGATCTGGATTCAGGCCGAAATTTTGGAGATCCCGCGGGAGAACCAGCATCCGGCTGTCCGATAGATCGGAGGCAATGGCTTGAAACTTGTACCGGTATCTTTCGTGCTCTGCGTTTTCAATGCGGATGTCTCCGAAACATGTCTTGCCCTTGCGCTGAAAGAGTTCTTCCAGCCAGGCTTCCAAATAATCTGCCGAATAGACGCCGTTTTTCCAAACGAACTTCACCGCCTTGCCCACCAGGCCCATACCAGTCAAGGTATCGTTCTTCTGAAATTTTCTGAAATCCAGCTTCATCATTTCGTCTTTGATCTCGCCGCTCGTAAAGCCCACGCCCAGCAGAGAAGCCACAATCGCACCGGCGGACGTGCCGACTACGTTTACAAACCGATAGCCGGCCATTTCGATCTCGTGAACCGCGCCCACGAGGCCAATGCCCTTTACGCCGCCGCCTTCAAATACCCCATCGCACAATTTATACATCGCTAAGACCCTTTCACGCAATCCTTATATCTATGGATATGCCTGAAGAAGACGCGCTGTTTATGTATCCTCCGAACAATCCGGCGGCATTAGCAATTGAAAATGATTTTTATGAAACAAAATCAGCCCGTCCGCCTGCATTTTGGAAAGTTCCGCCGACAGCGCGCTGCGCTCGGCGGACAGGTAATCCGCCAGCCGCTGGCGGTTAAACGGTATATCAAACGCCCGGCTGCCGTTCCGTTTTGCCTGTTCCGACAGGTAGGCGAGCAGCTTTTCCCGCGTAGTGCGTTTCGATAGAATTTCCAGTTTATCGACCAGCAAGATATTTTTCCGCGCCAGCACGCGCAGCATATTCGCGATGAGCGCCGTGTGGAAAACGCAGGCCGATGTGCAGGATGTAATGACGCGCTTATAGTCCAGCCAGAGCGTCTCGGTGTTTTCCACCGCTGCGGCGCTGATGGGAAATTTATCCACGCCGGCGCAAACAATCGCTTCGGCAAATAAATCGCCTTCGCCGATTTCCGCGAAAAGATTTTGGTTGCCCCAGGCGTCTTCTTTCAAAAGATGAACGCGCCCGGAGAGGACAATTCCCACCGAGCCGGGCCGCTGCCCTGCCGAAAAAATAAAGTTTCCCTTATCATAGCGCCGCTGTTTGGCCGACAGACAGGCCAGCAGCGATTTCAAATCCGATTCTGCGATGCCCGCGAATAACGGACAATTTTTGACGCCAATCATTTTTTCATCTCTTTTCTGAAAATTGTTGGAAATCCAACAGACTTATTGTTTTAAATGTATTATAGTGACTTTGTAAAGTCAAAGGGGATTTTTTTCAAGGAGGTTAGTCTCATGATACGCAGAGTGATCAAAATCGACGAAGGGAAATGCGACGGCTGCGGCCTCTGCGCGGAAGCTTGCCTAGAGGGAGCCATCGGCATCGTGGACGGAAAGGCAAAACTGCTGCGCGACGATTATTGCGACGGCCTGGGCAACTGCCTCCCGGCTTGCCCGGCGGGCGCGATTTCATTTGAGGAACGGGAAGCGGACGCCTATGACGAAGAAGCGGTGAAGCGGCTGGCAAAACAGCCCAAAAAACAAAAATTTCAAGCGTCTCCTGCGGAAAGTTTCGTGGAAAGCGAGCTGAGGCAGTGGCCGATTCAAATAAAACTCGCGCCGGTGAAAGCGCCTTATTTTAACCAGGCTGGCCTATTGATTGCCGCGGACTGCGCGGCCTATGCCTATGGCGGGTTTCACGCCGATTTTATGCGCGATAAAATTACGCTGATCGGCTGCCCAAAACTGGATGAAGTAGATTACAGCGAAAAGCTGACGGAGATCATCAGTCAAAACAGCATCGAATCGGTCACGGTGGCGCGCATGGAAGTTCCCTGCTGCGGCGGCATTGAGCGGGCTGTAACGGCCGCGCTGAAAAATTCTGGCAAGAAGATACCGGGACGGGCCGTCACAATCTCGGCGGCAGGAGAAATCCTAAAGGAGGCGGAAATTTCATGAGAAGAAATAAATGTCCGGGCCAGGATTCCCGATACTGGAAAGCCGAGGACATACGCGAGCGCGTGTGTCCGTACTGCGGACACCCCTTGGAGTTTTGGAAGACCGATGTGCGGATCAAATGCCCTGGCTGCGCCCGCAATGTCGCCAACCCCGGGTTCAACTTGGGCTGCGCCGAATGGTGCGCTTACGCCAAAGAATGCCTGGGCACGGATCTCAGTGAGATCGTTCCGCGCAAACTGCGCAAGATTGTAGACGAACAGTTCGAGCGGATTTTTAAGGACGCGCCGGAACGCCGGGCCGAGGTGCGCGCCGAAATGGAGCAGGGGGAGCTTTTGTGCCGCGAGCGCGAAATCAACCCGCTCTGTACGCTGGTCTCGCTGATGCTGATTCGGGCGGAGGCGTCCGGGCTGGTAACAGATATGAAGGCTTTGCTGGAAGAAATGGTAAACGAGCACGGGCTTCCCGCGCCAGTCGGGGAGCAGGTATGGGATTTGCTGTCTGACCTGAAAGGCCGGGACACGGCAAGCCTCTTGCTTGAAGATTTTATGGCTTGAAAATTTTATGGCTTGAAGGTTTTAATGAAAATAAAGGCGTCCGCCGCAATTGACATTATATTCCTATTCGGTTACAATATAAATGCGAATCAACAGTTGGATTTTTCGATCCCCAAAATCAGGGTTTTCCGTGAGATAGCCTTCTGATCGAAAAAATCACTGCAACTTATTAAAGGAGGTATTTATCATGGATGACACAGAAAACAAAAAGCTAACCAACGAAGTCGGCGCGCCCGTGCCCGAGAATGAAAATTCCATTACGGCGGGTTCTCGTGGACCGATTATGCTGCAAGATGTCTGGCTGCTGGAAAAACATGCACACTTCAACCGCGAGGTGATTCCGGAACGGCGTATGCACGCCAAGGGCTGGGGCGCATACGGCAAGTTTACGGTTACGGGTGATATTACAGAATACACGAAAGCGAAAGTTTTTTCTAAGATTGGGAAAGAAACCAAGACTTTTGCTCGCTTTTCTACCGTTGCCGGAGAGCGCGGCGCGGCGGACGCGGAGCGCGACATTCGCGGCTTTGCCTGTAAATTCTATACGGAGGAAGGCAACTGGGATCTCGTCGGCAACAACACGCCCGTGTTCTTCCTGCGCGACGTGCATAATTTTCCCGACTTGAACCGCGCCGTCAAGCGCGATCCGCGCACGGGTATGCGCTCGGCGCAGAATAACTGGGATTTTTGGACGCTGCTGCCCGAATCTTTCCACCAACGCACCATCACCATGAGCGATAGAGGCATTCCCGCGAGCTTCCGGCATATGCACCTTTACGGCGAACATACATTCAGCTTTTATAACGAAAAAAACGAGCGTGTATGGGGCAAATTTCATTTCCATACACAGCAGGGCATTAAAAACCTGACCGACGAAGAAGCGGAAAAGCTCGTCGGAACAGACAGAGAATCACACGGGCGCGACCTGTTCGAGGCGATTGAGCGCGGCGACTTCCCCAAGTGGACTATGTTCGTACAGATTATGACCGAGGCACAGGCGAAGACCCATTACGAGAACCCCTTTGACGTCACGAAGATATGGAGACACAAAGACTTTCCGCTTCACGAGGTCGGCGTGCTTGAGCTCAACCTCTGGCCGGAGAATTATTTTGCCGAAGTGGAACAGGCGGCGTTTGCTCCCGCCCACGTCGTGCCGGGTATCGGCTTTTCGCCAGACAAGCTCCTGCAAGGGCGGCTGTTTACGTACGGCGACGCGCAGCGTTACCGTTTAGGCGTGAACCACAACCACATACCCGTCAATCAGGCGAAAAACGCGACTGTATCGGAGTACCACCGCGACGGAGCGATGCGCATAGACGGAAACTACGGCGCGACCCCCGCCTATACGCCCAACAGCATGGGCTATTGGGCGGCACAGCCTGAGGTGGCGGAACCTCCGCTGGATTTAGACGGCGCCATGTGGCGTTATGATTTTAATGATGATCCAACGGACGATAATTTCCGCGCGGGCGGCGATTTATATCGTCTGATGACCGAGGATAAAAAAGAACTGCTCATAGGCAACACGGCGCGAAATATCGCCCCTTGCACCGACAATATCAAATATCGTCACGCCGTACATTGCTATTGGGCTGACGCGGATTACGGAAAGCGCGTCACTGGCGCGATGGGTTTGCGTTTGAATAAGGTTATCGAACTGGCGGCGCTGGGCCAGAAAGGACTTGCTGACGCGACCCTTGCGGCCGAGTGAAGAAAATCCTGCTTTTAACATGTGGTGGGCTATGCTTGGTGTTTGCCGCCATAGGGCTGTTTTTGCCGATATGGCCTACCACGCCTTTTGTTCTCTTGTCGGCGAGCTGCTTTTCCGTATACCCGCCGATTTATGAGCGCATCCGCCGCGTTCGATTCTTTCGTGAATACCTGGACTGCTACCGTAACGGGATGCCTGTATCCTTCCGAACGCGCACAAAATCTATCGTCATTTTGTGGATTGCGCTGGTTTTGTCTATGGTGTTCGCGAAGAGGACATTCATGTACGTTCTTTTGCCCTGTGTTGGCATTGCGGTCACGATCCATCTTCTGCTGATGGGACGCGGCAAAGGCGGCCAAAGCGGCCAAGGGCCGGAAAAAGAGAGAGATTGTCCGTGACCGCCGTGAAAAAGTCGCCTATGCGCTATGTCGAAGTTGTGTTTGACATAGCGTATTTTACTTTTATCATTTTCGCGGGGGCCTATTTGCTCATCACGCGCCCAGAGACCCCTCTTCTGGGCGCGATGACTTTTGTTCTTGGCATGGGAGACGCATTTCATCTTGTGCCGCGCATGGCAAAGGCGCTCGGTGTTCGGCGGGATTTAACCTTCGCCTTGGGATACGGCAAGCTGATAACCTCTGTCACGATGACGGCGTTTTATGTGCTGCTCTATTTTGCGTGGTCGGAATTTGCCGTATCCTATGACGTGAACGCCCGAAGTATTCTGACCGCCGCCATTTTGATTCTCGCCGGATTGCGCGTCACTCTCTGTCTTTTCCCGCAGAACCGTTGGCGTGAAAACCTCTCCGGCGGACATTTTGCGATAATCCGCAATATGCCGTTCATCGCGTTAGGCGCGTTGGTGGCGGTACTCTGTCTTATGACGCCGTCATTTTTACAAATCGGGATCGCCGTCGTTGGAAGCTTTGCGTTCTACCTGCCTGTGATATTCGGCGCGGAAAAAAATCCAAAACTCGGTATGCTGATGCTTCCAAAAACGCTGATGTATGTGTGGATAATTGTTCGGCTATGTCACGGATAACATCCGGATGTTATCCGGTATCGTCACGCCGCGTACAGCTATCTCGCGGATCAAAACGCGGGCTTTCTCTTTGCAGAAGGCCCGCGTTCTTTGTGTCGGACGCGGCCAGACGCAGCCGGCCAGTGCTGACGATTAAAAATATGGAAAGGAGCAACGAAGATGGAAACAACATGCGAACTGATTAAAGACTTATTGCCGCTCTGCATCGAAGGCTTGTGCGGTGAGTACACGAAATCCATAGTTAAGGAACATATCAATAAATGCCAAATCTGCCGCCCACTGGCCGATAGTTTGAGTTCGCCAAACACAGCAGTCGCAAATAGAAACGAAGTAAAAAAGGCGGCAAAGCCTTTTTTGAAAGTTAAGCAGAAATATCGCGTGATTATACTAACCAGCATAATCATAGCGATTTTCACTATTACAGCACTATTTACGGGATTGTTTTTGGTGGGCACGACAGCTTCAACATCGCGCGTAACCGTACAGAGCGTTGAAATGCAAGATGACGGCTTGACATTTTCGATTGAATTATCGTCTAATTCCAATGTGAACATAATCAGAAGCATTGAGCTTGTGTCGAACAGAACAATGCCGGACTTCGGTTCGGGACACGTTTACATTAAGGTCAACACCATATTGGCGTTTCCGTTTTTTTCGGAAAACTCCACATATAACGTCGGCTATGACCGCGGCGCAAATGGCAGCGATGAAATAACCGCGATTTACCTGATGGGTAAAGACCCAAACGACGTGAAACTGATTTGGCAAAAATAGCAGTGCTGACGATTAAAAATTTTTCGCCATAAAAAACCTCCCGTTTTGGGTAAACTTGAGATAAAATGTTTTGTCCAAACAAATTTTTTCTCAAACCCAAAAGGGAGGTTTTATTGTGAGCAAGCCGCCCACGAATAACCAGAACAAAAAAACACAAATGCGTGAAGAAAAAAATTCAGCCTGCGAGCTAAAAAAGAAGCTAAAAAAGACGATCAATCATTTTTTTCCGGAGTTGCTTTTTTCTCTCGTCACCACTGGCTGGCCCGCTTGCAAATTTCCTCTCTTGCGTCTATAATGGTACAATATAAAATAATAGCCTGAACAAGTTTCAAAAGGAGCGGTTGCATTGGGCGGCTTTTTCGGCATGGACGGTCCCTTTGATAAAATTGGCGGGTTGATCGCGGATATCCTCCTCTTGAGCCTGTGCTGGATCCTTTTCAGTCTGCCGCTTTTTACCGCGGGCGCGTCCACTACGGCGCTGTATTATGTTATGACGCGCCGGATTTCCGACCGGGAAGGCTATATCTTCCGCGATTTTTGGAGCAGCTTCAAATCAAATTTTAAGCAATCCACTTTGATTTGGCTTTTGCTGATTTTGGCGGGCGGAATTATACTCGTCAACATCCGTAATATTGACCTGACAGGCAGGCTGAAAATTTTTCTCCTGCCTGTTCAAATCTGTTGTCTCATTGAGATTTGCTTGATCTCTCTGTATATTTTTCCGATCAACGCCCGGTTTGACATCAAATTATTTGAAAGCGTCAAATCATCCTTTGTTCTGGCCAATAGGCATATAGTTACCTCCATTGTCTGTATGGCCGCCGCTTTGGCCGCCGGTTTCGCCGTGTCTCTTTATTTTCCATTTATTTTGGCCGCCATGGGTGTCTACGCCTATGTAACCTCTTCTCTATTGATGCAAGTTTTTAAGAAATACCGCCCTGAGATCGATAAAGATGCGCAGTCCTGATCGCGGCTGCGCCTTTTTTTGATTAATATTTTGATAAAGGAGTATGCATATGGATTTTATTTTGGACACACACTGCCATACGATTGCCAGCGGGCACGCTTACAGCACCATCGCGGAAAACGCCGCCGCCGCTGCCGCCAAAGGGCTGCGCCTCATCGCCATCACAGATCACGCGCCGGAGATACCGGGGAGTTTCGGCGCGCTTCATTTTACCAATTTGCGATGTCTGCCGCCCAAGATGTACGGCGTGGAAATTTTATCCGGCGTCGAACTCAATATCTTGGACTTTGAAGGCAAAGTGGATTTGCCGCAGGATTTGCTGCGAAAATTGAAAGTGGTCATCGCCAGTCTGCATCTGACTTGTATACAGCCCGGCAGCGTAGAGGAAAACACCCGCGCCATTCTGTCCGCCATGCAAAACGAGTGCATTAAAATCATCGGGCATCCCGGCGACCCGCGTTTTCCGATAGATATAGAAAAAATTGTATCCGCCGCCCAGGCGACCGGAACTGTTTTGGAAATCAACGATGAGTCTTTAAACCCGGAAGGGTTCCGCGCGGGCGGCGACGAGACCATTCTGCGTATGCTGAAACTCTGTGCCCAAAAAAAGGCGTATGTCGTCGCGGCCAGCGACGCGCACATCAGTCTGCGGCTGGGGGAACTGGAGCGCGCGAAAAAACTCATCCTGGCTTCCGGCATTCCAGAAGAATTGGTTTTAAACACGAATGTAAAACGGTTCAAAGAGAAACTGGGGCTCGGGGAGACGGCGGATGATTGATTTAAGCCAATTGAACGATATGCAGCAAAGAGCGGTTGAACAGACGGAAGGGCCGGTATTGATTTTAGCGGGCGCGGGTTCCGGCAAGACGCGGGCGCTGACCACCCGCGTGGCGTATCTGCTGGAAAAAGACGTAGATCCGTTTCATATCATCGCCATTACATTTACCAACAAAGCCGCGCGGGAAATGCGGAACCGGATCAACAGTTTGAACCCGCTGGGGGATCAAGTCTGGGTCAGTACATTTCATTCCGCCTGCGTCCGAATCCTGCGGCGGGAGATCCATCATATCGGCTTTGAAAACAATTTTACCATATATGACGCGGAAGACGCGGAAAAAATCATCAAAGACTGCGTGAAAGAGCTGAGCCTGAATGAGAAATATTATCCCACCAAAAAAGTGATGGGCATTATCAGCTCTCAGAAAGATAATTTGGTGAGCGCGGCACAGTTCAGCCAAGACGTGAAGGGCGATTCTCATATGGAAGGAACCGCCTGTATCTACCGTCTGTATCAGAAAAGGCTGACAGATGCCAACGCGCTGGATTTTGACGACCTCATCACGAAGACCGTTGAACTGTTTGACCGCTGTCCGGATTTATTAAACCGCTATCAGGAACGCTTCCGCTATATTATGGTAGACGAATACCAGGACACGAACACCGCACAGTATTTTCTGGTGCGCCGGCTGGCGGAAAAATATCAAAATCTCTGCGTGGTGGGAGACGACGATCAGAGTATCTACGGCTGGCGCGGCGCAAACATCCGCAATATTCTGGACTTTGAAAATGATTTCCCCCATGCGCAGGTGATCCGCCTGGAACAGAATTACCGTTCCACGCAAACGATTTTAAACGCCGCCAACGCGGTCATCGCGCATAATGCCAGCCGAAAAGGCAAAACATTGTGGACGGATAATGGCGACGGGCCGCCGATCCAATATTTTAAGGCGTATGACGAGCAGGGGGAGGCCGCGTTTATCGCGCAGACGATTTTGGACAGAGTCAAAAGCGGCGGTACGTATGCGGAGTTTGCAGCGCTCTACCGGATCAACGCGCAGTCCCGAGCCATAGAGGATCAGTTCATGCACCATAATATACCATACCGCCTGTTTGGCGGCGTGCGATTTTACCAGCGCAAGGAGATCAAAGATGTGCTGGCCTACTTAAAGGCGCTGAACAATCCCAGGGATGATTTGTCATATCTGCGGATCATCAACACGCCGAAGCGCGGCATCGGAGATGCCACGATCAAACGGATTCAAGCGCACGCGCATGAACAGGGGATATCTTTTTCGGAAGCGCTGCGCGATCTGCCGTCCGATGCCCGCAACAAACGCCTTCATACGTTTTGGGAAATGATGGAGGGCTTTCGCGGCTTTATGCCGGTATGCAGCCTGACAGAATTGACGCGGAAAGTGCTGAACGATACGCTGTACCTCAAGGAGCTTCTGCTCGACGAGACGCCGGAAAGTCTCGACCGTGTGGAAAACATTGACGCGCTGCTGAGCAAAATCGCTGAATTTGACGCGGAGGCGGAATTGGAATCGGCGGAGGGCTTCGTCTCTGCGGGAAGCGAATTGGACGCTTTCCTGGGAGAAGTGTCGCTGGTCGCGGACATAGACAATTATCAGGAAAGGGAGGACGCCGTGGTTCTCATGACGCTGCACAGCGCAAAAGGGCTGGAATTTCCCCGCGTGTTTCTGCCGGGGATGGTGCAGGGCGTGTTTCCCAGTTTCCGCAGTATGAACGCGCCGGAACCGGAGGGAATGGAAGAGGAGCGGCGTCTCTGCTACGTAGGCTTGACCAGGGCAAAAGAAAGCTTGACGATTTCCATGTCGAAGTCCCGGCTGCGCAACGGTGAGGCAGAATCCTGCGTGCCCAGCTGCTTTATTGAGGAAATCCCCGCGGAATATTTGCGGGACGCGCGGCCAGGGCGAAAACGTCAGCTCTCCCTGCGGGGAAAAACGAATGTGCCGGAGCGGCGGGCCATGCCCGCGCCTAAACAAACCGAATTGGATTTTGCGGTGGGCGATTGGGTGCGCCAGATCAAATACGGGCGCGGGTTGGTGATAGCCATTGAACCGGCTGGCGTTGATTTTGAAGTGACAGTTTCGTTTGAGAAAAGTGGCCTAAAGAAAATTATGGCGGCGCTTTCCAAGGTGAAAAAAGAGCCAAAAAGTGAGCCGGCATTTTGATAATCCATACGCGCAGCCAGGACGTGAAAAAATGGCGGACAGACTTTATAAATAAATACCAATAACAGCAAACTTTTCATAAAACATCCCAGAAAAAATAATGCAAATGAAAAAATGTGTGGTATAATACATGATGTTATTTATCATTCATAAAGGGGGCATACGATGAGTTCTTTGACGTCGCTTATCCTAGCGCCGGCCGGCTCCATTATCGCTTTGGCGTTTGCCGGTTATCTGATCAGGGCGGTCATGAAGCAGGAGGAAGGCACGGAGGAAATGAAGAAGATTTCTTTGGCCGTGCGGAAAGGCGCCAGCGCTTACCTCAGACGCCAGTACACCGGCGTGGGCGGTTTCTTCGCTGTGATGTTCGTGATTCTGCTTCTGCTCGCCAGCTTCGGGTATCTCACGTTTTTCGTGCCATTCGCTTTTTTGACCGGCGGGTTTTTCTCCGGCCTGTCTGGGTTCATCGGCATGAAGGTGGCGACCAGCGCCAACGCACGCACGGCCAACGCCTGCCGTTATGGGCTGAACAAAGGCTTGCGCGTCGCTTTTAACAGCGGCGCGGTGATGGGTCTTGTCGTGGTGGGGCTGGGTCTGCTGGACATCAGCTTTTGGTTTTATTTTCTGAATTGGTTTTACACCAGCGTTCAGCCTATCGCGGCAGATGCGGAAAGATACGCCAACATCACGAGCGCTATGCTGACCTTTGGCATGGGCGCAAGTTCGATGGCGCTGTTCGCCCGCGTGGGCGGCGGCATTTTCACCAAAGCGGCGGATGTGGGCGCAGACTTGGTGGGTAAGGTAGAAGCTGGCATCCCGGAAGACGACCCGCGCAACCCCGCCGTTATCGCCGATAATGTAGGCGACAACGTAGGCGACGTGGCTGGCATGGGCGCAGATTTGTACGAATCTTACGTAGGATCCATCATTTCCTCCAGCGCTTTGGGTGTGGCGGCTGGCTTGGGCTTAAACGGTATTATCGTGCCCATGACCATGGCGGCGGTGGGCGTTTTGGCCTCGATCGTCGGCACTTTTCTGGTTCGTTCCAGCGAAGAGGCGAACCAATCCGCGCTGCTGGCCGCGTTGCGCAAAGGCACATACGGCAGTTCACTGCTCATCGCGATTCTGTCTTATTTCCTGATTCGGAACGCTTTGGGCCCGGAACGCATCGGCGTGTATTTCGCGGTACTCAGCGGGCTGATCGCCGGGAATATGATCGGCCTCTGCACGGAATATTTTACATCCGATACTTACACCCCCACCAAAAATCTGGCGGGCACGTCTGAAACCGGGGCGGCGACTATCATCATAGGCGGCCTTTCCCTGGGGATGCTCTCCACGGCGCTGCCGGTGATCATCGTGGGCGCCGCCGTGCTCATCAGCTATTTTGTCTCCGGCGGCGCATCCAATTTTAGCGCTGGGCTGTATGGCGTAGGCATTTCGGCTGTGGGTATGCTTTCGACGCTGGGCATCACGCTGGCTACGGATGCGTATGGCCCCATCGCCGACAACGCGGGCGGCATTGCGGAAATGGCGCATTTGCCGGAAGAAGTAAGGCAGCGTACGGACGCGCTGGATTCTCTGGGCAACACAACTGCGGCTACGGGCAAAGGCTTTGCCATCGGTTCCGCAGCGCTCACGGCGCTGGCGCTCATCGCCGCCTATACGGATGAAATCACGGGTTTGGTTCAACGAACCGGCATTAATTTTACGTTCAACACGTCTATTTTGAATCCGCCTGTGCTGGTCGGCTTGTTCATCGGCGGTATGCTTCCGTTTCTTTTTTCCGCGCTGACCATGCAGGCGGTTGGCCGTGCCGCGCAGGGCATTGTCATGGAAGTCCGGCGGCAATTTAAAGAAATCAAGGGCTTGATGGAAGGCACTGCGGAAGCGGATTACGCTTCCTGCGTGGACATTTGCACCAAAGCTGCGCAGAAAGAAATGGTTCTGCCTGCTTTAATTGCCATCGCCTCACCGATAGTGGTCGGGATGCTGCTGGGCGTCAACGGCGTGGTGGGAATGCTCGCGGGCGCGGCGGTCTGTGGTTTTGTCATGGCCATCATGATGGCCAATGCCGGCGGCGCTTGGGACAACGCCAAAAAATATATCGAGTCGGGCCACTTGGGCGGCAAAGGTTCGGAACAGCATAAAGCGGCTGTGGTGGGCGATACCGTGGGCGACCCCTTCAAAGATACCTCCGGGCCGTCTATCAATATTTTGATCAAGCTACTCTCTATGGTGTCCATTGTGTTCGCCAATTTTGTACTAAACAATTCGCTGTTTAAGTAAAAATTCAGATAAACAGAAGCGTTTCCGTTCAATCCGTCTGGATTGTTCCCAAAGAAAGAAAAAGCCCCTTGATTTGATAAGGCTTTTTCTTTTTTTTTGGTATATAGAATTTTTAACGATCCCGTAAAAATATGCTATACTGAATGAATCGAAACTCATGATGAAATAGTTGGCTCTATTGCTGAACGTTTAAAGGAGCTGATCATTCAAATTAGGAAGAGGCGCTCACATGGAAAACCCCGCGTTCATCGGAAATAGAGAGATCCTGGATTTGCCCGTCGATAAAATCAACCCTAGCCCCTATCAGCCGCGAAAATTTTTTGAACGGGGCGGCTTAGAAGAATTAGCCGGTTCTATCCGTGAGTATGGCGTCATGCAGCCGATCAGCGTCCGGCTGATCAACGGCCACGCCTACGAGCTCGTCTCCGGCGAGCGGCGGCTCAGGGCCACGCGTATGGCCGGGCTATCCACCATACCCGCCATTGTCGTCAACATTTCGGATCAGGACAGCGCCATTCTGGCGATCATTGAGAACTTGCAGCGGCAAAACTTGAATTTTCTGGAGGAAGCGGAAGGATTCCAAAATCTCATGCAGGATTACGCTTTCACGCAGGATCAATTGGCCGAGCGGATTGGCAAAAGCCAGTCGACAATAGCGAATAAGCTTCGCATCCTCAAGCTCCCCAAAAAAATTCAAAAGATTCTGCTGGAAAACGATTTGACCGAACGTCATGCCCGTGCTCTTTTAAAGCTGGATGACGAGCCGCTGCAAAAAGAAATACTCCAACAGGTGATCGCGGGAGACCTCACAGTCAAAAAAACGGAGGAACTGGTGGAACTGGCCCTGAAGCGCAAATCGCCAAAACCGGAAAAAACCATTTCCAAGATCCGGCACTACATCAAAGACATCCGTATTTTTACAAACACCATGCGGCAGGCGCTGGACATGATGGATCAAGCCGGGGTAAAAAACGAATATTTTATGGAAGAAACAGAAGGCGGATATGAAATCAAAATCAAACTCTTTTACAGCGCTCAAAGCTGAGTTATAAAATCAAAAAAAATCCTTCTTTGCCGGCTATCCGCAAAGGAGGATTTTTTTTGATTTTGAGTTTTTATTCGTTTCTCACGGGATTCCCGTATTGGTCTGGACTGTGATACCCGTCATGACCCATCTTGCCGAACAAGCTCAGGCAATAAAGGCCCGCCAAACCGATCAGCACATAGATAATCCGGCTCAGCCAGGATTCCATACCGCCGAACAGAGTCGCGATCAGATCAAATTTAAAAAGACCAACCAGTCCCCAGTTAATAGCGCCAATGATCACCAGCGTAAGGGCTGTCCAGTCGAAAGGCCTGGATCTCATTTTGGTTCCTCCTTATGAACATTTAAAAACGCATCCGTCAATCGGGATACGTTCATAGTATTTCACAAAATGTGATTTTTAACGATCCAGGCTAAAGTAAAATCTGGCAGCCGAAACTCAGGACAACCGCATCAAATTAATTTTTAAGGTCCAAGGGCAGAAATAAATGGAATTAAGTGGAAAACAAATAGGTATTTGAGAGCAAACGGAAAGGGGCAAGGATATACGAAAGTGCA
>JAITPB010000139.1 GCA_031289625.1 Clostridiales bacterium | reverse complement strand
TAAAAAACAATTCTAAAACACAATATGAGCCAAATTTTTGTAACAACTCAGGTCTTGCGTATTAACCTCTCTGGCTATTTACATTTTCCCGCCACGCCGCTTTTTACGGCAGCGTCCGCCACGGCTTTCGCCACGGCGTCTTTTACCCTCGGATCAAACGGGGTGGGAATGATATAATCCGCCCGCAGGCTGTCGCCCGAAACCAGCCCGGCGAGCGCATACGCCGCCGCGATTTTCATCTCGTCATTGATATCCGAAGCCCGCATATCCAGCGTGCCGCGAAAGACGCCGGGAAACGCCAGAACATTGTTGACCTGGTTCGGGTAGTCGCTGCGACCTGTGGCTATGACAGCGGCCCCGCCCGCTTTGGCCTCCTCCGGAAAAATTTCGGGAACAGGGTTGGCGCAGGCGAAAACAATGGCGCGCTCCGCCATGCGGCTGATCATCTCTTTTGTCACAAGGTTCGGCGCGGACACGCCGATGAATACGTCCGCGCCAACGAGCATTTCCGCCAGCGCGCCTTTTTTCCGCTGCCAGTTCGTCAGGCGCGCCATTTCTTCCTGCGCAGGGTTTAAGCCCGGCTGACCCTCATAAATGGCGCCGGAACGATCGCACATCACCACATCCCGCAGACCAAGCGCCAGCAATAATTTTATGACCGCGATGCCAGCCGCTCCGGCCCCGCAGTTCACCACGCGGATTTCTTCCAATTTTTTACCTGTGACTTTCAGCGCGTTTAGCAGCCCGGCCAGAACCACAATGGCTGTTCCATGCTGATCGTCATGAAAAATAGGAATGTCCACGTCAACCCGCGCTTTTAGCTTGCGTTCTATCTCAAAGCAGCGCGGCGCGGAAATATCTTCGAGGTTCACGCCGCCAAAACTGCCAGCCAGCAGCGCGACAGTATTCACAATCTCGTCCACGTTTTTACTGCGCACGCATAGCGGAAACGCGTCCACATCCCCAAATTCCTTAAACAGCACGCACTTCCCTTCCATAACGGGCATAGCCGCTTCCGGGCCGATATCGCCCAGCCCCAGCACAGCACTGCCGTCTGTCACAACAGCCACCAAATTCCAACGGCGCGTCAGCGCATAACTTTGATTGACGTCCTGGCTGATTTCCAGGCATGGGCGCGCCACGCCCGGCGTATACGCCAGGGAAAGCCGTTCCTTGTTATCAGCGGGCGTCCGGGCAATCACCTCTATTTTGCCTCTCAGCGCTTGATGCAGTTTCAAAGACTCTTCTAAGTAATCCATCGCGGCCTCCTAAAAAATTTTCAACCATAGTATAAGGCAGTACGTCCGCATATACAAGCGCTTGCGCTATGAATAACAGCCAAACAGGGAAGGATACAAAACAAAAGGAGGCGTAGCATGGTTACGCGAAAATATCATCCGCTGCTGGATGAAAGCCTGTATATGAAAGAGTTGTCATCTGGAATAAAGTGTTATATAATTCCTAAGATCGGCTACATGGAAAAACAAGTCCTGCTGGCAGCGCGTTACGGCTCGGCGGATACGCGCTTTGAGGCGGACGAATCGGAATCGAGGGAATGATATGAGCGGACAAACGCCGGAAATTTGGTTTCCGCATTTGGGCATCCAAATTGAAAAATTGTCCCGGGTGGCTGTCGAGATCGCCTCCTTTAAGTTATACTGGTACGGCGTATTCATTGTGCTGGGCGTGCTTCTGGGGATGCTCGCGGCGCTGCAGGAAGCGAAGCGCGTAGGGCACGACCCCGGGCTTTACACGGATTTTCTGCTCTACGCGCTCATCGCGGCTTTGGCTGGGGCGCGTTTATACTATGTGATATTTTCCTGGGACAATTATAAAAACAATCTCTTGCAAATTTTCGCTATCCGGGAAGGCGGACTGGCGATTTACGGCGGCGTGATCGGCTCTTTTATCTGCGCATATGTGTATACTAAAAAAAAGAAGCTAAATTTTTGGGCGTTTGGAGACGTCGCCATCCTCGGCTTAATCCTGGGGCAAGCCGTTGGCCGATGGGGGAATTTTTTCAACCGAGAGGTTTTCGGACATTATACGGACTCGCTGCTGGCCATGCGCTATCTCAAGGATCAAGTCAGCAACATTCCGCCGAGCGTGCTGGAACACGTCATCACCGTCAACGGCGCACAGTACATTCAGGTGCAGCCCGCGTTTCTCTATGAATCTCTCTGGAACCTGTTGGTTTTCACCGCGATGCAGATTTATAAAAAACATAAAAAAATGGACGGCGAAGTGGTGTTCCTGTATTTATTCGGGTATGGCTTAGGCCGCTTTTTTATAGAAGGGATACGGACGGATCAGCTGATGCTGTTTTCCACCGGCATACCGGTTTCACAATTGCTGTCTGCCCTGCTTGTGCTGGTGAGCGCCGTTATCTTCGCGGCGCGCCGCCGTGCGAAAAACAAAATCCCCCGTGCGCGATGAAATGCGTTTGGGGGATTTTTCAAAGATTGTCAGCGGTTTATGTATCCGTCTTGCGCGAGCAGTTCGCTGTGCATTCCTGCCTCTTTGAAATGAATTCGTGAGCGCGGGCCGCTTTCGCCGCCGCGGTGATTTCTTCATCGATAACGCAGCCGTCAGGAAAAGCGGCGGCGGTCGAAAAAAAATAGAAGCTACTCAAAGCGGGATAGTGGAAACGATTGAAGGATTTGTAAGCGATCACACGTTCGGAAACCCTGAAAACCTGTTGCGATGGACAACAAAAAGCTTGAGAAATATAGCCAAGCAATTGAACAAACTCCAGTCGATCCAGACTATGAAAAGTAGGGCTGCAGATACTTGTAAACAAGATCGGAGTAGACATATCTGTGTCGCATTATCCGCCGGGCACTTCTAAATGGAACAAGATTGAACACCGATTGTTCTGTTTTATCAGTAAAAACTGGCGAGGAAGGCCTCTGATACCAATAGACGAAGTGATGAATTTAATCGTATCAACAACCACTGAAAAAGGCCTGACAATAAGGTGCATGCTTGATGAAAATACATACGAGACAGGAAATACAGTAACAGACGAATTACTTAAAAACGTGAATTTATCTCCAGAAAATTTTCATGGTGAATGGAATTACACTATAAAAAAACATCCATGAAAAAAGCGTGAGCTCTTAGCTCCATTAAGCGGCTTAATCAACATCCGCTCGCGCACCTTAAAAATAATAGACCAACGATAGATAATCAAATGCGCTGAGAACGGCTCTTTTCTGTGTTAATTGGTTCGTTTATTTTTTCCAACTGCCTAAATAAAGCCGCACAGATGTTGAATCTATGCGGCTTTATTGCGGGGGCAGGATTTGAACCTACGACCTTCGGGTTATGAGCCCGACGAGCTACCGGACTGCTCCACCCCGCGTCAACATGATTATCATAACATATATTTTTCGTAATAGCAATACTTATCTATAAAATTCTGAAAAAAATTTTTTGATGATGGATGCGCCGCCGTCACATCCATCCGCCATCCAAATTCACCACCTGGCCTGTAAGATAGGAAGCCTGATCGGAAGCCAGATAAAAAGCTAAATCCGCCGCTTCTTCCGGCATTCCGAAACGCGCGAGCGGAACGTTTTCTGCGGCGGCTTCTTTTTCCTCCGGCGTCAGCCGCGCGTTCATGTCCGTTTCCATGACGCCGCAGGCGATCGCGTTGACGCGGACGCCGCTGGGGCCCAATTCTTTTGCGAGGGATTTTGTAAAGGCGTTGACCGCCCCCTTAGACGCGGCGTAAACCGCTTCGCAAGACGCGCCCGCCGTGCCCCATACGGAAGAAATATTGAGGATAACGCCTTTTTTGCGCGCGACCATATCCGGTATCGCCAAGCGGCAGCAATTGAATACGGAGAAAAGATTTGTCCGGACGATATTTTCCCAATCTAAAGGGCGCATATCTTGAAACAGGCCGAAGTATTCGGCGCCAGCGTTGTTCACCAGAATGTCCAGGCCGCCGAAGGTTTGATGTATCTGTGCGAAAAGATCCGCCGCGCGTTCATAATCAGATACATCCGCCGCAGCCCCCAGCAGATGGGGATTGTCTTTTCGCAAACTGTCTATCGCTTTATGCATCTCGGGCTGACGGCGCAGACAGTTGAAAGCAACCTGATAGTTTGCCCGCGCGAACCTGCGCGCGATAGCCAGGCCGATGCCTCGCGAAGAACCTGTGACCAATACGGCAGGAGCCGCCATTTCTGCAGCGCATTCCATCGCTAAACCGATCGCTCGGGCAATCGCCCGGACGATTGTCCGGACGATCGTCCGGGAAGCGCCGAGAGAATCATATTTTTGATTTTTTCCGGAATCTGCAGGGCTTCCTCACGCGTGAGATCCGCCGTTTCGACTGGAGGATGGACAGTCACCGTGATGTCGGCGGGTTTGACGAGGAAATGATTCGCTTCCAGGGCTTTATACGTGCCTTCGATGGTGACGGGGACGATGGGGGCCTTTGATTTAAGGGCCAGCTTAAAACTGCCCGCTTTAAACTCGCCGGGCGGGCCGCCCCGGCTGCGGTGCCCTTCGGGGAAAATAACCATGCTGTGCCCGCTTTTGAGTGTTTCAATTCCTTTCAAAATGGCCCGTGCTGAATTTTTGATACTCTGGCGATCCATAAAGACCGACTCCATTTCTTGGATCCAGGAACGGACAAGCGGCAATTTTAATACCTCCGCTTTTACGATAAACCCTTTGGGGAAAGGGAGGTACGCCAAAAATACGCCTACGTCAAAAATACTTTGATGGTTGGCCACATACAGCACAGGGCCGTTTGCAGGTACATTCTCCAAGCCGGCGACATGAAAACGTGAACCGGACCATTTGATCTGGCTCTGGCTCCAGCGGTAAGCGGTATTGTACACGTTTTCGGCGTAAGCGCCGGGAGGCGTCGTGTTCTTCTTTTTGCGCAACAGGATAAGCCGAGGTGTGAGCGTGATCACGCTGATCACAAAATGGGCGTACCACAGAATGGAACGAAGCAGCAGCATGAACGGTTATCTCCTAATGCTATAGATCATCATCATGTATGGTATAACGGCCGCCTTCCTGTTCCATACAGATGATTCTGTTGGGTATGCCCGCGGCTTTGGCCTCTACGGCAAACTCTTGATATACAGATTCATGGAAGCCGCCATGCATGGGAAAGACCAGAGATGGATTGAGTTTTTGAATGGCGTAAAAAGCGCCTTGCGTCAGTTGACGCGCTTTTTCTCCGCCAAAATAACAGACCGGCAGGAAAGCGGCGTCAATGCCGCGCCTCTGTTCCGCGATGAAATCAATTTCTGAGCGATAGGAAGGCATGACGGCGTCCGAGTCCCAGTTCGCGTGATCGCCAGCGTGAAATAAGCAGATGTCCGGCGAACAGACCAGGAAACAGACGCCTTCGTCCGTAGAGGCGCCCGTCGTTATAGTCAAATCGTCTAATGTCAGCGTCTGCCTCGGCTGCATCACGATGTTTGCGGCAAAAGGCGCCTTAAAAGCGCCTGTGATAAAAGTCATGTCAGGATAGCGTGCAACGGCCTCGTTGAGCTGTTTGCTATAATGATCGTTATGGCTGTGAGAAGAGAAAAAATAAACGCGCTGATCCTTTAATTTGTGCAGATTGACAACACCGTCTTCCAAATCCCGATCGTCTTGGGCGTCCGGCATGTAATAATCAAAAATAAAAATGGCGTTTGCGGTTTTCACAGCCCAACCGCTGTGGCTCAAGTAATGAATTACCGCGTTCATGGCAGCCCCTCTCTCCCCATATGCTGTCCAATGTCTGAGCGTCACCCATGATCAGACATTAAACCGGAACAAAGTCACATCTCCATCTTTCATAACATATTCCTTGCCTTCGGAACGAACCAGCCCTTTTTCTTTGGCGGCGGTATAGCTGCCCAGCCGGATCAAATCCTCATACGCGACGACTTCCGCGCGGATAAAGCCGCGCTCAAAGTCCGAATGGATTTTGCCTGCCGCCCCCGGCGCTTTGGTTCCCTTGGCGATGGGCCAGGCGCGCGTTTCTTTGGGGCCAGCCGTCAGAAAACTGATCAGCCCCAAAAGCGCATAGCTTGCGGCGATCAGCCGGTGCAGCCCGCTGCCCGATACCCCAAAATCCTGCAGGAACAGGAGCCTTTCGTCCTCTGAAAGCGCGCCGATTTCTTCTTCCAGCTTCGCACATACGGTGATCACGCCAGAGCCTTCGGCATCGGCGTATTCTTTTACTTTGCGGACATAGGCGCTCTTCGGACGATCGTCCGGACCGCTGTCCGCCAAATCATTCTCCGTGACATTCAGCGCGTAAAGAACAGGCTTGTTGGAAAGGAGACTAAAGCTGTTTAGCAGTTCCTTTTCTTCCGGGCCAAAGGGACAGACGGCGGAGCGCGCGCAAATGCCTTTTTCCATTTCTTGCTTATAATAGGATAAAACTTCGGCTTCTTTTTGATATGTTTTATCTGACTTGGCGGATTTAAGCGCTTTGGAAAGCCGCCGCTCAATGACTTCCAGGTCGGCCAAAATTAATTCGATATGGATGATTTCAATGTCCCGGATGGGATCCACCTGATTTTCCACGTGGATTACGTTAGCATCTTCAAAACAGCGAACCACATGCACGATGGCGTCAACTTCGCGGATATGCGAGAGGAACTGATTGCCCAGCCCTTCTCCCTTACTCGCGCCTTTCACCAGACCGGCGATATCCACAAATTCAATGAAGGCCGGCGTACATTTCGCGGAATGATAGAGTTCGGTCAGTTTTTGGAGCCGCTCGTCCGGCACGGAAACGACGCCGACATTAGGTTCGATGGTACAAAAAGGATAGTTGGCGGCATCCACGCCCGCCTGGGTCAGCGAATTAAACAGCGTGCTTTTTCCCACATTGGGAAGCCCCACAATGCCAAGCTTCACGGCCATCTCTTACTCATCTTCGCCGCGTACAAGCGCGTATACGATAATGCTCTCGATCAAGACTAAGAGCATCAAAAATATACCCAGCGCGCCTATAACGCATTGCTGCTCTTCCGTAATAAAAATGCCTTCCTCCATGTTTTCCAGGCGCGCATTTTCCGCGACACGGTAGTGTTTCCTTGGACGTGCGTATGCCATTTCGTTATCTCCCTTTTTATTCGCGCGATTCTGCAATGAACGCATTATAGCACAGCGCCGCCGCGCGTGTCAATTTTGTTGACGGCGCCAAAAACATGTGTTATAACCGGACGGGTGACAAAAAATGTATACGCTCCTCAAAACCGAAGGCCGCGCCAGGCGCGGCGAGTTTCAGACGCCGCACGGCATAATCCAGACGCCGGTGTTTATGAACGTGGGCACGATGGCGGTTGTTAAAGGCGCGGTTTCCTCTATCGATTTAGAAACGGTTCATTGCCAAGTGGAACTTTCCAATACTTACCACTTGCATCTGAGGCCAGGGGATCAGGTGGTGAAAGCGCTGGGCGGCCTTCACCGCTTCATGAACTGGCGCAAACCAATCCTGACGGACTCAGGCGGATTTCAGGTCTTTTCTCTCAGCGCGCTGCGCAAAATACAGGAAGAAGGCGTGACGTTCGCTTCGCACATTGACGGCCATCGGATTTTTATGGGGCCAGAGGAGAGCATGGAGATCCAGTCTAATCTGGCGTCCACCATCGCCATGGCTTTTGACGAATGCGCTCCGTATCCATCCACGCGCGAATACATGCAAGCGTCTGTGGATCGGACCACGCGCTGGCTGGAGCGCTGCGCAAAACGGCTGCGCCTGTTGAACAGCGACAGCGATACATTGAACCGCCGGCAAATGCTTTTCGGGATCAACCAGGGCGGGATATTTGAGGATATACGCGTCCGGCACGCTGAGACGATTGCCGCAATGGATCTCGATGGTTACGCCATCGGCGGCCTAGCTGTGGGAGAAACGCATGAAGAGATGTACCGCATTCTGGACGCAGCCGTCCCCGCGCTGCCGCAGTGCAAGCCTATATATTTGATGGGCGTGGGCACGCCGGAGAATATTCTGGAAAGCGTGGATCGGGGCGTAGATTTTTTTGACTGCGTACTGCCCGCGCGCAATGGCCGTCACGCGCATGTGTTCACCAATTCCGGCGTACTGCATCTGCTGAACGCGCGTTTTGAACTGGACGGCAGCCCCATCGAACCGGGATGCGTCTGCCCCGCCTGTCAGCAGCATACCCGGGCATACATCCGGCACCTCTTCAAAGCGAAAGAAATGCTGGCCATGCGTCTATGCGTGCTGCACAACTTGTTTTTTTATAATAATCTAATGAAGGAAATTCGCCTGGCTCTGGACGAAGGGCGTTTTCAAAGTTATAAGAAGGCCAAACTGGAAACTTTCGCTGCCGCGCGGCCAACGAAGTCTTGACTAAAGCGGCTTGTTTTACTATAATTAAAATAGTAAATATTGATAGTGACTATCGGACGCGGACGGCGCGCCGTAGCGCGCCGATTTGACGGGAGATGCGTAGATGCTGTTCCATTTTCTTACCTTGCTGGAAAATGTAGAGACTGTGATAGGAGGTTCGGGCGGCGCCGCGGCGGATACTGCGGTGCAAGCGGCGGATACGGGCAGCGCGTCCAGCGGCTATAACCCGATCATAATGGTTTTGGTTTGGGTAGCGGTCATCGCTGTCCTATATTTCGTCAGTATACGTCCGCAAAGTAAAAGGGAAAAAAAATTGAAGGAGATGCAGGACACGATTAAACCTGGAGACAACGTGGTGACGACCAGCGGTTTTTATGGAACCGTGATTGATCTGGGAGAAGACTGCTTTGTCGTGGAGTTCGGCACAAACCGAGGCGTACGCATACCTGTGCGCATGTATGACATTACAGGCGTTAAAACGCCATCTATGCATCCCAATCCCGCGCCGGCGGCGAAATAAAGCGGCGGTGCCGCGCGCGCGGGACATGTCTGAACACTGAAGGGTGTGAATCAAAACGTCTGAAAAGATTGAGGTAGGCGGCGTATACGAAGGCAAAGTGGTCAGGCTCAAGCCGTTTGGCGCAATTGTGTCATTGCCGGACAATTCGCAGGGACTGGTACATATTTCGCATATATCCAGCAGTTATGTGCAGAATGTGGACGATCATCTCGCGGTGGGGGATATTGTCAACGTCAAAGTTTTGACAAGCGACCCGTCCGCCAGCAAAATTTCCCTTTCCATGAAAGAAATTCAGCAGCCAGAACCTGTGCAGGAACGTGAGTCTGCGATGGAATATGAGCAGCGGGCCAACAGGGGAAATTACGCGGACGGCGGCGGCTTTGAGGAAAAATTTAAAGAATGGCTGAAAGCTTCTAATGAACGCCAGGCGGGCTTGCATAAACGCAATAAAAGGCGTTGATCCAAAAAAATTCAAAAAAGAACGGTTTGGCCGCTCTTTTTATTTTAATCTCAGCTTGAGATCCTATGCGTTTATGGTATAATAAAATTATAATAAGGAATCGAAGAACCCAGATTAAGAATGCAGAAAGATACCTTAGGAGAATTTTCCATGAACGACAAGAAGAAGGGCGGCCCCAGCTTCCGGATGCCGCCGGGCATCATGGGATATCTGGTGGTAGCCGTGATTGTTACGCTCATCATCAATACGCTGATGTCTTTGATGAGCGGCGGCGGCGCTGTAAAAGAAATTAAATACAATGAGTTTCTGCAAATGCTGAAGGCGGGCGAAGTGGCGGAAGTGAGGATTCAGCCCGACCGGTTGCTAATCACGCCCAAAGATACCGGAGATGAATCTTCTCCCACGCCTCCCGCCGACATACTGGAAGCCATTCAGGGGCGCGCGGAGCGGCAGAGCCAGACGAAAATCCAGCAATACTATACAGGCAATGTCTATGACCCTGCGCTCATTGCCCTGCTGAACCAATATGAAGCTGTGTATGACACGCCCGTCAACAACAGCAACCCCCTTGTGGATTTTTTCCTGTCGTGGATTTTGCCTATTTTGGTTATATACGGCATTTCTATGTTATTGTTGAATTCCGTTTCCAAAAGAATGGGCGGCGGCGGCCGGGGCGGGTTCATGTCCTTTGGGCAGAGCAATGCAAAAGTCTATGTCGAAAAAAAAACAGGCGTTACTTTTGACGACGTGGCCGGGCAGGAAGAAGCCAAGGAATCTCTCACGGAAATCGTGGATTTTTTGCACAACCCGGAAAAATATTTGGAAATTGGCGC
>JAITPB010000121.1 GCA_031289625.1 Clostridiales bacterium | reverse complement strand
CAACTCCCTAACGCTAAATTCTTTTATCAATCTTTTTGGCGATCTTCATGCCGATTTCCTGCAGAACCTGTACAATAACGACCAGCATGACAATGGTGATGAACATAATATCTTTTTTGTAGCGGTAGTATCCGTACCGTATCGCGATGTCTCCCAACCCGCCGCCGCCCACAATACCGGCCATGGCGGAATAGCCCAGAATGGTCGTCACGGAGATAGCCGCACCCACCAACAGCGACGGCTTCGCTTCCGGCAGCAGCACTTTAATAATAATTTGCATGGGCGAAGCGCCCATGGAACTGGCCGCATCCACCGCGCCGCGATCCACTTCTTTTAAAGAAGATTCTACGAGCCTGGCGATAAAAGGCGCCGCCCCAATAACCAGCGGGACGACAGTGGCTGTGGATCCAATGGTCGTGCCCACCAAAAAACGGGTAAAAGGTAAAACCGCGATCAGCAGAATTAAAAAAGGAATCGAACGCGCCAGATTGATGATGAACCCCAGGACGCCATGAAACGCCGCGAGAGGTTTCACCCCGGCTTTATCCGTGGCCACCAGGGCAATCCCCAACGGAAGCCCCAGCGCATACGCGCAGACTGTGGAAAGAAGCGTCATATAAAGACTTTCCCCCAAGCCCCGGATCAACATCAGCAGAGTTGTCTCAGCACTCATCTGGCTTCACCTCTTCTACTCTGACGCTGCGCTCCTTCAAATAAGCGAAAATACGCGCGTTGATTGCCTCGTCTTCCGGCAGCTGCAGAATGATTTGACCGAAAGCTTTGCCGCCGATGTCCTTCGTGTCCGCGAACAAAATGTTAAGCCGCTGTTTGAAGCGCAGCACTGTGTCCGCCACGATCGGCTCGAAAGAAGAATTGCCGTCAAAGATAACCCGGCAGCAACGCCCAGCCGGCAGCGCCCGTTTTTCGTTTTCCGGAAAACCTTCCGGAAAAACGAGGGCGCGGGCGGCGGCGGTTTGCGGGTTCGCGAATATTTCCGATACCTCGCCGATTTCCGCCACGCGGCTGCCGTCTAAAATGGCCACGCGTTTGCAAATGGATTCAATGACGTGCATTTCATGGGTGATCACGATAATGGTGATGTGGAACCAATGGTTAATGTCTTTTAATAAAGAAAGAATATCACGCGTCGTCTCAGGATCCAACGCGCTGGTGGCTTCGTCACAGATCAGCACTTTCGGGTTCAGGGCGATGGCCCTGGCAATAGCCACTCTTTGGCGCTGACCGCCGGAAAGCTGCGCGGGATAGCTGCCTTCTTTATCGGATAGCTTCACAAGCGACAGCAGTTCTCTCGCGCGCCGGAGCGTGTCCGGCTTTTTCCATCCCGCGATTTCCATCGCAAAGCAAATGTTTTCCAGAGAAGTTCGCTGCATCAGCAAATTGAACTGCTGAAAGATCATGCCCATAGATTGACGCGCCCGGTACAAATCCCGTTTGCTCATGGCGGATAAATCTTGGCCGTCAAAATATATTTTCCCTTCTGTTGGATTTTCCAAAAAATTGACACAGCGCGCCAGTGTGCTTTTGCCCGCGCCGCTCTTGCCGATAACGCCGAAAGTCTCAGCGCGGGCGATGTCCAAATGAATATTTTCCAGTACGAGATTTCCAGTTCCGTAGCGTTTGCTCAGCCCGACGATCCGCAATACAGGGCCTTCGCTCATACCCACCACCCCCATATTTATGTTACATGCTGAGAAGTTGTATGTCAAGCGCAGGCGTTAAACCGCCCCCGCGATATAGTCCAGCAACCCGCCGAAACGATAATTTTTATACTCGGTTTTTGTGTCTGTAATATTGCGCAAAAGCCCCTTGCTGTAGTCAACCCGGGTGATTTCCAGCGTAATGCACGGGATGCCGCGCTTGTCTGGATAATAATCCATATGGTTGGGCATATCCCTGAATAACACGGCGGGCAGAACCTCTCCATCGACAGGCAGGCCCATCACGCCGAACGGGCTCATCTGAAAACCAAAGCTGTAATCCATCGCCATCCGGACGGTAGTCCCGCCTTGACCATTTCCGTACCGGTCGTAGTCCGCAAAGCTGTAGCCGAGATAATCGACGAGTTTTTTTCCAAGCTGACGATTGGTTCCGGTGTCGTCCATCTTGCTGTCGCGCAGACTGAGATACACGACCCGCCCTTGCTGATGAACATCTATGTACGCGGCCGCGCTGTGTTCTTTCACGATGTATTTGTCAAAAAATTTCATCAAGGCGCGTGTTTCCTGGGCGCATCCGAGAGACGGGCCGGAATAATCGCGGCTGGCGGGGCCGGTGGGCAGGCTTGCGGTTCTGGGGACGCCGCTGATGTGAAAACCGCCGAAGCAGACAGGGAAACTCCGGTTTATGTCTATCCCTTTGCCGCCGCCGTATTGGTTGTTTGATTTGCTGTTGCCGCCTGACGCCGCATTGTAATCATAGCCGTCGGGGTTTACGGCGACGACAGCGGCATATTTAACGTCTTCCGTCAGCGCCCGGCGCGCGGATTCATTTTTTTCGGCTTCCAGCACTTTGTCATACAAAAGCTGATACAGCAGATACACAGAACCAATTTCGTTGGCGTGAACGCCCGCACTCAATAAAACGGTTTTCTTTCCCGCGCCGATTTCCACGCAGTAAATTTTGCGTTTTCCCTGCGTTTCGCCGATTTCATACAGGTGCGCCATGCTGTGTTTAGCCAGATCGATCAGGATTTTTTCCCATTGCGCGTAAGAATAAACTTGATTGAATGCGGAGGTCAGGCCAGTGGGATTCGTGCCCTCTGGAAACGTCACTTCTTTCCATGACGTCTCAAGCGCCGCACTGTAGTCTTCCGCGCTCATGCCTGGCGTGATAAGCCTGGCTTTATCGCCTATGCGCGTTTTGATTTCCTCCGCGGTAAACATCGGCGCGGCTGAGCCGGTACACACAATAAACACCATGACCAGCGCCAGCCCCGCACAAATTTTTTTGATCATCGGATCGTCCTCCCTTTTTATGGAAATGTTAAAAATATTTTAACACACCTCCCAAAATCCGTCCACACCGTCATACGCGGAACGGCTAAGTTCTGTCTTCCAGTCCGCTGCTGGGTGTGTTATACTGTCTCAAAAATATGAGGTGATTGATTTGCTCGACATACAATTATTCCGCACCAATCCAGACCTGATCCGGAAAAACATTCAAAAAAAGTTTCAAGACGCGAAACTCCCTGTGGTGGATGAAATCATCCGCTTCGATAAAAGCCTGCGGGAAACGAAAACGGAGGCGGACAGGCTGCGTGCCCAACGCAACGCGGCCAGCAAACAAATTGGCGCGCTTTTAAGCAAAGGCAAAACGGAAGAAGCGGAAGCGGCTAAGGCGCAAGTCGCGCGGATTGGCGATCAGCTGGACGGCCTGGGGCAAAAAGAAGAAGAACTGGCCGCCGAGGTGCGGAAACGCTTACTGATCATCCCCAATATCATTGCGCCCAACGTTCCTTTAGGCCGTGACGACAGCGAAAATGTTGAGGTCGAACGTTTCGGGGAACCGGCGGTTCCGGATTTTGATGTGCCTTATCATATTGACATCATGGAAAAATTGAATGGCATTGATTTAGACAGCGCGCGGAAAACCAGCGGCAACGGTTTCTACTATTTAAAAGGCGGCGTCGCCCGCCTGCATTCCGCGATACTCTCTTACGCCCGGGATTTTATGATTGACAAAGGCTTTACGTACTATATCCCGCCGTATATGATCCGCAGCCATGTCGTCACCGGCGTGATGAGCTTCGATGAAATGGAAAACATGATGTATAAGATCGAAGGCGAGGATCTCTATCTGATCGGAACCAGCGAACATTCTATGATAGGCCGGTTCATGGACACCTTACTGAACCCGGACGATCTGCCGCAGGCGCTGACGAGCTATTCGCCCTGCTTCCGCAAAGAAGTCGGCGCGCATGGGATTGAAGAACGCGGCGTGTATCGCATCCATCAGTTTGAGAAACAGGAGATGATCGCCGTCTGCGAGCCGGCCGACAGCGAAAGCTGGTTTGAAAAGCTGTACAGGTATACTGTTGAATTTTTTCGCTCGCTGGATATTCCGGTGCGCGCGCTGGAATGCTGTTCCGGTGATTTGGCGGATTTAAAAGTGAAGAGCATAGATGTAGAAGCCTGGTCGCCGCGGCAGAAAAAATATTTTGAGGTGGGGAGCTGCTCCAACCTCGGCGACGCCCAAGCCCGGCGGCTTGGCATCCGGGTGCGCGGCGAAGGCGGCAATTATTTCGCCCACACGCTGAATAATACAGTAGCCGCGCCGCCCAGGATGCTGATCGCGTTTTTGGAAAATAACCTGAATGCGGATGGCTCTGTACGCGTGCCCGAACCGCTGCGGATGTATATGGGCGGCCTTGCGGCTGTCAAAACAAAAATTGAATGAAAAGATATAAGGATGAAAAGAGATAAAGATTGCCATCCGCCTGTGCGGATGGTATAATTTTTTTGTAAGATAATTTTTTTGCAAGGTATTTTTAACTCGTCAATTCGTCAGTTGGGGGAGGGGGGCCTCTGCGAGCATTTTTTATGATTTGTTTCGGCGTGGGAACGGGTTACGCGATCATTTCGTTTTTGCTGGGTGAGATCATTCATATTTTTGATTTTGACGCGGAGATCGATTTGTTCGGCGGGCTTGTGTCTCCATTTAAGCCGTCCGTTATCGCGGCTTTTGTCACGGTATTCGGCGGTGTGGGCCTGATCCTTTCCGGACGGTTGGGCATTTTTACGGCGCTGGGGCTTGCGGCCTTGTCCGGAATGGCGGTGTCGTTTCTCATGTACCGCTATATCATCGTTCCCCTGTACCGCGCGCAAAACACCAGCGCGATAGAAAAGCAAGGCTTTATTGGTCTGCCCGCTAAGGTGACGGAGCGTATTCCGCAGGGCCAATACGGCAAAATCACGTATTACGCCAATGGCAATACCTATTCCGCGCCCGCCAAATCTCAGGACGGGTCTGAAATCGGAAGGAACGAGCCAGTGGTGATTGTCTGCATCGAAAAAAATACTTACTATGTAGAAAAAAAAATCTAGAAAAAACACGGAAAAAATAAACGGAAAAAAGTATGTAAGAAAAAGTATGTAAGAAAAAAGTATGTAAAGGAGGCTGCGAAATGGATTGGACGGCCACGATAACCATCGTCATTATGATTCTGCTTGTCATTATTCTGCTGATCATTGGCATCTTCGCGCTGTGGAAAAAAGTGCCGCAGGATAAAGCGCTGGTGGTTACAGGTTTGAAAAAACGTGTGATCTCCGGCGGAGGCGGCATGGTGATTCCGATCTTAGAAAGAACCGATCGGCTCTCCCTGGAAAACATGAAACTCGAAGTCAAGACGCAGGGCGCCCTTACGGAACAGGGCGTGGATATCATCGCGGACGGCGTGGCCGTCATCAAGGTCAAAAGCGACAAGGAATCTATTTTGGCGGCGATGGAGCAGTTTAACACGGGTCATGAGGGCCGCACCATCGCGGTCATCACCGACATCGCCAAAAACGTGCTGGAAGGGAAACTGCGCGAAATCATCTCTAAACTGACAGTAGAAGAAATTTATAAGGACCGGGAGAAATTCGCTTCGCAGGTGCAGGAAGTGGCCGCGCTGGATTTGGCGGATATGGGCCTCGAAATTAAAGCCTTCACGATCCGCGACATCTCTGACGACAACGGCTATCTCGCCGCGTTGGGCAAGAAGCGGATCGCCGAGGTGAAACGAGACGCCCAGATCGCGGAGGCCAACGCGGCCCGCGAAACTAAGATCAACACGGCGGAAGCCGCGCGGCGGGGCGAGGAGGCCCGGATTCTGGCGGAGACGCAAATCTCCGCTGCGAATAAAGAAAAAGAACTCAAAATTCAAAGCTACCGTAAAGAGCAGGAAACCTCAAAAGCTGTTTCGGATTTGGCTTACGAAATAGAAGCGAACCGCGTCAAAAAAGAAGTGACGGAAACGGAAATGCAGATCGCCATCACGCGCAAACAGAAGGAAATTGAGGTTACAGAGGCGGAAATGCAGGTCGCCATTACCCGCAAGCAGCGGGAAATCGAACTGGCCACGCAGGAAGCCATCCGCCGGGAAAGAGAATTGGACGCCACCGTGATCAAACTGGCGGACGCGGAAAAATACCGGGTGGAGAAAAGCGCGGAGGCGGTTAAGTATAAAGAAATTCAGGACGCGGAGGCGCGTGCGCAGGCCATCCGCCTGGAGGGCGTCGCCCGCGCCGACGCCAGAAGATCGGAAGGTATGGCCGATGTGGATATCATCCGTGAAACAGGAAAGGCCGAAGCGGAGGCCATGCTGAAAAAAGCGGAAGCGTACAAACAATACAACGACGCCGCTGTGACGCAGATGATCATCGAAAAAATGCCGGAGCTGGCCAGAGCCATATCGGAACCGCTCTCCAAGACGGAGCGCATCGTCGTTATCGATCAAGGAGGAGGAGAAGGCGGACGGAATGGCGCGGCCAAGGTCGCGGGGTATGTGACGGATATTGTCAGCGCCCTGCCGGAAACCATTGAAGCGCTGACGGGCGTCAATTTATGGGAAAGTATCAAAAACAGAGGAAAAAACAACACGAACATAGATACAAAACTATCGTGACTTCTCATGGCCACCCCGCCAGCGGGCGGCCATTTTTTATGGATCGCTGTTTTTTTTTGGCTCTGAAGATTTTTCTGCGAATTTTGCGCTTAAAGATATAGCGCGGCTGAATTTATGGTATAATACAGTATCTTTGACCATAGGTATTAGACAGAAACCAGCGGCACAAAAGTTTAGGAAGGAGAAATTCAAATGAAACATGCGGGAAAACGCATGGGGATCGTCTGTCTGGCGCTGTGCGCACTGACTCTGGGAGGATGTGCGGGTAATGTGCGGGACGTCTTCTTTGATATGGAGCCGACGGAATCGCCGCCAGCCGTCAGCGAAGAGCCGCCCGTTATCCGATTTACCCACTATATGACGCCTCCTCCCCTTGTATTCGAGGCAAGCGCGCCGCGGATCCGCGGCCTTTATGTAACCAGCAACCGGGCTGGCAGCAAAACCGGTTTGAACGATTTAATTGAATTGTGCTGGAATTCCAGCGCCAACGCTATGGTCATCGATGTGAAGACAGAAGAAGGCGTTATGACGTACTACGGCTTTGACATGGCGGATCAGCTGGGGATTTCCGTGCCGAACATCCCTGACATTCAAGCCTTGACGCAAACGCTCAGGGAGAATCAGATTTACACCATCGCCCGGCTTGTGACGTTTAAAGACAACAACAGCTACCATTTCCGGCCCGAGTTGTACATAAAAAATAAGGACGGCAGCATCTGGAAGGACACGCAAAAAAACGCCTGGCTCAACCCCTATAACCCGGACGCGCGCGAATATGCGCTGGAGTTTGCCAAGGCCGCCGCCGCCGCGGGGTTTCAGGAAATTCAGTTTGACTACATACGTTTTCCTGCCTCTATGTATATTGAAGAGGAGGCCGATTTGGGCGATACCGGCGGCAAAACACGCTCCGAGGCTATTGCGGATTTTGCGCGCCTGGCGATGGAGACGCTGAAGCCTTACGGCGTGAAAGTGTCGGCGGACGTTTACGGCGCCATTATCAACAGCGACACAGACGCCGCCATTGTCGGGCAGGACTATATGGAATTGGCGAAAATTTTAGATGTGATATGCCCAATGGTCTATCCGTCGCATTACGCGAAAGGTTCAATGGGACTTGACAACCCGGACTTGCTTCCCTATGATACATTGTATAAATCCATGCGGCTCTCCGGCGAAAGGCTCGCGGGTATTCCGGAAGGAGAGCACAGAGCCATTGTACGGCCATGGCTGCAGGATTTTACCGCCACTTGGGTTCATCCGCATCTGGATTATGCCGGCAAAGAAAGAGGCGAGCAAATCCAGGGCGCGTATGACGCCGAGCTTTCTGAGTGGCTGCTTTGGGATCCAGGAAACCATTATGACGCTGAAGGAATGGACGGCTGGCCCGGCGCGGCCGATGCGATCGGAGCGGTCGGAGCGGCCGGCGTTCAGCGGCAAGGAGAAGCGGAGAATGAGTGAACGGTTGAAGAACAATGGAAGAAAAAGAGACGGGAGGGCCTCTTTCAATGAAAAAAAAATTGTCATTATGACCAAACTGGCAATTTATGATAAGCAATTCGGAGGAGCGGACAGAAAGGACAATGATTATTTCAGACACGATTATATTTACCGTAAGAACATGTGGAACCGGTTCTGCGCGATTATCGGCGCGATCATCCTTATTTTTCTTTACTGGCTCCATCAAATCGTTGTCAAGAATGTGAACATACTCACGATAGATTTTAAACAAGCCGGAACTGACGCGGCGTTTTTTGTTTTAGCCGTGATGATGCTGTATACTTTAATCGGCACCGTCATCGCTGCCGGCCAATATGCGAAATCTCAGGAAAGGCTCAAAGCCTACGTCCGGCTGTTGAATATTTTGGATCATGCCCGTCAATCCGATCTCGAAGACACAGAGGAGGATTTTGATCTTCATTATGAAGCTGATACTAGAAGCGCGCGAGATAATCATTCGCTTATATAAGCAGTATGAAACCGGCATCTTGTTTGTGCTGAAGCTGTTTATCGGCATAACTGCCTTCAGTTCGATCGCAGGCATCGGATACGCGGCCCCTATGATCAAACCCTTTTTCGCGCCGCCTTTGGCCATGCCGATGCTCCTGCTGCTGAGCGTTCTTTATGTTTTGCTGCCATCCAGCGTTTCATACGCCCTTATGATTCTGGACATCGGCGCTCAACTTTCATCGTCGACGGAGATTGCGGTGATTGTCGTGCTGGCGCTGTTCTGTCTTTTGTTTTTTTACGCGAGGCTGGCGCCTCAGGAAAGTTTTCTGGTATTGGCGACGTTAGCCGCTTATTATATGAAAATTCCGTATCTGGTACCGCTTTTAGCCGGCCTCTACTGCGGCGTGACCGCCATCATCCCCATCGGCATCGGCGTGTTTCTCTGGAATTACATCCCGGTGGTTCATGAATTGATCCGCTCCACCACAAGCGCCGGTTTTAACGTGATGGAGATGGCGGGGACAGTGGGGCCGGTTCTAAATGGACTTGTCGTCAGCCTTACTTCAGATTTGACTTGGATTTTCACGGCCTTTATTTTCGCCATGGTGACGCTGTCCGTCTACGGCATTTCCCGGATGGGCGTAAACTACGCGAAAGAACTGAGTATAGGCCTGGGCGCCCTCTTGACCATCATCAGTTTTACGATTGCGCAATTTATGGTGCAGACGCGTGAAAACGTCGGAATCGTAATCGTGTTTACCCTGCTGTCCGTCGTCATTGCGCTGATTGTCCGTTTTTTTGACATTGTGCTGGATTACAGCCGCGCGGAACGGGTGGAGTTTGAAGATGAAGAAAATTATTATTTTGTCAAGGTTGTTCCGAAGGCCATTCTGGCCAGGCGCAAAAAAGCCGCGCGCCGGATCCGGCCGCAGAGAGAAATAGAAGAATGAGTGAGATATAAGAGTAAGGGTGATCCCGATTGTTGCAGAGGCTGCAAGATATTTTAACAGGATGGACTCCTCAGATCATTACCGTGCCGAGCTGGCTGGCCAGCATCATTGACATTCTCGCCATATCCGTTGCCATTTACAAAATTATGCAGTGGATACGGGAAACGAGAGCTTGGTCTCTATTCAAAGGCGTTATGACAGTCCTTCTGCTGTACGCCTTAGCCAGTATATTAGACGCGGTCACTATCCTATGGGTCATGCGTATGACTTTTAACGTAGGACTTATCGCGCTGGTGGTTATTTTTCAGCCGGAGCTGCGCAAAGCCTTGGAACAGTTGGGAAAAGGAAAGTTTCTGTCGGCTTTTCTGAAAAATTCGGAGAATGCCGCTTCGCTGCCAACACATACAGCCGATGAAATTATTAAGGCCGCTCAATCCATGGCCTCGGTTCAAACAGGGGCGCTCATCGTAATTGAAAGGAACGTCGCGTTAGGGGATCATGAACAGACCGGCATACCGGTCGACGCGATCGTCAGCAGTCAATTGCTGATCAATATTTTTGAGGATAAAACGCCTTTGCACGATGGCGCCGTCATCATCCGCGGCGGCCGGATCGCGGCGGCGGCTTGCATTCTGCCGCTGACGAAGGTAGAGATCGGGCACGAGCTTGGCACCAGGCATAGGGCCGCCGTAGGCGCCAGCGAAGTATCCGACGCGCTAGCGATGGTGGTTTCAGAAGAAACAGGCGCGATATCGATTGCCGAAGGCGGCAGATTACAGCGCGGCCTGGACGAGGAACAAATACGCGGGGTTCTTTTGCGGGGCGAGAACGAGAAAAACCGGATTCGTTTGCAGAAAGGCCCGCGCCGGTTTATTCTCATCCGTAAAATATGGCGTGGAAAAAATTCAGCGGTCAAGAGCGGAGGAAAAAAACAGTGATCAAAAAGCTGAGCCATGTATTGTTCAAAGATTTTACTTGGAAAATATTGGCCTTGTTTTCCGCGGTTCTGCTTTGGTATGTAGTCATGACCGTTGAAAATCCACTGCAAAAAAAATCTATTATGAAAATGATCAGCCTCCAAAATGAGGATATGCTGCAAAAGAACGGCTTCGTTCTCATGAACCGGGATAAAATCACGCAGAATGTCCGGCTGAATGTGCAAGCCAAATTAAGCGACATAACGAAAATTTACAATCAGTCGCCCTATGTAAACGCTTATATTGATTTGAAAGCCATTGACGAGAGCTACAATAACAGGCTGGGCGATCCGATCTCCATGGCCATCAGCGTGGACGCGCCCGCGCAGTGTCAAGTCGTAAGCCGGGACCCGGAGAGCGTCACAATGTTTATTGATAAGCTGGCGTATCAGGTCATGCCTGTCAATGTCAAAATGAACGGAACCGCAAAAGAGAACTTTGAGGAGCAGGATCCGCTTTCCAGTCAAAATTCCGTGGAGATTGTCGCGCCGCGCTCTGTTTTGGACATGGTGGAATCCGTGGAAGCAACCGTGTATCTCAAAAACGCCGATCAGGACGTTGTGGCGCGGGACGTTGAGTTGATCGTTTATGACGGCGATCACAAAGACATTACCAGTAAAGTAACGCTGGACATCAATACCATCAGTGTAACGGTGCCTGTATACCCCATTCAGAAGACGCCGATACTGCCTAAATTCGAGGGCAACCCGCAAGCCGGCTATTGGGTCAGCGGCGTCACGCCGGTTCCGAACGCCGTGGAGATTGTGGGGAGGCCCGAGGCGTTGGAGCAGGTGCAGGCAGTGGACTTGCCGCCTGTCAATTTAACGAATATCAACGCGGACAAAGAGCAGATATTTGACATACGGGACTATCTCCAAGGCGATTCGGTGTCGCTTCGCAAAGGCGCCGGTTACGAAGTGAAGGTTACGGTGCGCGTGGAAAAAGAAGCGGTCCGAAGCCTTTCCACACCCATGCAAAACGTCAACGTGATACGGGACGCCAACCATCTCAGCGTGGAATTGCCGCCCGGCCCTATTACTTTCTCCGTGCGCGGGCCAGCCGCGGCCGTGAACCGGATTAACGAAGACAGTGTAAAAGCGGATTTGGATTTGTCCGGTTTGCCGGAAGGCGTGCATGTGGTGGCGCTGCGTTTTCACCTGCCAGCGAATGTAGTCGTCAGCGGCGGGCCTGTCAGGGTACAGGTCGTCATTACCGACGAATTGAGTACAGCGACGATTCTGCCGCCGGAAGAATCCCCGGCGGCGGAAGAATCCTTGGCGGAGGACATCCGCTCGGATGATATTCCGCCGGTTTCACCGCCCGCACAGCCCTCTGATACAGCGGACAACCTTTCTTCCCCGGGCGCCGGGTTAGCGTCAGAAACGGAGGAGACGGCGGACGTTTCTTCTTCCCCGAATGCCGGGCCGGAATCAGAAGGGACAGCGGGCAGCTCTTCTTCTTCCACGGCTGGGTTGGAACCCGGATCGGAGACGACATGAAAAAAAGGCTGTGGATTTTATGCCCGATCTCCATCTGCCTGTTTTTGGCTTGTTTGGCGTTAGCGCGGTTATCACAAGCCGCGCCAGCGATTTCTGTCCGGGTCAACGGGAACGCGCTCTCCTTTGAGACGCCGCCGCAAAATAGGCAGGGCGTCACCCTTGTTCCCGTTCGCGCGCTGGGAGAACAGCTGGGCGCGAAAATGGAGTGGCAGCCGCAAAGCAAAACATTGTGGATGTTTCTGGATGGCCGCTATGTAGCGCTCATCATTGGATCCAAATCCATGACAAAAGGCCGTTTTGGCGGCACAGATGAACAGACGCAACTGGACGCGGCACCTCAAATCATAGGCGGTCAAACCCTAGCGCCCCTCCGCGCCGTATCGGAAGGGCTGGGCTGCAGCGTGCGGTGGGATGAGGCGTCGAACACGATCAGCATTCAGTCAGACGCGTCCGCAACCGCGGCCAATGCCCAGGCGATTGACACAAAAGAAAAGCTTTTGGCCGCCATGGGGGAAAATATCAGCGCGGTGCGTGACAAATTTTTCCTGGATACCCGTAATTTGCCCGACGAAGTGTTCGACCTGGATGTCAGCGATTATTTCAAAGAAGTCTCGCGTTACAGCGTCCAATGGTGGACATATCAGGCGGACGGACAGCAAAACGCTTATGCCGCTTATGAGGTGACGTATTCTATGACAGCCACGCTCCGGCGGGCTTTTGAGAGCGGCGGCACGCACGGGTTGAACAAAAAAGAATTGGCCGTCTATCAAGCCGTGAAGCAAATCGCGGAGGAGATCATCCAGCCGGAGATGGACGGCTTTGCAAAAGAGAAGGCAGTGCATGATTATCTGGTGAAAACCATTCGTTATGATGAATCCGCGGATGTACCGGAAGACTCCCATACGCCGTATGGCGCTTTAATCCAGCATACGGCGGTTTGTAGCGGCTACAGCGAGACATTTAAAATTTTTATGGACTTGCTGGGGATTGAATGCGACATGGTCTACGGCACGGCCAATCTGGACGGCCAGACATTCGGGCACTCCTGGAACCGGGTTCGCTTAGATGATCAATATTATCTGGTGGATGTGACCTGGGATGATCCATTCCCCGATAAGCCGGAGCGGGTTTACTACAATTATTTGAACGTCACGGATGAAATGATGAACAAGGTTCACACGCCGGACGCGTCCTCGAACAAAAAATGCGTTTCCGATCAGCAAAATTATTATGTCCGCCTCGGATTCATCGCGCGCGATGAGAATGACGCGCGGCGGATCATCCGTGAGGCTATCGATCGGAAGGAATCGTTTATCACACTGCGGGGCGACGGATACGATTTGACAAAGATGGACGTCATGGCTATCCTATCCCCTCTTTCCCCCGTGCAGAGGCGTGTGACGTACAGCTTGAATGAGGCCTTTAATATCATTCATATTTTTTTGTTATCCGAGTAAAAAAAAATCCTGATACGCTTATACAAAACGAATCAGGATTTTTTTACATATTTTATTGCGCTTCAAATTTTATTGCGCTTCAAACAAGGCCGTGGACAAATAACGTTCGCCGGTATCCGGCAGGATGGCCACAATCACTTTGCCTTGGTTTTCCGGCCGCAAACCCACCTGTGCGGCCGCCCAAACCGCCGCGCCCGATGAAATGCCAACCAGCAGCCCTTCCGTGCGGGCAATGGCCCGCCCAGCCGCAAAGGCGTCCTCATTTTTTACCCGGATGATCTCGTCATAAATTTTCGTGTTCAATACTTCCGGTACAAACCCGGCGCCGATGCCTTGAATTTTATGCGAGCCTGCCCTGCCTTCCGACAGCACAGGGGAATCCTCCGGCTCTACGGCGATGATGCGGATGTTCGGATTCTGCTCTTTCAAATATTCGCCCGCGCCGGTGATAGTTCCGCCGGTACCAATCCCGGAGATCAAAAAATCCACTTTGCCGTCCGTACCATTCCAAATTTCAGGGCCGGTTGTTTCGCGGTGAACTTTGGGATTGGCCGGGTTCACAAACTGACCGGGAATAAACGAGTCCAGTGTGGAGGCCGCCAGTTCATCCGCTTTGGCGATAGCGCCTTTCATGCCTTTCGCGCCTTCCGTCAGCACCAGTTCCGCGCCGAGCGCGGCCAGCAGTTTGCGGCGCTCAATGCTCATGGTTTCCGGCATGGTCAAAATAATGCGATACCCTCTGGCCGCTGCCACCGACGCGAGGCCGATGCCGGTGTTGCCGCTGGTCGGCTCTATAATAACCGAATGGGGTTTTAACGCTCCGCTTTTTTCCGCCTCGTCAATCATAGCCCAGGCGATACGGTCCTTCACACTGCCGGCGGGGTTGTAGGATTCCAGCTTGACCACGAGAGCGGCGCCTACGTTATGCTTTTGCTCATACTTGTTCAGGCGCAGCAGAGGCGTGTTGCCAATGAGATCGACAAAGCTGTTCGCGATACTTGACATATAATTCATCTCCTATTACAATATTAAACATATATATTAAATATTAATTTTATTATACCCAAGCGGATTCCTTTTGTCAATAGATTCTGATTTAAAAAATTTATCGTTTAATATTTTGATTTTGGAGGCTGGATATGGACTTTCACACAATCTGTGTGCATGGGTACCGCAAAAAATATGACATCACAGGCTCAATCACCACGCCCATTTTTCAAACCGCGACATTTGCGCACCTCAGCGCGGGGCAAAGCACTGGGTATGATTATTCCCGTATGCAAAACCCATCGCGCGAATCTGTGGAGCGGACTATCGCGGCTTTGGAAGAAGGCGGAGACGCCATCGCCTTTGCCACAGGAATGGCGGCGGCGGCGTGCGTCCTGGAATTATTCGCTCCCGGCGATCACATCATCGCGTCAGACGATTTGTACGGAGGTACCTACAGGCTTTTTCATCACATTGCCATGAAAAATGGCCTGCGCTTTTCCTTCGCCAGCACGCCGGACAGTATCGGCGCCGCAATCACGCGCGCCACCAAAGCCATTTTTATCGAAACGCCGACCAATCCGCTGATGCATGTGATCGATATAGCGCAAACAGCGGCTTTAGCGCGCGCGCATGGTCTGCTGCTGATCGTGGATAATACTTTTTTGACGCCTTATTGTCAGAAGCCCTTGAGGCTCGGCGCTGATATTGCTTTGCACAGCGGCACGAAATATTTAGGCGGCCACAACGACACCCTCGCGGGTTTTTTAGTGTTAAAAGATCCGGCGCTGACGGAAAAGCTGCGTTTTATCGCCAAAACCACCGGCGCGTGCCTTGCGCCCTTTGACAGCTTTTTGATCGACAGGGGCGTCAAAACGCTGGCCGTCAGAATGGAACGCCAGCAGC
This sequence comes from Clostridiales bacterium, assembly GCA_031289625.1. GTDB lineage: Bacteria > Bacillota > Clostridia > Lachnospirales > WQUN01 > JAITPB01. The sequence continues at coordinate 3,966 of JAITPB010000121.1, read as the reverse complement.
AGAGCGCGGACAAAATAGCGCGCTGGCTGACGACGCGGGCAGAAGTGACCGCAGTACATTATCCGGGCCTGGAATCACACCCGGAATACGAAATCTCCCGCCGGCAATCCAGCGGGTTCGGCGCGATGATCTCTTTTGCCGTGCGGGATGGGGAAACGGCGAGGCGGCTTCTCGAACGCGTCCGCATCATACAATACGCGGAAAGTTTAGGCGGCGTAGACAGCCTCGTTACTTATCCCATGCTACAGACGCACGCCGACGTGCCGGAAGCGGAACGCGCCGCAAAAGGCATTGATGAAAGGCTTCTGCGCCTTTCTGTCGGCTTGGAGTCCGCGGAAGATTTAATAGACGATCTGGCCGACGCCTTGGAAAGGAAAGATATGGATGGAACAAAAATTTGATTTTGATCGCGTAATCGACAGGCGGAACACTTGGAGCATTAAATACGACATGGAGGGACGCGGAAAGCCGGAAAATGTTCTGCCCCTTTGGGTGGCGGACATGGATTTTCCCGCGCCAGACTGCGTCCTCGAAGCGCTGGAAAAACAAGTAAAGCATGGAATATTTGGATATTCAGATACAGACGCGGCCTATTTTGAAACGCTGTATGATTGGTTTGAAAAGCGTTTTGGCTGGAAGACGGAATTTGACTGGCTGGTCAAAACGCCTGGCGTGGTCAACGCCATCTTTACGGCTGTCCGCGCGCTGACCGAAAAAAATGATTCTATCCTCATTCAGCAGCCAGTGTATTATCCGTTTATGACGGCCGCGCAAAAAACAGGCCGCAGGCTGATCGTCAGTGAATTGGTAAACGGCGCCGGTTTTTATGGCATTGATTTTGATGATTTTGAAAATCAAATATTACAAAATAAAGTTAAGCTGTTTATTCTGTGTAATCCGCACAATCCAGTTGGAAGAGTCTGGACGCGGGCGGAACTCACGCGCATGGGCGAAATTTGCGTCAAGCACGGCGTCTTGGTGATATCGGATGAAATTCATCAGGATATTGTGTATTCAGGGCATCGGCATCTGCCTTTCGCGGGGCTGTGTCCTGAATTTCAAAAAATCACCGTTACCTGCACCGCGCCGTCCAAAACATTTAATCTCGCAGGGCTGCACATCTCCAATATTTTTATCGCGGACAGCGGCTTGCGCGATCGTTTTACAGAAGAATTTGCCAGAACCGGCCTGTCGCAGCTGAGCGTCATGGGCATCGCGGCCTGCCAGGCGGCGTACCGCGGCGGTGAAGCCTGGCTGCGGGAACTGCTGGTATATCTGGAAGGCAATATGATGCTGATTGAGCAAGCCATGGACAGCGTCCCCACGATCGCCTTCCGCCGTCCAGAAGGGACATACCTGGCCTGGCTAGATTTGCGCGCCTTTAACATGAACCCGCGCAAACTGGATCAATTCATCACGCGTGAAGCGGGGCTTTGGCTAAGCGGCGGCGCGGCATTCGGTCCCAGCGGCGAAGGCTTTATGCGGCTGAACGCCGCCTGCCCGCGATCGCTTCTGCGGGAAGCCCTGCGGCGGCTGACCCGATCCGCTGCCGAAAAACTAAAATGACCGGCTGTATCCTCATACGCTGACAGCGAAATCCGAAAATGATAATGGGCTTGCAGCCTTGGCGCTAGGCTGTAAGCCCATTTCTATCAGCGCGCGTTAGCTATCGTATTCCACAACTACGGCGCTTTTGTTATAATTCGTCCGGCTCCAAAGAAGGTTCAAATCGGTCACGTTAATTTGTCCGTTGCCGTCCAAGTCGCATCGTGCATTGACGTCTGGCGTCGCCACGGACTTATTGTAGTTTGAACGCGACCAGACTGTATTGAGATCTTGGACATTAATATGCCCGTCGCTGTCTAAATCGCCAACAAGCATTGCTATGAGTTTGACCTGATCCCGATTGTCTTGCGTCAAGTCAAGATCCGCGTCAGTCACCACGATATTATGGATGGTATAGGAAACATGAGCGGGTTTGGTGATATACAGCGTATAGGTTCCGGGCGTTATGTCAATAAATTGAAAACTTTGTTCAGCTAGGCCGGCGGGCGCGTCTGGCTCCGCCGCAATCGTAATTTCCTTCGCCGCTTCATTTTCTGTCTGCAGACTTAATGTCACTGGATTATGCGGATTATATGACTTGACTTTTCCGCTGAGGAGAAATTTTTGCTGTGGGATGTCGTAGGAGAACCTGGCTTCCAGCGTCCTGTCCTCCGCCGCCTCAAAGTACAATTCCTCCGTGCCCGCGATTTTCACATCGCCTTCATACCAACCGAGAAAGGTTTTATCGCTGTCTGGTATGGCGATTAAATAAACATTTTTGTTGGGCGCGTACAGGCCGCCGCCCTCAACAGAACCGCCCTCGCCTACATTGACGGTAATTTCGCTGGCCTGAATATCCGCGCTCGTAAAGATCGCTTCCAAAGACGTATTCGCCAGTACGCAGAACCGGAAGGAAGGATCTGTGGAAACGCGGTTGTTTCTGACATACCAGCCTAAGAATTGAGCGCCGGAAGTGGGCTGTGCGGTCAGTTGAGAAAATTCGCCTCTTACTCTCTCGCCCTCGCCCGTCGCCGTGCCCGCACCCTGGGTCTGAATGTCCACATTGTATGTGATCACGTCGCCGTCACGCAAATCTTCTGATTTCTCCACAACGTCGCCGTCTGGATCTATCAATTGATATTCCGCGTCCGGCGTATCTTCCAAGTTCTCCGCCTGACCTGTATACAGATCGCTTTGTTTTAGCGGGACGTCCAGATAATTCACGGCGCGTGTCACTTGACTCAAAGCGCGGTTGTACTCCTGAATGGAATAGGTCATGTCGCAGTCTTCCCTCGCGGTGATCTGAATGGAATAGGCTTCACCATCCGGGAGAACGAATGTCTTTTGTCCATCCTCGTCAATCTGCGCGGTAACGGAGGAATTGATTACTCCTTCAGCAACCTCATTGACAATGGAAGCGGCTAGCGCGTTCTGGCTGTCGTAAACCTTCACGTCAACGGGGCAATTGATGTGAATGACGCGATAGGAATTGCTGTTTGAAATGTTCGCGATTCTGCCAAAAATAAAATCCAAATCATCTACGTTTGTCACTTCATAATAGCCGCTGTTTTGCAAATCGCTCATAAACAAGGTCGCAAAGCTCCGCTCTGAAGACGTGACGCTGTGGAAAAACCCCAGCGTATAAATGCTAAAGCGTTTATGCATCCCCGTGGCCGTATTATAAGCGGCGTTGGCGTAGCCATAATAACCGTATTGGCTTCTGGTATACGGCCCTGTGCTTGAGGTGATCCCGCTGTTTGGCAGACCGTCAGACATTAAAACAATGTTTTTAATGAGGTTTGCGCCTGGAACCGCGTCCAGCAGCTCACCAGCGCGAACGATGCCGGAGTTTGTGTTGGTTCCGCCGCTGGCGCTGAGTCCATTGATCGCGGCCGTGAGCGCATTGGTGTCCGTTGTGAAGTTCACTCTTGTTGAAGCGCTGCTCGCGTAAGTCACCAGAGCTACATAATTGACGCCTTTCGCCGTTGCCGCAGCTTCACAGAACTTTATCGCCGCTTGTTTTGTGGCTTGAATGGGCGTGCCAAGCATACTGCCCGTAATATCCAGCACCAGCGCCGTGTAGCGAATAGAGGCGCTGACTTTGGCTTGCTGCTTGACTGTAATTATTTTTTCCAGCGGAGGTGCCTGCGTGGACACAGTCACTGTGCCTGTACGCTCCGCTGTCCCCGTGTTTTCCGTCACCTGCAGCGTCAGAGACGCCTTGCCGCTGGTTGAAGATGCGAGTGAAACGGTCAGCCAGCTTGCATCCGAGCTTACGACGGCGTCCCAGGGGGCGCAATTGGTGACCACCGACGCGGTTTTTGTCTGCGCGGCATAGCTCAGATCAAAGTCCAGCGGAGAAACTTCCAAAGTGTATTCGAGCTTGGGCTGCTGCGTGACGGCAATCGAAACCTCGTAATC
>JAITPB010000097.1 GCA_031289625.1 Clostridiales bacterium | reverse complement strand
GGACGAAAAGGACAAAAAAACAAACGCGCGGCTATGAAAAAACGGAGCGCGCGCGTTTTTGGATGTTTTGAAATTATTTTCCGCGGCCCATTACGCCCCCATGCGGTTGATCATGAAATCATAAATGCCGTTGATGGTGTTCACGAGCCGGGCGGCCGCCTGGTAAAGCTGTTGATTCTTGATCATAAAAATCATTTCTTCATTCAAATCAACGCCGGATACTGCGATCCGCTGGTTGTCGATGGACACCGCCACGTCTTCATAACGCGCCTCAAACTTTGCGGCCTGCGCCGCGTCAATGCCCATTTCAGAACTCAGCCCTGTCACGAAGTCCAGCAATTTGCCTTCTTTAAAAAGCGAAGGATCGGCTTTGACAAGGCTGAAACTTTTGGTCACGTCATAAGCGCTCTCGCCCTGCGTTTCGCTGGCGGAACAATTTAACAGCGCGGGGTTTGCCCGAAGCGCGGGGTTTACTTGGAAATTCAAACAGTCCATTGCCTCATAGAGCCCTGTGTCGTCCGGGCCGCTCACTCCGAACGAGAGCGCCTCCGGGCCGCCCTCATAGGTGAAGAACAGTGTACCGGGCTGATCGCCCATCAGGTTCCATCCATTGACGTGCCCGACGACGTCCTGTATGGGCAATCTTGGATCGTTTGGATCGTTTGGATACATCCCTTCATCAATCGCCTTGGCCAGCGTCCTGACCAGGTTGTTGAGCCTATTCATATAATAGGGGATGCCTTTGTAGCTGACTGTCGCTTGACTGCCTGGAACGCTGGCCGCGCCATTGCCGTCGCGGATATCAATGAGACCCTTCAACTGGCCTTTCAAACGAAGATGATAGAGATCGAAAGGCGCGCTGCTGCCGGTGAAATGAATGTCGTAGAGGCCCTCCGCGTCCATGGGGTTTTTTTTGCCCGCCGCTGGCCGCTCCTCAACCGCTAAGGGGTTCACTTCATATTGGTTGACAAAATCATAGCCGTTGATCATGACCACATATCTTTTGGCCTTGCGACCGCTTATCAGCGTATAATCCAGCTCTTTCGCTTCCAGATTGACCAGTTCAGAAAGTTCGTCTACCAGCCGCGCTCTTTCATCCCGCAGGTCATTCGCGGAAGAGCCGTCCGCTTCCAGCAGGGCAATCTGTTTATTTAACGAAGCGATCTGGACGCCCAAACTGTTGATCTGCTCCGCCACAATCGCGATTTCCGCGTTGGCGTCAATCTGCTGCTTGCGCAGAGCCATGGCCTCCGTGTTGATCATTTCCGCCAATGTGTTGGCGGTCTGAATCAAATTGATGCGGTAGGTGCTGTCATTGGTCGTGGTGGACAAATCCGAGGCTTTCGCGAAAAAATCATCCAAGGCCGAAGCAAGCCCGTCGCTGCCGCCCATCTCATTGAACACATTCTCCATCATGGAGAGCTGCGTTGTCTTGCCCAAATATTCGCCGCGCACGCCGCGCTGTTCCCAATATTTTTTATCCAGAAAAATATCCCGCGCCTGTGCGACGCCATACACTTCCGATCCGGTTCCGACCATGCCTCTCCCGTCGTTAAAGCCCAGCGGCGTTGTCGCCCTCTGCAGGCCCAATTGCCTGCAATAGCCGGGCTCCGCCGCGTTGGCGATATTATGGCTTGTCACTGCCAATTGGCTTTTGGCGGTGAATAAACCAGACGCCGCCACATGAAACTCAAAAAAAGAAGACCTCATAATCCAACACGTCCTGTTCCGTTGACCAATTTATCCAGCATAGCGTCTATGACGTTTAGAATGCGAGCCGCCGCGTCATAGGCATGTTGAAACAGCATCATGTTTTTCAGTTCCTCGTCCAGGGAGACGCCCATCACCTGACTCCGTTTGGTTTCGGTCTGATCCACCAATACGCTCTGCTCATTGACAAAATGGAGATTCTCACTGGTTCGCGTCCCGATGTCCGAGACAAAACGCTTGTAGGCGTCGTTCACGCTTAATTTTTCGCCGCCTCCGAGATCAATGATTCTGTCGTTCCAATCGTTCAACAGACGGCGGATCAGCCGGTTGTCCTCGCGATCCCCGGACAGGGACAGGGCGATGAAATTGACGCCGCCGTCTTTCAGCAACTCTGGATTGATTTCAAGGTTGCCGAGAGTGTATTGGGAATAATAGTCGCCGCCGGTTTCGGCGTTGAAAGCGCCGGAAGTCCATCGATCCAATTTTTTTCTCTTAAAGACTTCCATATAAGACTGCGTTCCATATAAATCAAATGGGCCGTCGGGATCTTGCTCCGCGCCGCCGCCTAAATCCGCCCAGGGCGCGAAGGCGTCGTTGATCAGCGTGACGGCGCTGTGGACAATCGTATCCAACTGCTGTGTGACTTGGGGGATAAAGCAGTATTTCACGCTGTAAACGTCATTGCGGTAATTGCGATCATCTATCCCGTACTGTTCCAGATCGATCGTGTACTGCGGATTGGACGCGCCGCCGGGATAAGCGGCCATGTCGCTGGGGTCGGGGGCTGTCGGCGCTGCCCAGGCGGTTTCCCCCAAATAATTGGCGGGTTTTGTGCCGCGCGCCATCAATATGCCTTTCAGAGATCCTTTGTCGTTGCCGTTCTTCGCGTTTACAGGCGCGTCAAAATGAAACAGCGGCGCGAATTGATTCACAGGCGTATCGGCTGGCAAAATTTCCGTGGAAGGCGTTAAGACAGGCTCTACATAATTATAAGCGCCGGAAATATATTTCAGCCCCACATGGCTCCGCGCGCCGTTGGAAAGCAAGACGCTGCCTTCGGAAATAATATTCACGTTGTTGTTTGTATTTTCTTTCCATTCCACAGGGATGATTTGGCTTAACTGATCCAGGCAGATGTTGCGCTGATCCCGATAATCATTGGCGTGATCGCCCGAGGATTCCGCCTCCATGATTTTCTGGTTTAAAGCGTGAACCTCGTCGACCAGCCCATTGATTTGTTTGACCGCCTCCCGCGCCTGGGAGTCCAAATTATGCTGATAGTCCAGCAGACGATTGTAGATATCGTCCACTTTTATCACGAAGGCGTTCGCCATGGCCATGAAATTACTGCGCGTCTCAAAACCTTCCGGATGCGCGGACAGCTCGTGCAAGGCGTTCCACATGTCTAAAATGGCGGTTTGGAAATGATACTGGCTTTCCATTTCGCCGATAATCGATTCGACTTCCGATCCAGCCGCGGATTTGATTTGATAATATCCCAGGCGGCAGTTTTCCGCCCGGTAGGCGTCGTCCAAAAAATAATCGCGAATTTGCGTCAGGCTGGCAATGTCCACGCCCAATCCTTTTTGCATGGCGCCTTTCGCGTTGAAGAGCACAGTGCTGCTGTAAAATTCGGCCTGCCGCGCGCGCTGTCTAGAAAAGCCAATCGCACCCGAATTGGCCATATTATGGCCCGTGACGTATAAACCGGCCTGCGCCGCGCGCAAGCCGCTGACGGCTGTCTGTAAACCAGACATCCTCTCATCTCCTCACGTCAAAAAAAACTTTGCCCTGGGGAATCTCTTCGCCTTTGGCCGTGTAATAAGAAGGCTCGTTTCCGGCTTCTCTTAGTATGTTCATTGTAAAGGCGATATACTCCAGAGATTGCTCGATCAAAGCTTTATTCCGTTCGTTGGCCGGTTTCAGCGCGTCCATCGCGGCGCGTATCCGCGATTTGATATGTTCCAGAACGCTCCGCTCCGGTTTGTCAGCGAACCATTCGAGGAGATTGGAAAATGTTAAATTTTGTCCGGGCGCTTGTCCGGGCGCTTGCCCGGACGCTTGTCCGGACGCTTGTCCGGACGATTGTCCGGACAGCGCCGCGAGAACGTCTTCCCGCTGCTTTTCTATTTTCCGGAATTTTCCGATGAGCGTATTTTCCCGCGCCGTTACTTGCCGCAGGGCGTCTATGTTGTTGTGAATGATCATCGTTTTTTTGGATTGGGCCAAAGAAACCAGTTCCTCGTAGATCTCCGCCTGCTCCCGCAAAATCTCAATCAGGGTATCGGTCATCGTTCATCACCTCTGGGTATAGTGTGGAGTTTTGAGAGAGGATTATGCGAAACCAAAATGCCCGGTGAAAAAAGGCTTTGGTGGCGCGGAGTTTCCATCCATGAGACTGTGCCTTGAAACAGAAGATTTGCTTGGCCCGATGAGTAACATTATGATCGTTGAAGGCATATTTTAATTTATTCAGGAGGCATTAGCACGGCGGACAAAATCTGAACAAAATCTGAACAAAATCTAAATCAAAAATACAGAAAACGCAGCCGATGACGGGTCTCCTTGAAACAATTTATTTTAGCGGGTGATTAATGAATGTTTAAACATCTTTCCAAAGCGAATAAAATCGAGAGTATATGTATGATGCTCTTGTACATGGTGGATATGCTCGCCGGGATATGCTATCTTTACTTCATGTGGGCAGATGATTACTGGATTACGGATGCGCCTTTTTTTATCATTTTTTATACATTTGCTTGCGGCGCGAGAATTATGCTGGATGTGCTTTTAATAACGAATTTCGGCCTTAAAAGGATATCTACCAGCATAATTCTGTTAATGGTATTCTGCATTTTGCAAAGCGTCACTCTCATCGTGAATATTGTTTACGAGATCATGTACGACGGATTTTGGGAGGACAAGTATGTAAATCTCATTTTAGAGGCGGCATTGATTCTTTCTTATTTGCGGCGCCATTTTACCCTAAGAGAGATACGTAATGTATTCAAAAGTGAGAGAGAAGGCGATTTTTAGTGATTCCTGCAGTCATCATGGCTATCATCGGCCTCGTATCCGGCGGCGGGCTAACAGCTCTGCTGAAAATAATGATTGACCATAGCCAAAACAAGAGAACAGCGCGGGATAAAGAGATAGACGACCGCATTCTCGCATGGCAGAAGATTTCAGAGAAAACGGAATCCAGGGTTGAGCGCTTGGAACAAAAACTGGAATCATATGAAAGAGATTTCCGAAGCCTGGAACGCTATATTCAGGCTCTTGAACACACAATTTTACGCGCCGCGCCTCCGCTGGATTTACCTGCCCGTCCTATTTTAGAAAGAGAGACCATTCTGAATGAACAAACCCCAGCCAATATATGAAAGCGCTTGCCAGCTCTCCCGTCCAATTTTTTTTAGAAAATAAGGCGCTGAAAAAATAAGGCGCTGAAATACAAAGGCCGGATATCTTTTTACAGGTATCCGGCTTTTTGTTCGCTGTGCAAGCGGCCTGGGCGCACAGCTCGAATTTTTCCGCGAATTATGCTATAATCAAGACGGTACGCAAGTGGGCTAGGAGAGTGAGTTATGATACAAGTATTGGGAACCTACAACACGGCAGTCTGCTACACGGGTGAGTTGGAAGCCACAGCGCAAGAGCAGATTAAAGCCGTTTGCGACAGGCAGGAGTTCGCGGACTGCAAAATCCGGATCATGCCGGACGTTCACGCGGGAAAAGGCTGTACCATCGGCACGACGATGACGATAACCAATAAAATCGTACCGGGCATGGTCGGCGTTGACATCGGCTGCGGGATGGAAACGGTTCAGCTTGCGGAGCGCGAAATTGATTTTGAAGCCCTTGATAGCCTCATTCACTGTGAGATACCTTGCGGGCGGGAGATTTGCGCTATGGAACACCCTCTAAACACGGAGATTGATTTAGGCGCGCTGCGTTGTGTTCATGAGGTTAATTTAGTGCGCGCAAGACGCAGCATCGGCACTCTCGGCGGCGGGAACCACTTTATTGAGGTTGGCTGTTCCGATAGCGGCGAGCTTTACCTTGTCGTTCATTCTGGCAGCCGGCATATTGGCACGGAGGTCGCGGATTATTATCAGGATCAGGCATACAAGACGCTTTGCGGAAACTCAAAGAAACAAATTGCGGAAACCATAGCGGCGCTCAAAGCAGAAGGGCGCGAGCGCGAGATAGCGGACACAATCAACCGGCTGAAAAGCAAAATCAACGGCGGGAGTAGCGCCATACCGAAAGACCTTGCCTACGTCAGCGGCGCGTTGTTCGACGGCTACCTTCACGATATGAAAATAATTCAGCGGTTCGCCGTTCTGAACCGTCAGGCGATGACGGAGATAATCCTTCGCGGAATGGGTTGGACCGAAGTTGACCGATTCACGACCATTCATAACTATATCGATACGGATGCAATGATACTTCGCAAAGGCGCCGTCTCCGCAAAAGCAGACGAGCGATTGCTGATACCGATAAATATGCGCGACGGCAGTCTGATTTGCGTTGGAAAAGGCAATGACGGCTGGAATCAGTCCGCTCCGCACGGCGCGGGCAGACTGATGAGCCGATCAGCGGCGTTCAAAACGCTGTCGATGGATGAATATACCGCTGAAATGGGCGGGGTTTTCACAACGAGCGTGAACAGTCAGACGCTCGACGAATCACCGATGGCATACAAGAGCATTGACGAAATCATGTCGCATATCGCTCCGACCGCGGAGATTATCGAGCGTATTCGCCCGGTATACAATTTCAAGGCGAGCGAATAAGGAGCACAGTCTTTTACAGATTTATTCCGCAGCTTTTCAGCCCGCGAGCGCTTGCGCCGCGTTTTGCAGCTCTTCCCGGATATGTATGCCCTGCGGGCAATGCTCCTCACAGGCGGCGCAGCTTACGCAATCATCCGCTCTGTGTCCGGCCGGAATCGAGTCGTACAGCATCTTGCTGTTCCATTGTTCGCCGCGGGTGACGCGCCGCAGCTCGTTGTAGGCGGAAAAAATTTGCGGAATGGCAATCCCCTGCGGGCACGATTCCAAACAGTATTTACACGCTGTACAGGGCACTTGGGAGATTTTGGCCAGCTCCGCAACCGCTTTTTCCAGCGCTTGCTCATCCTCGGGCGTGATGGGTTCAAAATGCTCAAACGTATTGAGGTTGTCTTTTAGTTGTTCCAAGTTGGACATACCGCTGAGTACGGTAAAAACGCCCGGCAGAGAAGCCGCGTAGCGCAACGCCCAGGAAGCGGGCGAAGCCTCCGGCCTGGCCGCTTTCAAAATCGCCTCTACAGGGGGATCCATTTTGGCTAGCGTACCGCCTTTGACCGGCTCCATTACGATGATGGGCTTATTGTGTTTGCGGGCCGTTTTATACCAGTCGCCAGCCGGCCCCATTTTCACATCCACATAGTTGATTTGCAGCTGCACAAAATCTACTTCCGGGTGTTCCGTCAGGATTTCGTCCAGCGTTTCCGCGCTGTCGTGAAAGCTGAACCCCACAAAACGCGCCTTGCCTTCTTTTTTGAGCCGCTGAATAAAATCGAAGCTGTTGGTTTGCCGCAGATTCTTTTCCTTGGATCTATCCAAAGAATGCAAGAGATAGTAATCAAAATAATCAACGCCG
>JAITPB010000017.1 GCA_031289625.1 Clostridiales bacterium | reverse complement strand
CAAATTCCGTTTGGAAAACAAAGCTTCATAATGGCAAAAGGCCGTGCGGCCTCAAAATCGCACGGCCTTTTGCGGCGCTCTACTGTCATAAATACCGCATCTGTTCTTTGAGATTGCGTTCGTGTTCGTCTCTGCTGGAACTGATTTGCTCCAGCACCAAGTACTCCGGCTGAATCCTGTCCAGCAAAGCGCTGACCCGTTCGCTCGCGAACGGCTGGTGCGTGTCAATCTGAAAAATATGCGGAAGCACGGCCAGTCTGCGTTCGCTGTAGCTGCCTTCGTCAGGAACCCAGCTTTTCATCAGCGCTTCCGAATACGCGCCGCTGAGCGACTGGTGGAGATGAACGCCCTTGATGAACGACAGATCGCTGTATTGATCCAGTACAGAATGGATATAATCCACGCCTTCGTCGATTGTCCGCAGAGACGTATTCGTATTCAGCAAATGGCCTGTATCCAGCATGACGCCCGTATGAGGATAATGGGTTTCTTCCAGCAGCCTGGCCGCCAGGCGGGGCGCAAGCATCGTCAGCCCTGAATACCAAAGATTCTCAAACAGCAGCAGCGGGCTGCCCTCTATGTATTCCCCAATCGTATTGACCAATTCGATCGCGGCGTCGACGACCGCCTCTTCGCTGTAATAAAACCGGCGCAGCATAGCTTCCGACAGCAGGCAGTCCGAAACATGAAAAACCAAATATTCTGGCGACATGGAAGCGGCGAATTTTAAATTATGCCGAAACGCTTCCGTCAAAGCGGCGGAAGTTCTCCCGCCGTAAAACCGCTCGATTTCACCGTAATCGCCGTACTCCTCCAACAGCCGCTTTGTATTCCCCTTCCACAAATCCATCCACGCCGTAAAATAACGCAAATGAACCCCGATAACATCCTCGGCGGCGATCAAATTGTCCTTGTCCTCGCCTCCATAGATCACTTCCAAGCCATCCAGCCCAAAAGAACGGTAGAATGTCTTCAAATCCGCGTTGCCGGAATACCGTTCCGTATCAAACCAGGCTGTTGAAAAATTCATTATCCGCTTCATGTTGAACATACCCCCTCTTTTTCCAATCTTTTTTCCAATCTTTCCCGCAGCCAAATCCACCTTGTATTTTTTCCATGGAAATATTATAGTATATAAGGTCTAGGATAGCAATCGCGGGCGTCTCTGGTCCGATTGCGCCAAGAAGGAGGTTGTGCCGCTTGTCCGTGAGCATTCCAAACGAATATGGAACCATTACCATTGAAAACGATGTCATTGCCCGCGTCGCCGGCCTGGCTGCGATAGATTGTTATGGCATTGTGGGGATGGCCGCCAAAAATATAAGAGACGGTCTTGTGCAGCTCTTAAAAATGAAGAGCATTACCAAAGGAGTACAACTCAAAATTACAGAGAGCGCTATCACCATCTCTCTGCACATTATGGTGGAATACGATACCAGCATTCCCGCAATCGCCGATTCGATCATCAGCACCGTAAAATATCGCGTGAAAGAAAACATTGGGCTGCCTGTCGCTGGAGTGAATATTTTCGTGGAGGGCGTCCGCGCAGAATGATTATACCGCAGATTTGGAGGAGCGGAATGTGGGTACGATAGGCCTTGATGGAAATTTATTCAACAAAATGATCATCGCGGGTGCGAACGCCCTCAACCGGCGGAAACCAGAAATAGACGCCATGAATGTTTTTCCCGTGCCGGATGGCGATACAGGCACGAATATGTCCTTTACTGTGCTGGCTGCGGCGCGGGAAACGAATCAATTGAGTACGCCGAACATATCCGACGCCGCCAAGGCCGCGTCGGGCGGCGCCCTGCGAGGGGCGCGCGGCAATTCCGGCGTGATCCTTTCACAGCTGTTCCGCGGTTTCGCGAAAGGGCTGGACGGCGTCGCGGTCGCGCGGACGGCGGATCTGGCAAAGGCCTGCGCGCAAGCTGTGGAGACGGCGTATAAAGCTGTGATGAAACCCAAAGAAGGCACGATTTTAACCATCGCCAGGGCGATCAGCGAACAGGCGGCTGTGAGCGCCGCCGTAACTGACGATATTGAAACTTTTATGGAAGAAATATTGGCGCACGCCGATAAAACGCTGGCGAAAACGCCAGAAATGCTGCCAGAGCTGCGGCAGGCGGGCGTGGAGGACGCGGGCGGCAAAGGTCTGCTCGTTGTTTTGGAAGGCGCGCTGCGCGGGCTGCGCGCGGATTCAGCCGAGCCTCTGCTGGAAACAGCCGCCGCCAGCGGCGTGGCGCCGCCAGTTGCGGCCAATGCGGCGGCCATGGCTTCCGGCGATATCCACTTTGCCTATTGCACGGAATTTTTTGTCCATGTCAAAAATGTCACGGAAGAAGCGGAGAACCATTTCAAACAATATCTGGAATCCACGGGCGACTCGATCGTTGCCGTTGCGGATGAAGAATTGATAAAGATTCACGTACACACAAACCATCCCGGTTCTGTTTTGGAAAAAGCGCTGCTGATCGGCAGCTTGAGTCATTTAAAAATTGAAAACATGCGCTTGCAGCATACCAGCCTGATCAATTTTTCTTTAGAAAGCAAGAGCCCTGAAAATAAGAACGCAGATCATAATCACGAAAAAAAAGGGGAAAAGAAAGACGTCGGTTTTGCCGCCGTTTCCTTGGGCGGCGGTTTTAAAGAACTCTTTCTCAATCTCGGCGTGGACGAAGTCATTGAAGGCGGCCAAACGATGAACCCCAGCGCGGAGGATATTCTGCGCGCCGTGGAACGGATCAACGCGGCCGCCGTGTTTATTCTGCCCAACAACAAAAACATCATCTTGGCGGCGGAACAGGCTGCTCAGCTTTGCGCGGATAAAACAGCCGTCGTTTTGCCCACGCGAAGCATTCCGCAGGGGCTGACCAGTGTGATCAGTTACGCGCCCGCGTATTCGCTGGAAGAAAACCAGACGATCATGCGGCGCGCGATGGAAAAGACCCGTACCGGACAGGTAACGCGCGCTGTGCGGAATACAAAAATGGACGGGCAGGAGATTCATACAGGCGACTGCTTATGTATGCTCGACGGCAAAATCATCTCAGTGCGCCGCGATCCGCAAGAAGGCGCAAAAGAGTTGATCAACCGGATGATAACGCCGGACGTGGAAATAATCGGCCTCTATTACGGCGCGGAAACATCGGAGGAACAGGCGCAGGCGGCGGCGGCCTATGCGCGGGAGCGTTATCCGGAGCATGAAGTGGAAGTGTTTTACGGCGGCCAGCCTGTGTATCACTACATTATTTCCGCGGAGTGAACCGCATGACAACCTTAAACCCCAATGATCCTGTGACGGCCCTGCGCTCTGTTGGCGAAGCAAGGGCCGCCCTTTTTCATAGGCTCGGCCTTTATACCGTCCGGGACGTGCTGGAGCATTATCCGCGCGATTACATGGACAGAAGCCGCCTGAGCCAGATTGCCGATCTGGTTCCCGGTGCGGTCAGCGCCGTCCTCGGCGTTGCGGCGTCCGATCCGAAAGTTTTCTTTACGAACCGGCGAAGTGTCGTAAAAGTCAAAATACAGGATGGCTCAGGCTGTATGGAAGCGGTATGGTTCAATCAGCCTTACATAAAAAATGTTTTTCAAAAAAACCAGACGTATCTTTTGACTGGCCAAGTAAAAGAAAAATTCCAGCCTTTTGATTCGGATGGCTCCAGCCCCTCTCTCCTGGAAATGCAGGCGCCCGATTACGATATCGTCAATGGCCAGGAACTGCTTTCTGGCGGCCGCATTGTGCCTTTGTACGCCTCCACGGGTCAACTGAGCCAAAAAATGCTGCGCAAGGTAATTTTCACGGCTCTGCAGGCGGCGGACGCTTTTCCCGATTTGCTGCCGCCCAGCCTGCGGGAACGTTTCGCGCTCTGCCCGAAAGATCAGGCTGTGCGGAACATTCATTTTCCGGAAAGCGCGGAAAAATTTTTGCTGGCGCGCCGCCGTCTGGTTTTTGAGGAACTTCTGTTTATGGCGCTGGCGTTAAAGCGCGCCAAATCCGCCGTCAAACAGCACAGCGCCCTGTGTTTTTCCCGATTTGATCTGGATCCGGTTTTATCGGCTTTTCCTTTCGCGCTGACATGCGGACAGCGCGAGGCACTGGACGATATTCTAACAGATTTGCGCGGCGGCCAAGTCATGAACCGATTGATTCAGGGAGACGTGGGTTCCGGAAAAACCGCCGTGGCCATGACGGCGGCCTATATCGCCATCGCAAACGGGACGCAGGCCGCCGTCATGGCGCCGACTGAAGTCCTGGCGCGCCAGCATCTTGCTTCATTTCAGACGATATTGCAGCCCTTGGGGATCGAGACGGCCTTTCTGACTGGAAGTCTGTCCGCCGCTGAAAAAAGACAGGCGCACGATCGGATCCGCAGTGGCGAAGCCCGGATGATTATCGGCACCCATGCGCTCATTCAAAAAAAAGTGGAGTACGCGGGCTTAGGGCTTATCATCACAGACGAGCAGCACCGTTTCGGGGTCGATCAACGCTTCAGCCTCGCCCGAAAAGGCCATGCGCCGCATGTGCTGGTGATGACGGCCACGCCGATCCCCAGAACACTCGCCCTTGTTTTATATGGCGATTTGGATGTCTCTGTCATTCGCGATCTCCCGCCTGGCAGACAGCCGGTGCAAACGTATTTTGTCAGTTCGGCTTATCGCGCCCGGATTCATACGTTTATCCGCAAAGCGCTGGAAGAGGGGCGGCAGGCTTTTGTCGTCTGCCCTGTGATTGAAGCTTCAGAGAATAATGACGGCGCGCTGCGGGACGTAAAACAATACGCCGCCGAATTGTCCCGCGTTTTGGCCGGTTTTCAGGTTCGCTGTCTGCATGGGAAACAGGCTTTTCTAGAAAAGCAGGACATTATGCAAGCTTTCGCGGACAACCGAATCCATGTGTTGGTTTCTACGACCGTGATCGAAGTGGGGATTCATGTGCCGAACGCCACGATCATGCTGATAGAAAATGCGGATCGTTTTGGGCTGGCGCAGCTGCATCAGCTTAGAGGGCGCGTGGGGCGCGGGGCGGAGGCATCCTGCTGCATTTTGGTGTCCGACACAAAATCCGGGGTCAGCCGGGAGAAGTTGCAGGCTATGACGCAAACAAGCGACGGGTTCGCTCTGTCGGAGCTGGATTTGAAAGCGCGCGGGCCGGGCGATTTTTTCGGCGTGCGCCAGCACGGCCTGCCCGATTTCAAAATAGCCAACCTCTATCAGGACATGGAGATTCTGCGCGAGGCATGGGATGCCGCCCAGGCATGGGATGTCCCCCGGGCATGGGATGCCCCCCAGGCTTTCCCAGAGAGTGCAGACGCCAGCGCCGAAATCGATCGGATCTTTCGCGGCTTCCGCGGAGAAAAAAACGGAGAAAAGAACATTGTCCTATAGTTTTTTTTCGTTACATGTTTACTTGACAATCGGTATTGATTATAATGAAGTTGTGACGACAGCGGGGAGGGATACAATTGCGCGTGATCGCGGGCAGCGCGAAAGGGCGGAAGCTGATTCCCCCAGAAGGAGATTTGACCAGGCCCACGACGGATCGGATGAAAGAGGCTCTCTTCAGCGTACTAGGAGACGAAGTGGTGCAGAGCGTTTTTCTGGACTTGTTCAGCGGCACGGGCGCGATAGGCGTTGAGGCGCTCAGCCGGGGCGCGGCGGAAGCCTGTTTTGTAGACGCGCGCACCGCGCCGCTCATTGCCAAAAATCTGGCGCTGACGCGCTTCCAAGCGCGAAGCTCTGTTTTACCCTTGGATTACGCGGAGGCTCTGCACCGGCTGCGCTGTCAGGGGACGCGATTTGACATTGTTTTCATGGACCCTCCGTACTGTCAAAATCTGATAACCCGCGCGATGGATCTCATCCTATCGTATAAACTGTTAAAACCGGGCGGGCTTCTGGCAGCGGAACACTCAGCGGATGAGGAACCGCCCCAAAGCCAGGACGACGCTTTGACTCTCTTGAAAATCAAAAAATATGGGCTGACCGTTTTTCAGTTTTACAGGCTCTGAGGCTAACGCATAGATGCTGCAGGAAGACGCTGCAGAAAGAAAGGCGGCGTGGATTTTTTGAGAATCGCCATTTATCCCGGCACATTTGATCCACTGACCAATGGGCATCTGGATATTATCGAACGCGTGTGCAAGCTTGGCATCTCGGATAGGCTCATCATAGCCGTGCGGGAAAATCTGCGGAAATCGCCCCTTTTGTCTTTGGTGGAACGCCTGGCGCTCATTTATAAACTGACTTCCGATTTTGATCAGGTTGAAGTCGATATTTGCACCGGCTTATTGGTGGAATACGCGCGTTCTAAATACGCCAGCATGATCATTCGCGGACTGCGGAACGGAATGGACTTTAACTACGAAATGGAAATGGCTGTGATCAATCAGTCTCTGGCGCCGGATATCGAAACCCTGTTTATCCCCTCCAAGGCGGAAAATATCTATGTCAGTTCCAGCGCCGTCAAAGAAATCACAAAGCTGGGGGGCAGCGCCGGGTCTATGGCGCCGGCCGCCGTCATAGAATATCTAAAGACTAAACTGTAAGGAGGACATGTGTGGAGAGTTTACTGGATTACCTGGACATGCTGGAAGATGTGGTGGAATCAGGCAAATCAGTGCTTTTTTCCAAACGAATCTCCGTGGATAAAGCCAAAGTGTTCGATATCATTCGCGACATGCGCCTGAACCTGCCAAACGAAATCCGGCAGGCGCAGCGCATCATTGAGGAGCACGATAAAATCATCAACGACGCGAAGATCAAATCCGCCAGCATTGTCAAGGAAGCGGAAAACAGCGCCAAGGCGCTGACCAACAACCATGAGATCTATAAACGCGCCACGGAACAAGCCACCGAAGTGATCGAAGAGACCAAAAAAAACGCGCGGGACATGCGGCTTAACGCGATGGATTATGCGGATGAAATTTTGGCAAAAACAGAGCGCATCATTCAAGACGCGATGAGCAGCATGAACCAGCAGCATCAATTAATGGAGCAGTATTTCGCGCAGACAGCCGACGTACTGTACTCCAACCGGCAGGAACTCCGGGGCGGCGCAAAAGGGCAGGCGGTTACATAACGAAAAAAAAACAGCCATTTTCCGGCTGTTTTTTTTATAATGTTATGATGATCGCAGTCGCTTCGGCAGAACTACGGAAAAGCAGCTTCCTTTTTCTGATTGGCTCTCCGCGCTCACGCTGCCCCCATGCGCTTTCACAATGGAGCGCACGATAGCCAGCCCGATGCCGGCCCCGCCGGTCTTCCGGCTGCGGGATTTATCGGCGCGGTAGAACCGCTCAAAAATAAAGGGAAGCTCCTCCTCAGGAATGCCAGTTCCGTCGTCCTCCACAAAAATCACGCCGCTGTCAGGCGTATCCTTTGACGTCAGGCGGATATGGCCGTTTTCGGGCGTATACTTGATCGCGTTGCTCAAAAGATTCGTGACGACCTGACAGATCCGATCATGGTCGGCGGGCACCACTGTGCTTTCTCCGTCCACGTCCAGCGCGAGATTTCGTTTTTGCGCCTCCAGCGCGAAGTGGCCACTCACTGTGCGCAACAGTTCCAGCAAATCCACCGGCGTTTTGTTTAACGTGAGGTTTTCGCTTTCCACTTTCGCCAGCCGCTCTAAATCAGCGACCAGTTTATCGAGCCGTCCAGTTTCTTCCCGGCAGCTTTCCAGTCTCTTTACCGTCGGCGTCCATATGCCCTCGATCATCGCTTCCAAATGCGAACTCAAAATGGAAAGAGGCGTCCGCAATTCGTGAGCGACGTCTGAGGTAAGGCGTTTGCGTAAATCCTCTTGCTGGGAAAGCGCGCCGGCCAGATGATTGACCGACGCGGCCAAGTCGTCCATTTCCCTTGTTCTGGTCGCGCCTTCAAAACGGATGCCATAATTTCCATCCGCGATCTGTTTGGCGATATACACGGTTTTTGTGATGGGGCGCGAAATGCGCCGCGCCAGAAACCAGCCGATGATAAAGGATAAGGCCAGGGAAAAAACGCCGATGGAAATAAATACGGCGTTGAGCGTATCCAAAAAATGAAAGTCCGCGCTGTTTAAAAAATAAGGGCCGTAATAACTGACGCTCACGGCGCCGATAGCATCACCGCTGGTGGAAAGTGCATAATCTTTCGAGATAAACCGCCCGCCCGCGTTCGGACGCCTGTCCTCCATGCGCGTGCTGATTTCGTCCATGATCTGCATACAGAGCGACATATCATGATTTTCCGCGTCCCAGACGCAAGCCCCGTCCCGATCATATACTTTGATGATATACCCGTCGTACAGCGCGTACATGCCAAGGCCATGAATATAGGCCGTGTTCCAGCTTTGCGTCAGGCTGTCGTACTGACGGCTGAGATTGCTTACAATATTGTCCGCTTCTTGTTTTTCCTGCTCCAGCACATAGGCCTCAAAACGCCTGGCGATGAGTACATTGGATAATAAACTGATCAGCGCGACCGTAAACAGCACCACCAGCACGATGGTTACAGACAATTGCGCCCAAAGGCCGCGCCTTCTTTTATGCGCCTCCAAACCGGTAGCCCTGTCCGTGAACGGTAAGCACATAAACGGGATTACGCGGATCATCCTCAATTTTTTGGCGGATGTTTTTAATATGGAAGTCAACCGCGCGGTCATATCCATCAAACTCGTCTCCCAACGCCAGCGTAATCAGTTCTTCCCGCGTGAAAATTTTGCCAGGGTACTTGATCAAGGCGGCCAGGATCTTAGACTCAGTCGGCGTCAGCGCAACGCTGTTTCCTTTCTTGCGTACCTCGCCGGCGGAAAAATCCACAGCCAAATCCCCGCCGCGCCAGGAACTGCGCGCTGTCAGCGGCGTCAAATCTTTTTCCGTCCGGCGCAGTACGGCCTCCACGCGCGCGTAAAGTTCCTTTAAGCCGAACGGCTTCGTGATATAATCATCCGCGCCCAACTCCAGCCCTTCCACGATATTGTTTTCTTCCGCCTTCGCCGTCAGCATGATGACAGGGACGCGGGATTTTTTGCGAATCTCGCGGCATACGTCCTCGCCGGAAATGTCTGGCAGCATGAGATCCAGAATTACCAGCGCGATATTTTCCCTGCCGAAAATCTCCATCGCCTTTTGACCGTTCTCAGCGGAAAAAACATGAAAGCCCCGGCTTTCCATAAAGGATACAGCCACTTCTAAAATTTTCGGTTCGTCGTCCACCACTAAAATATTTTTATTTGTCATGGGCATCAATACACCTCTAAATGTTCGCGGGTATAACAGGCATTATAAATCGTATTTTGATTTTTAACAATCAACTCTCCAACCCGAGTTTGTTTTTCAAGCTTGCTAAATATCTATGTTCTGTATAGATTACCTTTACTTCGAGATCAACGACCCATTTTGGTACAAACTCACCTTGGCCATCTGTATGATCTACCAGCCTCTTTTCCGCAAATCCACTTTCTATCAGCTCTTCAAAATTTGCTGGCATATGGAGACGGCGCCCTTCGTGGCCTTCCTGCCCTCCTGTTTTGTTGCCGCTCTTTTCCCGGTTGTTAGGGATTTTATGGAAACCATCCGAGCTGGGTGGTTTTGATGAGTTTTTAGAATTTTTATTTAAGATTGCTTCAAGAATGAGGATCCTCTTCTTGAGTTCTTCAATTTCAGCGTCTTTTTGTTTTATTTGTTCCAGCAAGGGGCCGTGGCCGTTTTTACAGCTAATGCTATCTTTGCTGGGTAGAGTAGACGGATCCCTCGCGGCGTCCGCCCCTCGCAGATCCGTGCGTGCGCAATTCACGGTCGAGTAGGCGGACACCTCCGCGATATCCGCCCCTCACAGATCCGAGCGGG
>JAITPB010000148.1 GCA_031289625.1 Clostridiales bacterium | reverse complement strand
ATTGGTTTCTGAATTAAAAATAGTGTCAAAAAATATTTTTACAAAAAACAAAGAAAACGCATTGAGCAGCGAGGAATTTACAGACTTTATTCGTAAAAATGAAATAGGTGATTTCTACTTAACCGGGGCAGATGCTGTTGCTTGTGTGAAATCAACCTGTTATAACTTACGCAAAGCAAATTATAGCGTTAATGTCTTATCAGATTGCATTACCAGTTATGATAAAAGGAAAATTGACGAAATGCTGCGTTATTATGAAAGTAAAGGCGGTAAAATAATGCGTTTGCATGACCTGTTAAGTTAAGCACTTTCCTAGATTAACCACCTAGCACGGCGGGCGTTTTTTCACCCGCCGCGTTGCATGGTTGCCATCTTTGCATGTACAGCTACATGTTATATCACCAACAAAAGCTAATCGAAAAATTTCCCCTTATAAAAATTCTCATTGCCAAGTTTCTTGGCCGTCAGTCTGAATAGAACACAACCGTCCGGACATACGATATCTTTGCTATATTGGTCATTGCCGCCGATATTCTCTAAATCTCCGCCGCTTCTGACCGCCTCCATAACCGGGAACATGATCATCATGACTTTGGCGCAAATTCCCTGACCATCTGTATTAACCGGACAGCCATAGGTGCAAATATACGTATCTCCGATTTCCTCGCCGTTGCGACAATATCGTTCGGTGCGGTCGCCACGAAGAAATCCGGTTACCGCAATCGCAAATTCATATTCCTCAGCATACCATTTTTTCATACTGCCCTCCAAACTCCAATCTAAAATGCCGATTTTTGTTCATCGATCTTATGGAAAACAACGGTCTACTCTTTCATTCTATCACGTTTAAGGCGGTTATTCAACGACCGAATTTCAATAGCGGACTTTAATTCATTGGTTCATCATTTTTCATCAATACCAAATGTTTTGTAGGTGAATTGACTTACGGGGACCGAAATAAATCCTTTATCCGCGATTCCGTCGTATGGAACCTGGTAAAAGTCATTGGCAAAACCAATGAAACGCGCAATATATGTATCCTTAGCGCCTGCTTGTGTAAGCAATGCAGCCACCTGCTTTTGAGAATCAGCATCAACGATATTTGAGTATTCAAAAAGCGATTCCGGCGTTGCATGACAGCGGCACAAGAGTAAGAGGAAAAATGCAACTATCAAAAATCGTTTCAATTTCATTTTCCACCTCAACGCCAATCCTCCAACCGAAGCCCATCTACGCGCTTAAACTCACGCGTGTTGTTGGTAACCAGCGTGAGATTTTCGGATTTCGCGTGTGCGGCGATGAGCATATCCAATGAGCCGATTACATGGCCCGCACGCGCAAGCGTCGCCCGGATTTGCCCATACTCGCCCGTTGCCGGGATATCGAAAGGCAACACATCAACCAGCGCGAGAAAAGCCGCGAGAGCGCTCGTATTATGCTCTTTGCGGGCGCTTTTTGATACGCCATACTCTAATTCCGCCAGCGTTATCACGGAAATGCAAACGCCGTCGCTCATGGCGGCCTGAAACCTGTGGAGTACGCCGGGCTCCTGGTTGAGCATGAAAACGCAGATGTTGGTGTCGAGCATATAACTCATAACTGTTCGCGCTCCGCTTGGGTATCGCCCTCATGCCTATGCTCCATAGCCTCAAAAAAATCAGCGGTCATCGGCTGCGAGTTGAGGAAGTTTTCCCAAGCCTTATCGGCTGAGTAAAGAAAAACCAAACCGCCAACGCGCCCAATTCCAACTTCGCTGCCTTCAAAGCGGAATTCTTTTGGAAGCCTGACAGCTTGGCTCTGTCCGTTCTGGAATAATTTTGCTGTTTGCATTTTTATCACCTCAGCATTAATATATACCGAAGTATATATTTCGTCAAGCGGAAAGTGAAAAGCCTACAGAACGTAGGTTATCCATTGCGGCGTGTTCAGCCGTTTCAGCACCAGGCCATTCTAATCGCCTGCCACGACAATCTGGCAGGACTCTCGAACGCGATAAGCACGGTATTCCCGAAGACCGAGCAGCAACTCTGCGTAATCCATCAGATCAGAAGCAGCACAGCGTTCGTGTCATACAAAAATTTGAAGCCCGTAATGAAAGGACAAGATTCTTAAAAACGGCATTTTCCTCTATGTCGTATTTCTAAAACAATACCGATAAAAAGAATGATGAGAAAACCCGCTACCCAAATTTTCCAAGCGTTGTTAAGCCGACCACTACCGGGATCGTAACTGTCCGTATTAAACAGCATAGCAAAAACGAACCCGATAGCATACCCGGTAACCGCACCAACCTGTGCCCGATAGCTTTTGAACACAGCAGCAAGAGCAACAACAATCAATCCCAACACGAACAGATATGAGGGAAAAGATTTCATTCCGTGTAAGTCAAACAGGGCGAAACGAAAAAGCAGGAAACATACCAGCAAGGCTATCGCAGTTCCCATACTCAAAATTACTCTTTGCTTCTTCCCTTGCACAATAAGCACCCCACCCTCATAATAGCGCAATTGCAGAATGACAAGTCCTGCATTTTTTATTTTCTCCTCGAAAAACGTCCATAACTCTAGTTGCCGTTACTCGCTGATGCGCCGGACGCTCACGGCTTTTTTGCTGGCATCGTCGAGCTCGACTAAAAGCCCTTGGATAGCGGCTTCCCCCTCGGCTAAGCCGAACCGCGTCGGCCGCTGCGTCAGAAATTTTTCGATAATCAGCTCTTTGTTCACACCCAAGATGGAATCCTGCACCCCGGTCATGCCCAGATCGGTGATATAGGCTGTTCCTTGGGCCAATATCCTTTCATCTGCGGTGTGCACATGGGTATGGGTCCCCACCACCGCCTGCACCCTTCCGTCCAGATAATAACCCAGGGCCAGCTTTTCCGAAGTCGCTTCGGCGTGAAAATCCACCACGATAAAATCAACCTTGGCGGCCACGGAGTCGATCAGCTCATTCGCCGCCTGGAAGGGGCAGTCCAAAGCGGGCATATATATCCGCCCGCAAAGATTGATGACGGCGATCTTCTGATTGATCCCGCAGGTATAAACGCCTAAGCCTTGTCCGGGGCAATATCCCGGATAATTCGCGGGGCGCACGATACGCGGCTCATCATCAATAAAGCGGTAAATTTCCTTGTTATCCCAGACGTGATTGCCCATGGTGATCACATCCGCTCCCGCCCGCAGCAAATCATCCCGGCCATTTTGATTCAGCCCTCTGCCGCCGGAAGCGTTTTCTCCGTTGACGATGACAAAATCAGCCTCTGTCTGCCGGCGCAATTTTTCCAGGCCCTCCGTCAGCTTTTCCCGCCCGGGGCGGCCTACCACATCGCCGAGGAACAACAATTTCATAGATGAATCTCCTTCATGTATAAGGTGAACCTTATAGAACGAGGATGTCCAGCGACGAAAAAATCAGCCGGGCATCCTCAATGACAAAAACAATGAAACCGATAATACCCTGGGCTATTTGGCGTATTCCACCTGTCGGGTCTCTCTGATGACGACTACCTTGATCTGGCCGGGGTAATCCATCTCCTGTTCGATTCTTTGGGCGATTTCCCGCACCAAATGGATCGACTTCAAATCGTCTATCTCATCGGACTTGACAATAATCCGGATTTCCCGTCCGGCCTGTATCGCAAAAGACTTATCCACGCCGTCAAAGGAATCGGCCAAAGCTTCCAATTTTTCCAGACGTTTAATATAGCTTTCCAGGGTTTCCCGGCGCGCTCCCGGCCGGGAAGCGGATATGGCGTCCGCCGCCTGAACCAGCACGGCTTCCACGCTTTTCGCCTCCACATCGTTATGATGTGCTTCTATGCAATGAATAACATCTTTGTCTTCCCGGTATTTTTTGGCCAAATCCACGCCCAGTTCAACATGGGCGCCGGAAACTTCATGGTCAACCGCTTTACCGATATCATGCAGCAGGCCCCCGCGTTTGGCTAGATTAACGTCTACGCCCAGTTCCGCCGCCATAATTCCGGCGAGATAGGATACCTCCATGGAATGCTTTAACACATTCTGTCCATAACTGGTACGATATTTCAGCCGTCCCAGCAACTTGATCACTTCCGGATGTAAATTATGCACACCGGTTTCAAAAGCTGTCTGTTCGCCGGTTTCGCGTATTTCTTGATCAATTTCTTTCTTGGCTTTTTCCACCATTTCCTC
>JAITPB010000128.1 GCA_031289625.1 Clostridiales bacterium | reverse complement strand
GACGGTTGATTTATGAAGCCGGTTCATGTATGATCACTCATATTACGCGCTGTCTGATTCTTATGGATTTTTACAGGAGAGAGAAAATTTGAGCGAAAAAGATTTCACCCAAAAGGATTTCAGCCAAAAAGATTCGAGAGAAAAAATTTTGCTGATTGACGGCAACAGTATTTTAAACCGCGCGTTTTACGCGCTGCCTTTGCTGAGCAGCAGCGCGGGTGAATATACCAACGGCGTTTATGGATTTCTGAATATCTTTTTTCATTTTATGGACGAGGAACAGCCCGCTTACGCGGCGGTGGCTTTTGATCTGCCCAAGCCCACGTTCCGCCATAAAAAGTACGCCGGATATAAAGCGACGCGTAAATCCATGCCGGAAGAACTGCGGCCGCAGGTTCTCCTGCTGCAAAACCTGCTGACGCTGATGCGGATCAAAATTTTCACGCTGGAAGGCTATGAGGCGGACGACTTGCTGGGGACGCTGGCGCTGCAAGGGGAACAGCTTGGGCTGGCGCCGGTCATTGTCACAGGCGATCGGGATTTATTGCAAATGGCTTCCGAATTCACGCAAATCCGCATACCCAAGACCAAAGCAGGCAAAACAGAAGTGGAGGATTATTACGCGGCGGACGTGCTGGACAAAATCGGCGTCACGCCGCGGGAATACATCGACGTGAAGGCGCTGATGGGCGACGCTTCGGATAACATCCCCGGCGTGCCCGGCATCGGCGAAAAGACCGCGGTGAAAATCATTCAAACTTACAAAACTTTGGAGAACAGCATTCTGCACGCGGATGAAATCAAGCCCGTTAAAGCCTCGCACAACTTGCTGGCGTACCGCGATCAAGCCTACTTGAGCCAGGAACTGGCGGCCATTCTCACGGACGCGCCTCTGGAATTGCGTTTGGAAGAGGCGGGCCTGGAAGGGATTTACGGCGGCGCGGCGCAGGCGGAAATCATCCGGCTGGAATGCAAAAGCATTTTGCCGCGTTTTCAGCGGAACCAACGGGCGCAGGACAACCCGGCCTGGCGGATACTGAGCGTGGAGGACGCGAAAGCCCAGATCCAATCGCTCTGCGGGCTATTGGCCGTTTTTCAATTCATTTGGGATGGGGACGCCTGCGCCGGGATCGGTTTCGCCCATCATGACGGCGCTTTTTTCCTGAAAACGTCTGACAGCCTGACCGAAACGGAACTCGTGTCGATATGCGCGCCCTATCTCTCCGCGCCCATTCCCAAAATCACACTGGACAGCAAAAAAGAAATGGTCTATCTGCACGCGTTTGGCATAGAACTAGGCGGAGAGATTTTCGACGTCATGCTGGCCGGCTATGTTTTGAACGCCTCCAGGCCGTCTTATGACTACAGCGGCATGGCTTTGGATTATTTGGGGGAAGCTTATGAGCGGCCCGAAACTTTTTGGGGCAAAGGGAAAAACAGGCGATCGGCGGCGAGCGTCCCGGAGGATGAATTGCTGCGTTTCGTCTGCCGGCAAGCCGGCGTGCTGTTCAGGCTTTATCCTGTCATGAAAGAAAAGCTTACGCAAAACAATCAATGGAATTTGTACAGCGGGATGGAGCAGCCGCTGGCGCATGTGCTGAAAGATATGGAACTGGCGGGGATACGCGTCAACCCGGAAGAGCTTAGGCGGTATGGGCTGGAATTAAAAGAACGCATTGAATGTCTGACAGAAGAGATAACCGATTTGGCGGGCGAGGCGTTCAACATCAATTCCCCGCAGCAACTGAGCGGCGTGCTGTTTGACAAACTGGGGTTAAAAACGGACAAAAAAAACAAGCAGGGTTATTCCACTGCCGCTGATGTATTGGAAAAGCTGGAGGACGATCATCCCATTGTCTCGAAAGTGTTGGAATACCGCAGTTATACCAAGCTGAAATCCACTTACGCGGATGGCTTGCTCAGCGTCCTGGAGCCGGACACCGCTAAAATTTATTCCACATTCAACCAGACGGCAGCTTCCACCGGCCGCATCAGCAGTTCGGAACCCAACCTGCAAAACATACCCATACGAATTGAATTGGGCCGGCGGCTGCGGAAAGCGTTTATCCCCACGGATGATAGTTTTGTGTTCCTGGACGGGGATTACAGTCAAATCGAACTGCGCGTGCTGGCGCACCTGGCAGACGATCCGGCGCTGATTGATGCTTTCCAAAACGGACAGGATATCCACAGGCTGACGGCCTCGCAGGTTTTTAACACGCCTTTTGCGGACGTGACGCCCGCGCAGAGAAGCGGCGCGAAGGCAGTCAATTTTGGCATTGTCTATGGGATCAGCCCGTTTTCGCTGGGTCAGGATCTGGGCATATCCCGCAAAGAAGCGGAGAAATACATTCAAGGCTATTTTACAAAATATCCGCGGATCAAAGCCTACTTAGATCAATCCATTGCCAGCGCGAAAGAAAAAGGCTACGCGGAGACTTTGTTTCATCGGCGGCGGCCCATTCCCGAACTGTCTTCCACAAACCATACTGTGCGCTCTTTTGGGGAGAGGGCGGCGATGAACATGCCCGTGCAGGGAGCCGCCGCGGACATCATTAAAATCGCGATGATTCAGGTGCGCCAGCGCCTGCGCGCGGAAAACCGGGCCTCCAGGCTCATCCTGCAGGTTCACGACGAACTTTTGCTGGAAGTAAAACGGGATGAACTAGAAGACATCAAAATTCTCTTAAAAGAAGAAATGGAACAAGCGGCCGCCTTGCGCGTGCCGCTCGAAGCGGATTTGCATGTGGGCGGGACATGGTATGACGCGAAGTAAACCGTTCATCCTGGGGCTCACGGGCAATTCTGGTAGCGGCAAAAACACGGCGGCGGATATTTTGGCCGAAGCGGGCGGGGCTCACATTGATATGGACGCCCTGGCGCATGAGGTCATCCGGCCCGGCCAGCCCGCTTATCAGGAGATCACCGCCCTGTTTGGCAGGGCGATTTTATCAAAACCAATCGTATCGGAACCAATCTCATTGAAACCAATCTTATTGGAACCAATCTTATCGGAAGGCAAAACGGCCAGCCTTTCCGAAATCGATCGCAAAAAATTGGGCGCCATTGTTTTTCACGATCGCGAAAAATTAAAGCGGCTGGAGGAAATCGTTCACAGGCAGGTGATTCTCCGCGCCAACGCCATGACGCGGGCCGTACAGGAGAATCCCGGAAAAAATAGGTTTGATTTTATTATCTGGAACGCGCCGCTGCTTGCCGAAGCCGGCATGCATAAGCAATGCGATTGGGTCTGGCTGATATCCGCGCCTCTTAAAAAGAAATTAGCGCGTATTCAAGCGAGAGACGGCATTTCGGAGGAACAGGCGAGACAGCGTCTGCAAAACCAAATGGCGGAAGAGGAAATTGCGGCGCGCGTCCGGGCGGCGCTGGGCGGCAGATTCATGATCATTCAAAATGGGAGAGAGCCGCAGCTGTTTGAACAAAATATCCGAACAGCGCTGCGCGAACTGCCGCTGCGATAACCTGTGGGGTGCGACATGTTTTATACGATTCGCTTGCGCGGGATAAAAAAATTTTTGATTTTCCTTTTCTGCGGCTTTCTAGCGGTTTTTTTCGTTGTCTGCGTCCGTTTCCGCTATCCGCTGAAATATATGGATATCATCCGGAAAAACGCCGAAGCGTATGGCCTGGAGCCTTCGTTTGTCTGCGCCGTCATACACGCGGAGAGTAAGTTTCGGGAGACGGCGCGCTCTCATAAAGACGCGAGCGGGCTGATGCAGGTCACGCGGGGAACAGCCGACTGGATCGCGCCGTTAATCAACCTGCCAGATTACAGTTATGAGAGGATATTTGAGCCGTCCGTCAATATCCAGATTGGATGCGGGTATCTGGCCTGGCTGTTGAACCATTACAACCAGGACAGAAACCTGGCCGCCGCCGCTTACAACGCGGGCAGCGGCAATGTAGACAAATGGCTAAAAAACAAAGCCTATTCCAGCGACGGCCAGCGGCTTGAAACGATTCCTTTCCCTGAAACCAGGGTTTATCTCAAGCGCATTCAATGGAACCAAAAAATTTATGATATGATACTGATGTTTATTCAAGTTTAACGCAAGTTTAAGCCAATAGCCAATATACCCGACGAGGAGATATTTATGAAAAAACCATCGCAGCGATCGCCGCAGCGATCACCGCGGGCCATCGCCGTGGCCGCCGCCGCGCTTTTGACAGCCGCGCTGCTGCCCTCCGGCTGTCTGAATATCATAGACCCCGAACAAGATCCTACGCCTCCCCCTGCCATTTTAACGCCTTCTCCAGAGCCGACCGAAGCGCCTCAGCCCAGATCAGGCGGAACGCTTCGGATTCCCATGCGGCCGCCTCAAACTCTGAATCCTCTGCTCAATGAAGACGCGACAGTGGACGCTGTTTTAAAACTGTTATTTGAGCCGATGATGACGCTGGATACGTCTTTAAAACCCATTGGTAATCTGGCGAATTTTACCTTTTCCGCCGATGGCATGAGCGTCAGCGTCGTTTTGCGGGACGGCTTAAAATGGAGCGACGGCGTGTCTGTGACGACG
This sequence comes from Clostridiales bacterium, assembly GCA_031289625.1. Taxonomy (GTDB): domain Bacteria; phylum Bacillota; class Clostridia; order Lachnospirales; family WQUN01; genus JAITPB01. Next base: position 3,676 of record JAITPB010000128.1, on the reverse strand, counting down.
AAGGATGTGGCTTTTTCGCTGAACACGCTGCGCGCCGCGCCGGAAACATCCATATATAAAAGCTGCGCCGCCAATATCAGCCCGCAATATGTGATTACAGACGCCCAAACAATCAAAATACAATTTCGGCAGCCTTTCAGCGGCGCGGCCTATCAGTTTTGTTTTCCGCTGATTCCCGAACACTATTATCAGGGGAACGCCAACGGCACAGGCATGAAGCCTGTCGGCAACGGCCTGTATGTCTTTGATTCTTACACGGAACAAAGAGAGATGCGTTTAAATTTTAACCCGGATTCTTATCGCAAAAAACCGTACATACCGTCAATCGAGGTATTCATCACGCCGGATCAAGAAACGGAATTCAGCGCGTTTGATCAGAGGCTGGTGGATGTGATATCCGCGGAAGCCGCCGATTGGGGACGCTACCGGAACAGCCGGGAGATCAATATCAACGAGTACGTCACCAATTACTATGACTTTCTGGGTTTCAATTTTAACAATGGCGATTTGCAAGACAGGCTCATCCGGCAGGCCGTCGCCCATGCCGTCGACGCGGAGGAGTGGATCACAAGCGTTTACCTGGGGCACGCGGAGCGGGCCGTTTCTCCGCTCAACCCCGCGTCCTGGCTGTATGATCCGAATGTGACGCAATACGAATATTCCCTCACGAAGGCTGGCGATCTGCTGAAACAGGCGGGCTTCAGCGGCGGATCAGAAGGAAAAACGCTGTCCCTGCGTCTGCTGGCCAATGCAGAAAATACCGAGCGCGTCAAAATCGCGAACCTGCTGGCAGAAAGCCTGACCTCTTTGGGCGTGAACGCGGAAGCGGATATCCAGCCTTTTGAAACATACTCAGCCAAGATCGAAAGCAAAGATTTTGATATTTTTGTCGGCGGCTTGAATCTTTCGGTTATCCCGGATTTGACGTTCGCGTTTGGATCCGGCAATCTGTTTTCCTATCACGACGACGTCATGGATTTATTATTGTCGAACGCTTTTTCCGCTGTCAGCCCTGCAGGCCATCAAAAAGCCATGAGTGATCTACAGCAAAAAATCGCGGAAGATTTGCCCTGCGTCAGTTTGGCGTTTCGCAAGTCCGCCGTGCTCTGCGATCAAAAAGTGCAAGGCCCCAAGAAACCGGTTCTCAACAATATTCTGGCCAACATCAACGAATGGTATATCGCCGTGCCGTGAGGATTGGGGCGTGAGGAGTGATTCGTATTGAAAATAAAAGTGGGCGTTTTAATGGGAGGCATATCCCCAGAGCGCGAAGTCTCGCTGATGTCCTCCCGGCAGATCATCGAAAATCTCGATCCAGAAAAATATGAGATCATTCCCATTGAAATCAATTCTCCTGGGTTCAAAGAGTGGGTGAAGCGGCTGATTGAAGCGTCTCCGGACATTGTGCTCAGCGGCTTGCATGGCGGCATCGGGGAAAATGGCGCGGTGCAGGGCCTCCTGGAGTGTCTGGAGATTCCTTATGCCGGCAGCGGCGTCATGGGCAGCGCGATTTCCATGGACAAAGCCATGAGCAAGCTCATCCTGCGCGCCGCTCACATACCGGTGGCGGACGGCGTTTTCGTGCGCCGCTTCGAAAATCTTTCGGAATATGAGGAACGCGTGCTCCGGCTGGGATTTCCCCTGGTGGTCAAACCGAACAAAGGCGGCTCCAGCGTGGGCGTCAGCATCGTAAAAAATATGGAGGAGCTTCGCCAGGCGGCGGACGGCATACGGCTCTCGGACGACGACATATTGATCGAAAAATATCTGGACGGCCAGGAAGTAACCTGCGGCGTCCTGGAGACGGAACACGGGCTGGAAGTGCTGGCCGTGCTGGACATCGGCGCCGCGAATGATTTTTATGATTATGACGCCAAATATTTTAATGAAATGACGAGCGTCGCATTCTCGCGTCTGCCGCATTTTTTGCGGATGATGATTGAGCAAATCGCCAAAAAAGTTTTTACGGTATTGGAATGCGGCGGGTATGGCCGGGTAGATATGATCGTCAAAGAAGAACAGGTTTATGTGCTGGAGATGAACACATTGCCGGGGCTTACCGCGCACAGCCTGATTCCCAAAGCGGCGCAGGGCATAGGCATGGATTTCGGGGCGTTTTTGGACCATTTGATTGATTACGCGCTGAAAAATGGGCACGCAGACTTACGGACAGGATGATACAGACATGATTAAAAGCAGCGGGGTGACGTTTCAATATATCCGCTCCGATGAGGATAACGAAGAAGTTCTCGCGCTAAACGGTGTGGACATCCATGTGAAAAAGGGCGAGTTTGTCGCGGTTTTGGGGCGGAACGGCTCTGGGAAGTCAACCTTAGCCAAACATTTCAACGCGCTTTTGACGCCCACGGAAGGCACTGTCTGGATCAAAGGCTATGACACGCGCAAAGAAGAAAATATATGGAACGTCCGGCAGACCGTGGGCATGGTTTTTCAGAACCCAGACAATCAAATCATCGCCACACTGGTGGAAGAAGACGTGGCGTTCGGCCCGGAAAATTTAGGCGTCGCGCCGAAAGAAATCCGGCGTCGCGTGGAGGAAGCGCTGCGAACGGTTCGTATGGAGGATTATCGTACGTCCGCGCCGCACAACCTTTCCGGCGGGCAGAAGCAGCGCGTCGCTATCGCGGGCGTGCTCGCGATGAAGCCGGACTGCATTGTCCTGGATGAGCCGACGGCCATGCTGGATCCCCTGGGCCGCAAAGAAGTAATCGATACAGTAATCCGGCTGAACCGGGAGGAAGCGATTACCGTGATCCTCATTACGCATTACATGGAAGAAGCGGCACAGGCGGATCGCGTCGCCGTAATGGATCAGGGGAAGATTGTCATGGACGGCAGCCCGCGCGAGGTGTTCCGCCAGGCGGAAACGCTGCGGGCGCTCGGCCTAGACGCGCCGCAAGCAGCGGAACTGGCGCGGATGCTTCGCGCGGAGGGCGCGGATCTGCCGGAGGATCTCATCACCATGGAGGAATTGGCCGAAGCGCTCGAAGCGTATAAACCAAACAATCCGGCTGGCGCAACTGGCGCGGTCAGTGCGGCTGGCGCGGTCAGTGCGGCTGACGCGGTCAGTGCGGCTGACGCGGTCAGTGTGGCTGACGCCGGGGCAATCGTCTTGGCCCCGAAAACCGAACAGGCAAAAGACGGCGATTTGATTGTGGCCGAGCGCTTGACTTTTATCTACAACCACGGATCCGCTTTTGAAAAAAAAGCGCTGGACAGGGTAGATCTGCGTGTCCGCAAGGGAGAGTTTATCGGGCTGATAGGCCATACCGGATCGGGAAAATCCACACTGATACAGCATCTCAACGCGCTTTTGAAGCCCAGCGCGGGCCGTCTTCTGATCGACGGCAAAGACCCGGCGACAGATAAAAGCCAATTAAAATCCATCCGGCGGCAGGTGGGGCTGGTCTTTCAATATCCGGAGCACCAGCTTTTTGAAATGACTGTTTTTAAAGACGTGGCTTTCGGCCCGGAAAATTTGGGCCTGCCGCCAGATGAAGTCAACTGGCGCGTGGAACAGGCGCTGACCGCCGCCGGCATCGACAAAAGTTTATTTGAAAAATCGCCTTTTGAACTGTCCGGCGGGCAAAAACGCCGCGTCGCCATCGCCGGCGTACTGGCCATGTCGCCGGAGGTTCTGATCCTGGACGAGCCG